>CAKMKB010000184.1:0-37683 GCA_927435965.1 uncultured Clostridia bacterium
AAACATGTTTTCTATAAAAGACCTTCCTAATAAGTAATTAATATCAACATTAAAATAATCAGCGATTAATTCTAATGTTTCAAAGTCAGGTTCTCTATTCCCATTTTCATACATACTTATAGCGCTTTTAGACATGCCTAATTCTTCTGCTAATTTTTCTTGTGTCAACTTATGTTTATTTCTTAATATTTTGAATCTCTCTGAAAAATCATTCAATATATACACCTCCTAAAATGATTATACACAAAGCGTGATAAAAAAGCAATAAAAATAAACACGCAACGTGTTGACAAATATACACGAATCGTGTATTATTGTTTTAAACACGAAATGTGTACGAAAGGAGTTGATTAGATGAACAGGAAAGAAATAAGCAGAAGGCTGGTGCAACTCAGAGGCAATAAAACTCAAGAAGAAGTTGCAAGAGCAATAAGTGTGTCCGTTTCAGCGATTGGTATGTATGAGAGCGGTCAAAGGATACCAAGAGATGAAATCAAGAAAAAGATTTCTGACTACTATAAATGTTCTGTAGAAGAAATTTTTTTTAATGAGAAAGTACACTAAATGTAAACAAAGGAGGAACTTATGAACGATTTGCAAATTTTCACAAACAAAGAATTTGGACAGGTTCGTACATGCCTGAAAGAAAAAGATTCCTGGTTTGTCGGGAAAGATGTCGCCGAGGCATTAGGATACATGAACTCAAGGGATGCTTTGCAAAAGCACATAGACAATGAGGATAGAGCTGATGTCGCGATTCACGACGGCAGCCAAAACAGAAACATGACCATCATCAACGAATCAGGGCTTTACTCTCTAATCTTCTCTAGTAAGCTGCCATCAGCCAAAAGATTCAAGCGCTGGGTGACATCGGAGGTCTTGCCGGCAATCAGAAAGACAGGAGGCTATAACGCCGTATCAAACGAGGAAAGGCTAAAGGCTGCGGAAATGATAGCCAATGCACCTAAGGATAGACTTGAATACGTGCTTGATGTCCTGGATCCGATTATCGCAAAGAAAAGAGACCAGGGACAGAACGAGCTGCTACACATCATCGACGAGCTGACAAGAGATCCGGAAGCTGTGCTAAGGATCATGGATCAATACTACATCATAGACAAGGACATTTTCAGAGAGAAGCTGGCGAGGACAAATCATTCATACCGGGACGCGCTAAAGCAATTGGATGATCTTGACATCTTGAGAAAGCAAAACGTGAGACAAAGAACAATCGTTGTGAAAGTTGAAAGCGACAAAAACATCAGAGCGATTGGCATCAATTCAAACCGATTGGAACGATACGGAATAAACCATTAGGAGGTGAAAACATGAAACTAGAAGATCTAGACGATGTATTGACGGTCGCAGAAGTGGCGGAATTTCTAAAGATAAGCAGACCTACCGTTTACGCAGCTGTCACACAAAAGAAATTAAAGCCGTTGAAAGTGGGCAGGGCAATCAGAATCTACAAGACAGACTTGAAGCGCTACATTGACGATATGTATGAATCGGAGGAGATGATATGAAAGCCAAATGCAAGATCTGTAACACGAAGTGGATCGTGTCCAGTAAAAGCGAGCGGTTAGATTACTACATTTGCCCGCATTGCGATAGGAGGTCTTATGGGAAAACCTAACAAAATCAAACTCATCCAGCTGCTCATATTACTTATAGGTTATATCCTGATTCTATATTTTTTCGGAGGTGATGAAGTCAATGGACAAGAAGTCGAACATGAGAGTTATCAACCGGTATCTGATCATCGAATCGCTCGTGATTTTAAGCATGACATTCGTACTGACGCTGATGATCCTGAACAGATTTTTATAACAGCAAGAGTGACAGCCTACGCACCTTTTGACAACAAGAGCGGGATATGTGCGGATGAGAATCCTAACAGCACATCGACAGGCAAAAGACCAGGTCCAGAGTACGCAGCTGCCGATCCAGCACGACTACCATACGGAACCAAGCTCAACATACCAGGCTATGGGGTTGTCGAGATACAGGACACAGGCGGGGCGCTTAGGAATGACAAAGAGAATATTAGAATCGATGTTTTCATGTATGATTACGAATCCGCGATAATTTTCGGGGTTCAGTGGTTGGAAGTTGAGATATTAGGGGGTCTGGATGAAGAATAAAGATTTATTTGAACAGGCGAATGATGATAAGAGCAAAGAGGCTTTGAGATACAGATATCAACAGTGGTGCTATGTCAACGGTAGAACATCAATTAACCCACAAACACTAAGAGAATTCTTAGAAGAAGATGATGAGGGAGGTAAGTGAGTGATGTGGGGGGATAGAACAGTAATGGAAGATAGCAGAAAAAGATATAAATGTGAATGCCCTGTGTGCAATCGAGTATTTTGGGCTTGTAAGTCTATATTCCAAGAGGGGTTTGGAATGGCAGACATGGGGAGTGGCAAATGTCCAGGATGCAATACTTTTCTCCAACTGACAGTCGATGAAGAGAATGAAAGAATGATAGCATTCGACTTTAAAAAATGGGCAGATGCGATAAAGAGAGATTGCGAGGAGGAACAAGAATGAAAAGTGAGTGGAAAGTAAGCAGGAACCACATAGGACGGACCATCTATCAGGTTTTTAGAACATTAGATGTCAATGGAGTAGATCACGCCGGAAACAGGGAATATATGCAAGGAGCTTTTGACACCAAGGAAGAAGCACAAGGCTTGGCAGATGAACTAAATAAATCGGAGATAAGCAAATGATCTGGAAGAAAATCCCAGGCTACAGTAAATACGAAATCTCGATAATGGGGGATATCAAAAGAAATTTCACTTCTAGCTCATGGATGTTGAAACCGACCAAGAAGCAAAGTGGACCATATGTAATCAGATTAATAGCAGATGATGGCAAGCGCAAAGAGGAAAGGGTACATAAGCTGATGCAAAAGACCTACATGGATAAACCGCCAAGTGCCGAGTACGTTGTCTACCATAAAAACGGAGACAAGAAAGACAATTGTCTGAACAACCTGGCATACATCACCAGGCAGAAACTAGGCAAGATGACAGGTCCTAACTCAAGCAGAAAACCAGTTAGAAAGGTTTGTCCGGTAACAAGAGAAGCTGTTGATTTTTACACAAGTGTCAGAGAGGCAGGGAGAAAGAACCATATGAGCTACCAGACAGTTAGTGACAGTTGTCATAAGGTCAACAAGAAAAGCAACATGGCGCCTGATGGATACATATATGAGTTTGATAGATAGGAGGAAAACATGAAGTTAACTAAAGAACAAGTAAAACATATAGCTGAGTTTCATAATAGGTATGCGAATGATAATTCTGAAGATGCAACCCATAGTGCTTTAACTCAAATATCACCGGAAGCAGATCGGATCAAAAAAGCTTATGAGGAAGCGAAAGTTATTAATGAACAGCTTAGAAAACGCTGCGGAATGCTGGAACAAGATTGGGTAAAAGCGCAAGAAGGCCTTAGATGTATGATGGAAAAGAACGACAAATCAGAGGAATTGAAAGAGGAAATAGGACTATTGAAAGACCTAATCATAAAGTTGTTGCTTGAAGCAAGAGGGATAAAGGCATGATAGAAAAGGAATACGGTCACTACATCGTCGCCTGTGATGTGTGCACAAACGAAATGGACGCGATATTTGACACCTGGCAGGATGCCAAGGATGGAATGAAATCAGAGGGATATAAGAGATTAAACATAGACGGAAATTGGGTGGATGTCTGTCCTGAATGTCAGGAGGGAAAGTAATGGACAAAATGTGCATCGTTGACAGATACAAGCTCTACTGCGAGAACTGCATCAATGGTCAGGATTACGGCGACAGCGTGGAATACATCTGGTGCGAGAGGTTAGGCAAGGAGAGAAGGTCGGTTAAAAAGACGGACACCTGTGAGGAATTTAATAGGAGGAAAGATGACGATAAACAAAGATGATTTTACAGAGATGTTAATTAGAAGAAATGAAAAGGACATTGAAAGAATGAAGACCGAAAGACTGAATTTGTTTGAAGAATCATTAGTTCTAAGAAAAGAAATTAGAAAGCTAGAAGAACGGAACAGGCAACTAAAAGGGGAGGATTAGGATGATCTACTGTAACAGGGATATGTGTTTTCATAATTTTGACCTGTATTGTCTAAGACAGAATATCGTTTTAAAAGTCGAATTGAATGGGGACGAAGAGAAATTAATCTGCAAAACTTATCAAGCTATAGGAGGCAAGAATGAAAGAAATCAAACTTCACAAAATGACACTCAGTAATTTCAAAGGCATCAAGTTTTTTCAGATAGAGCCTGAAGGGGAAAACATATTCGTTAGAGGGGATAATGCAACAGGAAAGACCTCGCTATATGACGCCTATCTGTGGGTGCTCTTCGGCAAGGATAGTGCCTATAGGTCGGACTTTGGCATCAAGACATTTGACAAGAACGGTGACGTCATTCCAGGACTAGACCACTCAGTAGAAGCAGAGTTTAGGGTAAATGGAAAACCTCTAACATTAAAAAAAGTTTACCGGGAGAAATGGACCAAGAAAAGGGGCGAGGCTGAAAGACTGCTGACTGGACACGAAACCGAGCATTACATCAACGAGGTGCCATGCAAGGCCGGTGAATACACATCCTATATTCAAGACCTGGTGGACGAGGAAGTATTCAAACTGATCACCAGCGTGACCTATTTTTCACAACAGATGCACTGGACAAAGAGAAGAAACCTATTAATGAGCATCGTGGGAAACCTAACCGATGAAGAGGTTATTGAATCGGATCCAGAGCTTGCATCCCTGATGATCGTTTTAGATGACAGGACTTTGGAAGAGCATCAGAAGTGGGTCAAGTCGCAAAAGGCAAAATACAACAAGGAAATCGTGCAGATCCCTACCAGGATTGACGAAATTACAAGAGGACTGCCTACCCTGTCAGCTAAAGTTGATTACACCAAATTGAAACAGGAAAAAGAGCTGCTGGTTAACAAAATTGAAGAGATAGACCAGAGGATCAATAGCCAGGAAGCAATAGCTGAAGGATTTAAGTTCAAACAGGGCACGCTTACCCGGATGTATGTTGACTTAGGAAATCTTGAGCTGGAACTGAAGAAAAAGCGCTCTAAGACATTGATGGAACTGGAAGGCAGTTTAAGGAATTGCAAAGGCATGATACAGGAGCTTGACTGGCATATCCAAAACACATCTCAAACAATTGAGAGCAGAGAGAAACTCATCCAGGAATCAGCCGACACCATGCAGAAACTTAGGACCCAGTACAACGATGTCAAGGCTAAGAGATTCCAAGAGCCATCAAGGGATGCCTTTAACTGTCCGACCTGCAAACAATCCTTGCCGGAGCACGACATCCATAATCAGATCGCAGAAATGAAACAGAACTTTGACAGCGAGATTGAAAGGCAGCTTAAGAAGATCAACCAGGAAGGGCTTAAAGAAAAAAACAACAAGGCACTATTAGAACAATCTCTAATAGAAAACCAGAAGCACCTTAAACAAGACATAGAAGATCAGGAAAAGAACCGCCTAAGGATTTTGGAGCTGGAAGAGGAAATTGCGAAAGAAAAAGAGATCCTAAATGACTTCAATCCAGCATTAGACGAATCCTATCAAAGGCTGCAAAACAAAATCAAGGAATTGGAAGAGCAGCTCGACAATGCCAGGGATCAATCAACAGCCCAGCCGGAAATTGATGTTAAAAGAAGCTATCAACGAGAGCTTGACGAAATCAACCTGCAGCTGAACTCCAAAGACATCATCGAGAGACAACAGAAGAGAATCGAGGAGCTAAAAGGCGAGGAAGAGAAGTATCGTGACCTAATATTAGACCTTGAAAAAGATGAGTATCTGTTAGAAAAATTCACGATAAAGAAGGTTGACATGTTAGAGACAGCTATCAATCAGAGATTTGACACAGTTAGGTTCAAGCTATTTAACAGGCTTACCAATGGCGCTATTGAGGATTGCTGTGAAGTGACAGTGAATGGGGTACCTTATTCGGACCTAAACACAGCCGGAACGGTCAACGCTGGACTAGACATCATCAATGTGCTGGTAGATAAATATCAAGTGAGTGCTCCGATTTTTATCGATAACAGAGAATCGACCAACAACCTAATAGACACCGAGAGCCAGATCATAAGCCTTGTAGTTACAAAAGATAAAAAAATGAAAGTGGAGGTCGCATAATGAGCGATAAAGAAAAAATAAATCAAATTATCAACACAAAAGAAAATACCTACCTGGTAAACGGCGAAGAGGTCAAGCTGACAGGATCCATCATTAGAAATTATCTGACAAGAGGAAATGACGCCGTGACCGATACCGAGGTCGTGATGTTTACAAACCTATGCAAATACCAGAAACTTAATCCATTTATAAACGAAGCCTACCTGGTGAAATTCAAAGGCGCTCCGGCACAGATGGTCGTCGCGAAAGAAGCCTATATGAAAAGAGCTGAAAAACATGAGCAGTATGATGGTTTCAGAGCCGGGATAATCGTCAAGCGAAATGATGAGTATCTGGATCTAGAGGGAAGCTTCTCAGCTCCTGGCGATACGATTGTCGGTGGATGGGCAGAAGTGCATAGGAAGGACAGAAAATATCCTACCATCGGAAAGGTAAGCATGACAGAGTACAACAAAGGCCAGTCGAGCTGGAACAAGATGCCATCAACCATGATCCGCAAGGTCGCATTGGTCCAAGCCCTAAGAGAAGCATTCCCATCTGAATTAGGTGGCATGTATATAGAGGACGAGATTCCAGAAGCTCAGGTCGTAGAGCCAGATAAGGAAGTTAAGCAAGAGATCAAGCAGAAGGCGAACAAAGAGAAGCTGGATTTTGACAAGTCAAAAGTTGTCGAGGTCGAAATGACAGAATCACCACCAGAGCCGGAAGAGGATGACTTCTTCAACGAAGGACCGGACTTCTAATGAACCTTAAAGTGTTAGCCAGCTCCAGTAAAGGCAATTGTTATATCTTGGAATCATCGGGCAAAAAACTTTTATTGGAGTGTGGCATAAACGTCAAGGACATCAAGAGAGGGCTTGGTTTCGATTTTAGGAATGTGGTAGGGTGCTTGGTAACTCACGAGCACCTGGATCACTCCAAATCAGCAAAGGATCTACTTGATCTAGGGGTCAATGTTTACACCAGTGCCGGCACAGCAGTCATGAGGGAGCTAGAATATCACCGGTTAAACATCGTCAAGGCAAGGGAAACGTATCAGATAGGACACTTTACCGTCATACCTTTTGACGTGCAGCATGACGCAGCTGAGGCCCTTGGTTATTTAATTTTGGACACCAAGACAGGTGAAAAGCTCTTATTTGCGACAGACACATTTTATCTCAAATATCAGTTTGAAGGACTGAATTACATCCTGGTCGAGTGCAATTACATCAAAGATATCCTGGAAGAAAACATCGATAAAGGCTGGGTTCCTAAATCAATGAGCAACAGGCTTCTAAGATCGCATTTCAGCCTGGAGAATGTGAAAGAGTTTTTGAAGGCAAATGACATGAGCACGGTGAGAAAAATAGTGCTGCTGCATCTATCGGACGGCAATTCAGACGCGAAAAGAATGGTCAGTGAGATAGAAGAGCTGACAAAGGTCGAAACGGTTGTAGCTGACAAGAACATAGAAATAGAATTGGAAATGTTTCCATTTTAGGAGGGTAAATGAAGATATACATAGCAGGCAAGATTACAGGGTTTGACAAGGCGAAGGAAGTCTTTAAAAAGAAAGAGATTGAACTAATCAAGCGAGGAGACACGGTTTTAAATCCTACTGTGCTGCCATACGGGTTCGAGCACGAGGAATACATGCACATATGCTACGCAATGATTGATGTTTGCGAGAAGGTATATTTCTTGAATAATTGGAATAATTCAAAAGGTGCGAAGATGGAGCTGGAGTACGCGATCACACAAGGGAAAAGACTTGAATTTCAAGAAGAGGTATCCCAATGAAACAAACAAAAGAACTGATCAGGCAGCTCCTAATAGTGGTAAATCGGAGTAATGGAAGAATCCCGGAATACATTAAGGAGCTGAACGAGAAAGCGCAGGTAGAGATTAAAGCTATGGAATGGTCAATGGATGAGATAGGAAAGGAGTTGGAATGATGGAAACTATTTGTAAGAATTGCCATTGGTATAAACCAAAGAGAGAACATGCACACATAATAAATTGCATACAAAATCTTGATTATAGAGAAAAAACAGACGCATGCAAGCATTACTGCGAAGATGGAAAATATGTTCCAACAGGAGAGTGGGGCGCTATATCAAATGCTATTAAGGCTGTAGCTGAAATATTGAAAAAAGAGGTGGAGTGATGGAAATAAAAAACATTTATAAGGAGTACCAAGATAAACATGCAGATTTTTATGAAATTGACAAAAAAGATGTGGTTAATATCGTTTACCATGAACCACGTGGAGAGGGAGATTCCCACTTTGTCGATGTGATGTTTTATAATGGAGACCTAAAGCGAATATTTAAACCAGATTCAATCACTTGGGGTAAAAAGAAAGAGGTGGAGTGATGGGATATAAAAAATCTGACAGAATAAAAGTTTATGAAAAATATGGTGGCAGATGTGCCTATTGTGGAAAAGAATTAAAAATTAAAGAAATGCAAGTAGACCACATTATACCAAAAAACATGAGAGGTATTGACGATATATCAAACTACAATCCATCGTGTAGAAGATGTAATTTTTACAAAAGCGCGTTCCCAATTTATATTTTCAGAAAAAACATACAAACAATTCAAGATAGAATACGAAAAATATTCATAGTCAAAATCGCAGAGGATTATGGGATTATAGAATTTAAACCCTTTGATGGGAAGTTTTATTTTGAAAAAGAGGTGGAGTGATGGAAGTCAATAAAAGGGTTTCTCACAAGATAGTTGAAATGCCGGAATTTTCGATAGTTCTTACAGCTGATGATTTAAAGAAAATCATTGTCGATAGAGTCAAAGTAGAGCTTGGATATGACATTAAAGGTTCAGACATTTCGTTTAAAACTGACTGGAAGTTTAAGAATGATGAGTGGGGCGACAACAAAAGGATTGTTACTTGCTTTGATGGGGTTAAAATCTTGGTAAAAGAGGTGGAGTGATGGAAGAAATATTGACCATTAAATACAAAAGTGAAAGCTTGGAAATAGAATTCAAGGGAAGCTTAGAGGATGGAATTAAGTTATTGACGAAGTTGGAACCACCGAGATTTATTTATCAGACAATTTCAGAAAGACCCTCTAAATATTCACGGTACAATCCATTCGCACCAAAGGAGGTAAGAGATGGGATATAAGGTAATGGTTATAACATATGATGACAGAATCAACAATTTCAAAGCTTTGAGTTTGGTCTCTGAATCAGAAGCTGTGTTTAGGAAGTATGGAGCGAGCATATATGAAACGGACGATTACAACGTTGCCAAAACATTAGAAGGCTATCGCATAACAAAGCGCTACAACATCGAACCAATATGCAAATGGAGAGCACCTAACACATGTAAGGTATGCGCGCAGGATAGATGCGATGAGTAGAATCATGAAAGAGATCATCGAGGTGCACTTTGACAATCCAAAGCAATACGAAGAGGAGCAGAAAACCTATGTCAACAAAGGGTTTATGCTCTTAAAGCGAAAAACAATCTTTAAAATCACAGGTGTCTATGCGACATTTGTACGAAATAGGAGGAGTTTATGAATCAAAGCGAAGAGTGGAGAGATGTCAAAGGATATGAGGGCTACTATCAAGTAAGTAATTATGGCAGGGTTAAGAGTTTAAAAAGAAAAAGAAGCACAGGACCAAAGCCAGGAATTCTTAAGGAAAGGATATTAAAAGGCACATTAAACGGAGAGGGATATCGATGTGTGAAATTATACAAAAATGGATTCAAGAAAACATTTAAAATTCATACCTTACTAGCAGATGCCTTCATTCCTTTAAAGTATTGGCATGAATGTGTAAATCACAAAGATGGTGACAAGTCGAACAACCGCATAAGCAATATAGAGAGATGCACGATCCAATATAATGTGATACACGCTTTTGAAAATAATTTAAATCATAGACTGGACATCGATGAACAAGTCTTAAGAAAGTTATATGTAGAAAAAGAATTACCGGTTAAAGAAATAGCAGAAGTATTCGAATGCTGCGTGAAATCAGTAAGAAATTATATAAGGAAATATGAATTACAAAGGAGGGCAATTTAATGAATTTAACAATTATTACTGGCAGACTAACTAAAGATCCAGACCTTAGATTTATTGCATCATCAGGCATGGCGGTATGCAAATTTACACTCGCTGTCGACAAGGATTTATCGAAAGATAAAAAGGCTGAATTCACCGCGCAAGGAAAACAAACGTGTGACTTCATTCCAGTCATAGTGTTTGGAAAGATGGCTGAGGCATGTGCTCAATATTTGGCAAAAGGACGGATGACAGCAGTCAACGGAAGAATCAATACCGGCAATTACACTAAAGAGGATGGCACCAAGGTCTATACAACTGATGTCATGGCCAGCAAGGTTGAATTCCTTGAATGGGGCGAGAAGAAAGAGAAGAAGGAAGAGACAGGGGACGATGTGTTTATTCCGGTTTACGATGATGACGATATTCCATTTTAGGAGGTGGAGTGATGGCTTTAAGGAAAATCAAAGCAATGCACAAAGAATACGGCTTATTAGAAAGCAGGCAATGTAAGGATTGTTGTAATTTAAAATCCTATACACAAAACAGAACATGGTATAAATGTGAAGCATATGGAGTTTCCAGTAGTGAAGCTACTGATTGGGCAAAAAGCAATATTGCTTGTGGACTGTTCGATGTTTCTTTTACGGAAATGAAAAGAATGCCATTGATAGAGAAGTTAAAAAGAACAACAAAAAAAGTCGAGGATAAGCCGATAGATGGACAAATATCATTAGAGGTGACTGAATGAGAAACCACTACACAGACAAGGAAGAAAAAGAAATACTAAAATCAATGGTCATATTGGTAGACACCAGGGAGCAGTCAAACAGCCATATCCTAAAGTTCTTCGATAGGAAAAGTATCGCCTACAAGTCAAAAAAACTGGATTATGGCGATTATAGTTTCATGCTCCCGGCTGATCAGGCGCTGGGAATCATCAAACCAATTTATTTTGACGATGAGATAGTCATCGAACGGAAGGGATCCCTGACTGAATTGTCGGGGAATCTCACCAAAGACAGGGAAAGGTTTGAGAAGGAACTCATCAGGAAAGGCAGCGCCAAGTTTCACTTGATGGTGGAAGATGGAAGCTGGGAGAAGATCCAGGCAGGAATCTACAACACAGAATACAAGCCGGTGTCATTCTATGCCACGCTTAATGCCTATATTGCCAGATACCATATCAGCATTGATTTTGTCACAAAGGACTTTTCGGGACCGTTCATCAACGGATTGTTCCACTATCATCTTAGGGAGTGCCTGAAAAAATATGTAACCCAAGAGGGGTGAGTAAATGCAGTTTGATAATCAACGACTATTCAATGACATCTTAAATAGATTGGATCATCTGAAAAAGAACCACAACTCCAATGACCAGGAAAACTACTCTTTTAAGTGTACGCATCACACGGACAGGCATGCCAGCGCTTATATTGCCTTAAACAAGGACGATGAAATCATTGCTGGATGCCGGGTATGTGCTGACTATGGGCTAAATGTCCTATTAGGCGAGCTGGGTGTTGACATCATGGAGTACAGGCTAAAAGACGAGCTGTATCATTCAATAGAGAGCTTGAAAGAGTACATCAAGAAAAACAATGTCGGGAATGTATTCAAGGATGACAATGACAAATGGATCACCGACAAAGATTATAAGTTTGAGGATGCTTACTTCTATGAGGATGACCAGGGCAAGCTTGTCTTATGCAAAATCAAGTACAGGAACTCAAAAGGCGAGAAGAAATTTGTGCAGCGCGCCATAGTCGACAACAAGATCATGAGCACCAAGGATAAGAACCCTGTTGAATGCGACAAGATTTTATATAACCTCTCAGGCATAAAACGAGCCATCGAGAAGAAGCAATATGTTTACCTGGTAGAGGGCGAGAAAGACGCTGACACTTTGATGAAATTAGGTCTATGTGCGACAACCTCGTCAACAGGAGCCGGTTCTTGGTACAAGGAGTACAATGCCCTGCTGAGTGGTGCGAAAGTCGTTCTAATACGCGATTTTGACGATGCCGGATATAACCACGTGCAGGTAGTTAAGGCCAATCTCAAAAGTCATGTCGAAATGCTCCGGATCATCAATTGGCTTCCGGGTATCGATGAGCTGAACATCAAAGGCGCCGATGTGACGGACTGGATTAACGCAGGACATACCAAGAAAGAGCTGGTAGACATTGCCTATAACAGCCTGGACATTCTAAATCTGTTTGACATGCAGGAGCTGACGGATTTTCCTAATTTTGGAATCTATTCGTTTGAGTTCGACGATGGAAATGTTAAGCCGGTTCAGGTGTGCAATTTTCTGATAGATCATGTGGATCTGATTGACAACAGGGAAAGCGAAGAAGAGTATTTCATGCTGAACATGAGAATCAAGAACAATCGGATCATCAAGAAGACCGGGCATGTGAATGTGTTTAACGATGTCAGGTCATTCAGGGATTTTCTAGGATCATCGGATTTGATATTCAGGGGAAAGGTGAATGACCTAATCAATCTCAAGGAGTGGGTGTTCAGCTATAAAAAACGCAAGACATTAAAGGGCTTAGATGTCGGTGGCATCAGAAAGATTGAGGACGAATGGCTCTTTGTGACGCACCAGGGTAGCTATGACAAGAGGATGCAAAAAAGAAATGACATCCTACTCCAGAACGATGACCATTTTGGCAACCTGGAAGAAGTTGAAGAGCTGACAAAAGAGGAGCTGGCGATAGTGTTCAACGACCTGATCGGCTTCGCGCATCCGAGTGTGGTCTATACGGTATTAGGTCATATAGGAGCTATCCTAATGAATGGCAAGTATGAGGCGAAAAACATCAAGTTAAATCACCTGGCCATATTCGGGGAATCTGGCGCCGGGAAGAGTACCATCGCAGAGACGGTCATTTTACCACTTATGAATTTTGATGAGAAGATCATGCTGAGTGATACGACACCATTTGCTCTAATGAACCTGGCAAGCACCAATATCACGCTGCCTTTGGTCATGGAAGAGTATAAACCGAGCAGCTTCCACCACAGGAAGAACAATCAGATTTCAAATCTACTGAGGAACGGATATGACAGAACATCAGCCTGGAAGGGCATGAAGAATCAGAAGGTCATCAATTACAAGGTCGTCAGGCCATTCATAGTCATAGGTGAGGAAGGCTTTCTAAACGAAGAGACGGCTCTAAAAGAGCGCTCCAATGTGATCTACATCTCAAGGGAGGACAAGACCAAAAAGACCACAGCTGCGGTCGAGAGTTTGCAGAAAAATGTTCCTATTCTCAATAAATTAGGCAAGGTTCTGATAAGAGCAGCACTCGCAATAGACGAGGAAGGTTTCAAAGAGATCCGCGAGAAAGCCGAGAAATATGCCGATTTTAAGGACAGGCCTAAAAACACCTTCGTCAATACGGTTCACGGACTGAATATATTCTACTGGGTATTCAAGCGCTTCGGAATGGATCTGCCGGACATCGAGGTCGCAATCAAGGCAATCGCTGAAAACATCAAGGAAAATGTCTTGCAGGGTGGCGAAGAGACAAAAACACAGGTTGAGATGATGTTAGAGCTGATTGATGAGGCCTTAAGTAATGGCTGCATAAACAAGTACAATATGAGGGTCGATTTTGACAAGCTGGAGGTCTACATACATCTGCCGACGATCTACCCTAAACTGACCAAATATGTGAGAGATTTTAATCGGGATGTTCCTGTTTTGAGTAAAAGCGATTTTGTTAAGCAGCTGAAGAAGAGCAAATATTTAAAGAATCAGAATGTAGGACCAGCCAGATTAGGTGATGTGAATTTCGACTCAGTCAAAAAATGTTATGCTTTGGATCTGATTGAGCTTGAAAAATTAGGACTTGAAAACATCAAATTATTTGAAGAAATTGAGGGTGAATTCGAGCAAAAACAGATGGATGGTTTCTATAAGTAAGGTAGTGCCTGAGTAGGTTACAAAGGTTACAGAAAATTATCAAAAAATGTTAGCTAGTGCCCAGACAGGTTACAAAGGTTACAGAAAAAAGGTAAGCTAATGCCTGAACAGGTTACAAAGGTTACAAAGGTTACAAAGGTTACAAAAACGACCAAACAGGTTACAGCTACAAGCAAGTAATATAAATAGTTTAAGTAGTGTTGTAACCTAAATACCTTATGTAACCTAGGGCACTACACTACGTAACGTAAGCCTTATTTCTCTCTTATAAAAAGATGGGTGCTATTGCCCCAAGAGGTTACAGAGGTTACAGAGGTTACAGTTAAGTCATATCAACGCTTAGAGAGATTTTAAAAAGGTTACAGACAGGTTACAAACATCAAAAACAGGTTACAACCGAGTTAAATCAACAGGTGTAGAGAAAGGAGCACTTATGGAGATAATGTATCTGCTAGACAGGGAGACACTCATAAAATTACTCAGTTTGTTAGGGGAATTAAGAGAGGATTATGACTGTGTCGGTCTGATGAGACATGCGGGATATAAAAAGATTGGTCGAAGAGTAAAACAAGTGAGATGGGGGTAGGAATGAGGAGAGACTTGAAGAAGTACATTGAAACAGAGATCAGATATTATCCGGAGACGGTAAAGGAATATGAGATATTAAAAGATGACATCATCGGGTCAACAGGGAACAGATCCGGAGGAAGAAACCAAGCAGTCAGCAAGATAACAGAAAACAAGGTTGTCAAGCTTTTGACAAACAAGAGATTAAAGCGCATGGAAGAGACAATCAAGGCTGTAGATTACATGCTGTCAAAGCTTGACTGCACTCAAAAAGAATTCGTGAAAATGTATTACTGGGAAAAGAGATATACGCTTATCGGCATATCAATGGAGCTTAATTGTTCGGAAAGGACGCTTTACTACTGGATCAATAAGGTGTGTACACTCGTCGCTTATGATCTGGGACTTATAGATTAATTTGCAATAACATTGCAGTTTTAGGGGGTAAAATCATGATAAAGTGGTACTATGGAAAAGTTTGATTCATTTCATATTTTCCTCCTATAATTCAAGGACCTGCTGTCACCCCTTTCAGCGGGTCTTTGCATTTTGAGCCTTGCAAAACATCTGTGTCGAAGATAGACAGGTTGATCAAGTAGGACAGATAACAAGGCTCAGGCCTATTGGCCAAAGATAGGATGTGGTTGAATGCTTAAGAGTTGTAAGTGGTGTGGAAGAATACATGATACTAAGTTTGATTGTGGTAAGAAACCTACACACACAAAGAAAAGGACACATATAGTTAGGTTCAGGAGCAGCGGTAAGTGGCAAAGAAAAAGAAATATTATAATAAGTTTAGATCAGGGTCTGTGTGCCATGTGTAAGAAGGAAGGTCAGTATATATACGAATACCTTGAAGTACATCATATAGTGCCATTATCAGAGGATTGGGACCTAAGGCTTGATGAGGACAACATAATCACCTTATGCGAGAAACATCATGAATTAGCTGACCAGGGTAAGATAGAGAGACAAGTATTAAAGAAACTAATAAAGACGAGGTATGAGCTGGTATAGTACCCCCGAGGGGTTCGAAGCCAAAAAAAACAAAAACGCTCCAGACCATACAGCCCTATTTAGAGACGATTTATTCCCTCATCAACTTTTGAAAAGGAGGTATATCTATGCCAAATCCAGCGAAACCATACGCAGTACTGGTGTCAGAGAAGAAATCACACAGGACCAAGCAAGAATTGAAAGCACGGAAGGCGGCAGAAGATGCCCTCATAACCGGGTCAAAAATAAAAGAACGACCAGAGGTTAAAAACAACAAAACCGCGCATAAGGAATTTCTCAGGGTAATCAAATTGCTCCATGTAATCGAGAAAAATGATGCTATATACGAACCGATTATAAATAGATACTGCATGCTGCAGGCAGAGGTGCAAGATTTCGAAGACAAGAGAGAAAGAACCTACTCAATAATAAGCAGCTTAGAGGATAGCTTTGATGATGCACTCCAAGACAAGTCGTATGAAGAAAGAGTGGACTACATCATTGAATTTGGGAAGACTGTTGATAGACTTACAAAAACCATACTGGCTTATGATAGACAAATCCAGGCTAAAAGAAAGATGCTTTTTGACATAGAAAAAGAAAATATCATGACAATAGCCTCAGCGCTCAGATCTATCCCAAAGAAGCAGGACACAAAAGAAAATCCACTCCTGAAGGCGCTAAATGGCAATTAAAGATAGTGTGGCGTATTCGTATGCGCAGTGGTGTGCTGAGGATGGTAACAGGCAAGTACCAAGGTATGTAAGAAAACAAGCACGCTTGTGGCTTGATATAGTCCATGGAGAAAATGAAAACGCGTATGTGGATGAAGAGACATATTCGAAAATAAACAACATCCTTAAGCTTATGGTCCATCCGGATTTACTATGCCCAATGGATGAAGGTATCGAACCTTATGCCTGGCTTCTGATTGTTGCAATATTTTGCACAAAACTAAAAAATGATAAAGGAAAGGTTATAAGATACTATATAACCGCAATACTTGAGATATGTAGAAAGAACTTTAAGACCTTTAATGCTGCAGTAATCTTTATAATATTGATGCTTACAGAACCTCAGTTTTCGAGGTTCTTTTCTGTTGCTCCGGACCTTAAGTTATCAAAAGAGCTGCAGCTAGCATTACGAAAGATTATAAAGGTAAGCCCAGCACTGGCAGAAGATGGAGTATTTAAGAATTTAAGAAGTGAAATCAGATGTTTACTGACAGATAGCGATTACACACCGCTTGCATATAGTGAGGACAAGATGGATGGTAAGCTGGCCAATGCATTTCTGGCTGATGAGGCCGGTGCTATGGACTCCTACCCGATAGAGGCAATGAGATCTTCACAGATCACCTTATTCAACAAGCTAGGTATCATTATAAGCACGCAATACCCCAATGACAACAACGGGATGATAGACGAGATAGATAAGGCAAAGAAAGCCTTGGATGGTTTAAGGGACAACCGCCGAATATTCGCGTTACTATACGAGCCCGACGAAGTGTATCTAACTGACGATCAGTGGATGAAAGAAGACCTTATAATCTATCAAAGCAATCCAGTAGCCGTCAGCAACCAATATATATTCGATGCAATAAAAGATATGAGAACCGACGCCATTGAATATGAGAATAAGCGAGAGAATTACCTTTGCAAGCACAATAACATCAAATACAAGTCCCTAGGTGTGGAAGGCTATATCGAGATCACAAAGGTTAGGGAATGTGTTATAAAAGAAGATCCTTCCTTCTGGAAAGGTAAAAGAGTGTGGCTTGGTATTGATCTATCACAAACCGAGGATAACACATCAGTTGGAATGATGACAGAAGACAAAGGCATCCTTTATAGCAAGGTCTGGGGGTTTATCCCCAAGGACAAGTTACAAATTAAGTCAAAGAAGGAAGATGTTAATTATACTCGCCTGATATCCCAAGAAGTATGTTTCGCCTGCGGAGATGAGGTAATAGATTATAGATTTGTTGAGTCCTTTATTCTTGGTATTGAAGAGAAGTGTGGTGTCCAGATACAACAGATAGGATACGACCGTTACAACGCCATAAGTACAGTGCAGAAGCTTGAAGCTGCAGGATACGAATGTGTGGAGATCAAGCAACACTCCAGTGTCCTTCACATGCCTACTAAACTGTTAAAAGAGGCAATATTAAGCAAATTATTCAGATATGAACAAAACCAAATGCTTGAAATCAACTTCCAGAATGCCAAATGTACAGAGGATACCAACCTTAACAAGTACGTAAATAAGAAAAGATCCTCAGGCAAGGTGGATATGGTTGTTGCATTGATAAATGCCCTGTATTTGCTACAGCAGGACATGTTATATGGAATGGATGATTTTGTAGTGCAAGTCGTGTAGAAAGGAAGGTGGAGATAGATTGAAATGGCCATGGCAACAAGAAAAAAGAGCTGAAGAAGAGGCAATATTAGAGCCCTCGGTTGATGCAGCACTTCTAGCCGCATTATTGGGAACAGATTCTATTACAAGAGAAGCAGCGCTAAGCATCCCGACGGTTCAAAGTTGTATCAATTTTGTAGCGGATACGGTGTCAATGCTGCCAATCAAGCTCTATAAGGATGTAGGTGGTAAAGTAGAAGAAGTAAAAGACGATAAGAGACTCAGGTTGCTCAATGAGGACACGGGAGATACTCTGGATGCGGTACAATTTTGGCGGGCGATTATTCGAGATTACTATCTTGGCAAAGGAGGGTATGCTTATATAAATCGGTATTTAGATGATATTGTAAGTCTCCACTATGTGGACGAAAGTCATGTATCGATAAATAAGGGCGTAGATCCAATTTTCAAGGTCTACAAAATCAATGTGCAAGCCAAGGCTTACTGGCCTCATGAGTTTGTAAAGATATTAAGAAATTCAAAGGATGGCGCAAGAGGAGTAAGTATCACGGAAGAGAACAGATTGATATTGAGCGTGGTATATAATGCCTTGATTTTCGAAGAAACCCTAGTTAAAAAAGGGGGTAACAAAAAAGGATTTCTTAAATCTGAAAAGAAGCTGACCGAAGTTGGTCTTTCAGCGCTTAAGGAAGCTTGGAGAAATCTCTACAGCAATAACACAGATAATGTTATGGTCTTGAATGAAGGTCTAGAATTTCAGGAGGCATCAAACACATCGGTTGAAATGCAGCTCAATGAAAACAAGGGAACAAATTCAGGAGAAATATGCAAGATTTTCAATATCGCAGAAAATGTAATAAATGGCTCAGGAAGTTCAAAGGAATATACCAATTCGTTTAAAATGGGAGTTAGACCGGTATTGGTAGCTATAGAAAGCGGATTAAATAGAGAGATCTTACTCGAAAATGAGAAGAGTTCTTTTTATTTTGCATTCGATACTAAGGAGTTGCTAAAAGGAGACATAAAAGAAAGATTTGAGGCATACCAAGTGGCCATCGACGCAAACTTTATGCAGATAGATGAGGTTAGATTTATGGAAGATTTACCTTCTCTTGGATTAAATTGGATTAAATTGGGTCTCGATAGCGTCTTATACGACGTAAAAAATAAAACTATATACACACCGAATACCAATAAGGCCATTCGGATTGATGGAAAGGAAGGTGGTGAGGACAATGAAAGCGGAAATCAGAGCTGACGGGTTGCATGTTTCGGGTTATGTCAACGTGCCTGGTCGAGAGTCAAGGCCTGTTATAACGCCAAGAGGCAAGGTAATCGAACTGATTGAACAAAGAGCCTTTGAAAGAGCACTAGCAAAGGCGACGAACATCGATTTACTGATAGACCATGAAAGAAGGGTCGCATCAACAACAGAAGGAACTCTTGAGGCAAAGGAGGATGCAGTTGGACTAAGAGCACATGCACTAATCACAGACAAAGAAGTTATCGAGGCGGCAAGAGCTGGAAAACTAAGAGGTTGGAGTTTTAACATGCTTCAGGTTAAAGACGAAATAGAAGAAAGAGCTGGGAAGTTGCCGTTAAGGCGCGTTAAGGATTTCCTTATGTCAGAAATCACTTTAGCAATCAATAAAACACCGGTGTATTCTTCAACATCCATCGAGTTAAGAGCTGAAAATGAAGAGGAGATCGAAGTTAGAGCAGTATTTGAAGACATCGAGGTTATCGACAGGACGCAAAAGTTAAAAAAAGAAATAGATTATTCTGAGTACGAGAAAAAAATACCTATTGTCAAGGAGGACAAAGAGTTATGAAAGAGTTAATTGAGAAAAGAAACGCGAAGGTTGCTGAAATGCAAGGGTTGCTTAAACTGGTAAAAACAGAAGAAAGAGCAATGTCCGAGGAAGAAAACACAAAGTTCCAGGATCTTGAAAAAGAGATTGCTCAGCTAGATGTAACAATAGCAGCAGAAGCAAGAGCAAAAGGGCTTGCAATACTTAACAATGACGAGCCAAAGAACGAAAAAGAAGAGAAAAGAGCAGAATCAGAGGAAAGAGCATTCGCAAACTTCCTAAGAGGTATCGTTGAGGAAAGGGCGGACGTAAACCTTACCACAGGCGACAACGGAGCAGTTATTCCATCTACAATTGCAAACAAAATCATCAAGAAAGTATACGAAATATCTCCTATATACGAGAGAGCTACAAAGTACAATGTAGGAGGGACCTTCAGCATTCCTTATTACGATGAAAGCACTAATCAGGTAACAATGGCATATGCTGATGAGTTTGTGGAGCTTGAATCAACTTCCGGCAAGTATGCAACAGTAACTCTTTTAGGATTCTTGGCTGGGGCACTTACAAAGGTATCTAAGTCACTCATGAATAACTCACAATTTGACATAGTGAGCCATGTAATCGAGAACATGGCGATGGCTATTAAGAAGTGGTTGGAAGGGGAACTTCTAAATGGAACAGCTACCAAAGTGGCAGGGCTTTCAGGAGTAACTCAATCAGTGACTGCAGCTGCAGCTACAGCTATTACTGCAGACGAGCTTATTAAACTTCAGGAAGCTGTTCTTGATGACTTTCAAGAGGATGCAATCTGGATTATGAACAGAAAGACAAGAACTGCTATAAGATTGCTTAAAGATGCTAATGAGAGATACCTTCTAAACTATGATCCATCAACTAAGTGGGGTTACACTTTATTTAGCAAGCCTGTTTACACTTCTGACAATATGCCAGAAATGGCAATTGCTGCAACAGCGGTTTACTACGGCGACATGAGCGGACTTGCAGTTAAGCTTTCAGAGAATCTTAATATCGAGGTATTGAGAGAGAAATATGCTACTCAGCATGCTGTAGGTGTAGTTGGATGGATGGAAGTTGACGCAAAAGTAGAGAACGCACAAAAGATCGCTAAACTTGTAATGGCATCTGCGTAAGGAGAGGGTAACCCATGAAGATAAAAGCCAATAAAGGCTTTGGCGGGGTCCTATCAATGCGTAAAGGGCAAATATTGGAGTACGATAATGATGTCGTACTCCAAGACCTTCTCAAGGCCGGATACATTGAAGAAATCAAGGAAGAACCCCAAGAGAAGAATGTAACTAAAAAGAAAAAAGGGGAGTGTACCCGTGAAAGTAAGCGAAATAACAAATAATGATGTCGCGAAGTATCTAAGACTTGAATATGATTTCATGAGCGCCGAGGAACTAGCAGATATTGACACTCTGATTTCAATCTCAAAGAATTTTGTCGTCGGATATACGGGGCTCACCAATATAGAACTTGACGATCACGAGGATATGAGTATTGTGGTCATGATTTTATGTCAGGACATGTATGACAACAGAAGTATGTATGTGGATAAGAGCAATCTGAACATGGTCGTGCAAACAATATTAGGCATGCACTCTAAAAACTTACTGTAGGTGATGATATGAGCCGAATCAATCCAGGAAAATTTGATAAAAGGGTAGAAATATGGGGGAAAGTCAAGGGAATAAACACCCTAAACCAGACAACATACGAACCGGATAAACTGAGGAGCGTTTGGGCGCAGATCATACCTCAGACTGGACGATTGATGAATCAGCCTGCAGACACGGTTTTAAGCAATGTTACACATAAAATAATCATAAGATATTCTGCTTATCCGGAGCTATCCCCGGAAATGTGGCTTGTTTACAGAGGCAAGCGGTTTGATATTGATTTTATCTTGAATCCGTACGAAAATGATGAAACTCTCGAAGTGTTTGTAAGGCAGGTGGGATAATGGTCAAATTAGAACAAATAATGACAGCAATTAACGCCCAGCTCCTTACCTTAGGGGTTGAAATCAATGAGAATGATGTAAAACAAGGCTTTGACAGACCATCTATATTCGTGAAGTTTGATACTTCTTACAGGACCGACTACCAGCATAGCTTTCTAAGAGAGCTGACAATACTGATATACTACTTTCCTAGTGACAGATACAGGTACCAGATTGAAGTTATGGATATGCAGCAGAAGATTGAAGCGTTATTTAAGACCGGCTTGGAAGTTGAAGACCGCTACATCAAGATAGCAGGAGACACTGAGGCTGATGTTAATGAAGGAGTGCTGCAAATGTCCTTTGAGTTAAGCTTCTACGATGTAGACGAAGGAGCTGGAGAGGTATTCACTAAGATGGAGGGGTTGGATTTCAATGGATAATGCCGTTTTCGAGATTGATGATACTGATTTGCTGAAATTCAGCGAAGCACTGAAACAATTTGAGATACAATTCCCTAAAGAAGCTCGTCGGGTAATGGGTCGAGTAGGAAATGAGGCCAAGAAAATAGTTAAAGCCGAGGCTAAAAGACGGGTCGGTAAAAAGACTGGAAATTACTTTAAATCCATCAAAAGAGGCAAAATATGGCTATCTGATACGGATGAATGGACTGTAAGGGTTTATCCATCAAGCGGCATAGCTCCTCATGCGCACCTGATTGAGGACGGTCACTGGTTGGTCAAAAATGGTCAACAGATAGGATACGTACACGGCAAGAGAGTGTTTGAAAAGGCAGGGAAAGAAGTAGAAAGACAGTTTAATGACATCGTAGCAAGAGAAATAGATAAAGAGTTAAGTAAAATATAAAAGGGAGTTGATGAAATGGGATTACCCCAAATTGATATAAAATTTACCACACTGGCAGTTTCAGCTGTTCAGAGATCTCAACGCGGTATAGTTGCCCTTATCTTAAGAGATGATACTGCTGTGGATGAGTTCTACGAGTACAACATCGCAACCGATGTTAATGCTCTTGATTGGACCGCAGATAATTATAAGTTCATTATGCAAGCATTTCTGGGAGTGCCTTCTAAGGTCATTGTAGTTAGAGGAGATGGACTTGACACTAATTATACAGATCAGCTGGATGTGCTTTCAACGAAGCAATTTAATTGGTTAGCTATTCCGGGTATTGCTGCACTTGATACAACAGCTGTATCCACTTGGGTTCAAACAATGAGAAATAACGGCAACATGGTCAAAGCGGTATTGCCCGACACTTCAGCAGACAACGAAGCTATCGTGAACTTCACTACTGGCGGGATTAAGGTTGGCGCAGATACATTTACGGCTTCACAGTATTGTGGAAGAATTGCGGGTATTCTTGCAGGAATAGGACTTGACAGGTCCGCTACTTACTTCCAGTTAAATGAAGTAGAAAATATAACTGAAGATGCTGATCCTGATACGGCTATCAATGATGGTGAGTTGATCCTTATTAAGCAAGACGGCAAGATCAAGATTGGTAGAGCTGTAAACAGCTTGACAACAACAACGGTTGAAAAAGCCGCCATATTCAAGAAGATTAAGATCGTAGAAGGCATGGACCTTATCAAGAGCGACATCCGGACTACCTTCAATAACGAGTATGTGGGAAGAGTCAACAATAGCTACGACAATCAAGTACTGTTCATTACTGCTATTAGGGCTTATTTAAGAGGTCTTGAAGGCGATGTACTCGACCCTGCGTATGAAAACACGGTCGGCGTGAATATTGAGAAGCAAAGACTTGCTTGGGAAACTATTGGAACAGATACGTCTGAGTGGGATGAACAGTATATTAAAGAAATGTCCTTCTCGTCATATGTTTATCTAGACGGAAATCTTAAGTTCCTAGATGCAATGGAAGACCTGAGCATGGATATACTACTAGCGTAAAGGAGGAAATTAAATGGATGCTAAAAAAATAATTAATGGCACATTCGGCACTTTGTGGGTCGACAATGAACCTTGGCTTGATGTTGAATCCTTTGAAGCGGTAGTCAATGTCGACTATGAGAATGTGAACATGGCAGGAAGTCTTGCCACATACAAGAAACAGACGGGCTGGAATGGCACAGGCTCAATGACAATAAAAAAGGTTTATAGCAGAATGACAGCTAAGATGGCACAGGGTGTCAAGAGAGGGCAGGTTCCTAGAATGAAACTTGTCGGCAAGTTGGCTGACCCGGACGCTTTTGGAGCTGAAAGGGTTGCTATCTATGATGTTACTATGGATTCATTCACACTGATGAAGTTTGAACAAAAGACCAACCTGTCTGAAAACATAAGTTTCGCTTTTAGCGACTATGATCCAATAGACTTGATTCAGGGGTGATGTAGATGAGTAAAAAATTGACAGTGCAAGAGCTTATTGCCCAAAAAGAGAAGCTCGCCAATAAAAAGCAAAAGAAGGAAACTTTGTTTATAAAGTCAATGGATAGTGAGATTACTATCCAGGCTCCTACTTCTAGTCTTATTCTGGAAGCTCAAGAGAGAGGCGCAGACGAAGCGACAAAAGCAGATACTTATCTTGTGTATCAGTGCATGATAGAGCCGGACTTGAAAGACAAGAAACTTCAGGAGGCTTTTGAATGTGTTGAGCCGATGGATATTGTTGATCTGATTTTCCTTCCTGGCGAGGTTGCATCAATTGCTGACAAAATCATGACTCTTGGCGGTTTTGGTGGCGGAGTAAGCATAAAAAACTAATTAGTAGTGATCCGGATTTGTATTTTCTGCATCACTACATTCAACGAGGACACAAGTTAAGAGATTTAATGGAGTTGGAACATGCTGAAAAGTCTTTTATGATTGACAGCATGATCCTATTTTATGAGGAAGAATCCAAGAGGTGGGGTGGAGTGAATGAGTAAAGCAATTGAGAGACGGATGGTCCTAAGGGATCAGGTAACCCCGACCATGAATAAAATCAATAAGAATACCCTCACCTATAAGAAAAATATCAAGAATCTCAAAAGAGATGGAGAGAGGACCTGGTGGGGATTAAGAAGAGGGATGATGGGAGTTGTTGCAGCTGGAGCCGCCCTTGTTAAGTCTGTCCTTGTTGTAAGGGATATGGAACAGGGATACATCGAACTGTCACAGGCACAGGCAAGACTCCAGGCTGTATTTAGGGCTACTGGAACAGCAAATGATGCACAGGTTGCATCCCTTCAGTCATATGCAACAGAGCTTGAGAAGACCGGAGTTATTGCTGATGATATCATCATGTCAGGTATGCAGCAGCTTGCAACGTTTAATGTAACTGCTGACACTGTACAAACCCTATCAACTGGAATGATGGACCTTGTGGCACAGTCCAAGGGGCTTAATGCTACTCAACAGGATGCTGTAAACATATCCAACATGGTTGGTAAGGCAATGACCGGGCAACTTGGAGCCTTGTCGAGGGTTGGAGTCATTTTCAACGAGGCCCAGGGGCATGTGCTTAAGTATGGAACTGAATCAGAGAAGGCAGCTATAATGGCTGAAGTCTTACGTCAAAACGTTGGTGGAGTGAATGCTGCCCTTGCCAATACCGATGAAGGTAGAGTCCAGCAGATGACTAATGCCATGGGAGGCTTCCAGGATGCAATTGGCAAGACGGTTGTAAAGCTTAAATCATCGTTTGCCAGTTCGTTTATGGAATACCTACCAGCTATTGAAGCTAAGGTCGTATCTGTTACTGATAAGATTGCAGCATGGGCGGATAATGGCGGGGTTGATAGGTTTGTTGAAACCCTTAAGATCACAAAAGATACAATCAGCGACCTCATGCCTGTTTTTGGCGCAGCTACTGCAATTATAGTTGGATACAAGGTAGCAGCAGTAGGGGCCATGATTGCGCAGCAGGGGCTAAACGCTGCTATGATGGCCAACCCTATAGGATTGGTAATAGGAGCCCTTGGGTTACTGGTCACTGCAATAGTGCTTGTCAGAAAACACAAAGACCTATTGAAACAGAAGTTCAAGACCGCCTGGAACTCCATAGCTGAGTATTCCCAAGGCGGTATTAACACCATGATAGGCGGGTTGAACTCTTTCCTAAGTGGAGCGGCCTTCCTGGGAGACAGCGTTGTTCATCTGTTCCAGAACATGTGGAACTCAGTAGTCTCCATGGCTGAAAGAGAAGTTCAAAAATGGGCTACCCCAATAAATGCTGTTTTAAGGGCATTTGATAGAGAAGAAATAAAAGTAAACTTCGGAGCGGCTAAAGTTGATACAACAGCACCAGTCTATCAAAAAAGGAATTTCATTGATGAAATTCAGGTCAAGAGGTTTGCTGATAAAAACACAATGTCTGATATTGAAGAGTTTAGAGCAAGAAAGCAGCAGAAGGACATTGAAGACAATACTGCAGCTATGGCGGCGCTCACTAAAACATTAGATGGAAACACCGAAGCGGTAGGAAGCAACACGAATGCGCTGCTGCAGTCAAGCCGAGACATGACCGGCGAAGAGATAGCAGATAAACTCTTGCCAAGATTGGAGAGGGTGGTCTATGGATAAAATATATATTTCTATAAACAACAATGAAGAAGTGATTCTCTTGCCTGTTACTCCTACTGACTATGAGATTGACAATCCTTGGGAGAATCAAGAGCTGATAGGGCTTAATCAACCCATGAACATCATTCAACAAGGTAAGCTTGTGACTACTTCTTTTGATTCTTTCTTTCCTGTCAGGGATTACCCATTTCTTCTTAATAGGAGTATGTGGGGAATGGAGTATGTCGAAACTATTCAAAGATGGAGAGAGCGACACGTCCCGATTAGGGTTATTATTACGCGCAGCGGCAAGCCACACTTTAACATGGCCATGACCATTGATGGTTTCAAGTACGGCACCGATAAGTCGGGAGACATTAAATATACGCTAGAGCTCAAGGAATTCCGCTTTGTGGAGGTGAGGTCCTAGTGTTTACCGTGAAATTGGTTAAAAATGACGGGAACTCCGTATTTGACATTACTCCTTTGGTTAATAATTTAAGCTGGGACAGTGATCTGTCCCTAAAATCTGTTATTGAGTTTAGCGTTATCTGGGGGGGTGCTAAATACATCCCTTACAATCCGGTTGATGTTGGTGATCTGGTGTTAATCTACAATCAGGAAAAAGAGGTTAACAGAGGGATTGTGGTGAATGAGAAGAAGAATGGAAGGGATATAGTGTCCTATGTAGCTTATGATTACGGCTGGTATTTAGGTAAGTCAACCAGTGTCTATCAGTTTAATGGTGCCAGTGTCACTCAGGCTATCACTAAGATACTGAATGATTTTGGAATGCCTATCGGTGTAATCGCTCCGATGCCCGCTCTTGTTTCAAGTGTGTTTATCCAGAAGAGTCCTGCTGATATTATTACGGATCTACTAAAGGCTCACGAGAGACAAACAGGACAAAGGATGTACGCCGAGATAAGACAAGGAAAGATCTACATTGAGAGAATGAAAGACATGGTCTTAATTGGAAGTTTCAAGCTTGCCAGTAATATTGCGGCTAATAATGTATTGGACAATCCAATTGGATCCGAAAGAACAAGGTCTATTGAAAACCTAAAAAATCAGGTAAAGATAATCCTAAGTAAAAACGATAATTACGAGACAATAGCGTTAGCACAGGACACAAGTTCAGGTTCCAGATTCGGACTACTTGAGCAGACTTTCAAAATTGACGAAGAGGATGCAGCGAAAGCTAGGCAAGTAGCTAAAATCCTATTGGAACGATTAAATAGAATACACGAAGATAACAAGATTACTCTTATGGGTGATCCGGCATTTAAATCGGGACGTTTATTTGATTTAACCGAGCCTGTTACCGGAGCAAGCGGACGCTACATGATTGCAAACTGTAGTCATAAGGTTACCGGGAGACTCCATGTAATGGACCTAGTGCTTACATTACCGGAGGACATAGCATGAATAGCATAGAGAAATTAGGACAATTGTTTAAAGATAGAGACAATCCATACATCGTTAATGTAACAGTAGGAGAAGTTCTCTCAGCTGCGCCACTTAAAATCAAGTGGGGAGATAGCATAATTATTGAAGAGAAGAATCTGATTGTGGCTAATCTTCTTAAGAATGGCTTTGTGGTCCAATATACAGACGATACAGGTTCTGGAATTGTTTCAAGGAATTTAACTATTAAGAACCCTCTCGGTGTGGGAGATAAGGTAATCATATTGCCAGATCTAGATTTTAGGACCTGGTATGTGATAGATAAGGTGGGATAATATGTTGCCAAAAATAGCAAGCCTACAATTTCAGACAGAGGACGTAATCGAAACGCCGGAGAATCACTCCACCTTTAAATGGGACTTTAGGAGTGGTGAATTTAGAACTGTTGACGGAAAGCTTCAGGAGGTTACTGAGCTTGATTATATCATGATATGGATTGAGAAGATTCTAAGAACAAGGGTTGGATTTGACATCTACTCTTCCTATGGGTCCGGACATCATAACCTAATCGGAAGTGTATATGACAGGGACTTTGTCCAGGCGGAAGTGACCAGGATGATTAGAGAGGCACTTCTTATCAATGATGCAATTCTTGAGATTGGTGAGGTTGATGTTGATTTTGAAGGCTCTGAACTTACAATGAAACTTGATGCAATGACCATATACGGGCACACGGAGGTGATTATATGAAGACTTTTGCAGAAATAATATCTGCTATGCTGGCAAGGATCCCTGGAAAGTATGACAAAAGAGAAGGATCCTTTATTTATGATTCGGTCGCACCGGTTGCCCAGGAGCTGGAAGACACCCACCAGAGCCTTGAGGATGTTAAGGAGAAACTTGATATCGAGAACCTTGAAGGTGATGAGCTGGCTACATTCGTGAGACAAAGGACAGGAATCATAAGACTTCCTGCAACTCATGCAGTCGGTGAACTTACTGTCACCGGTAACGGTACAGTGAATGAGGGAGATCTGTTTGAGACTGAAAGCGGAATCCAGTTTGAAGCTACTGAAACGGTAATCATTGCTACATCAGGGACTGTAAGCATTCAAGCAGTTGATGCAGGACCAAACGGGAATGTCCCGGCTGAACAGATCACTCTGATGCCTATTACCATCCAGGGTATTACTGCAGTGATTAATGATGAGCCTACAATTGATGGATTCGAGGCGGAATCAGATGCTGCCCTTCTTGCCAGGTATTACGAGAGAAGAAGGACTCCTGCAACGAGTGGAAACAAGGCCCATTATATAAACTGGGCGAAAGAAGTGGCGGGTGTGGGCAATGCTAAGGCCTACCCTTTGTGGAATGGAGACAACACGGTCAAGGTCAGAATCATTGATGCTGACAAGCAACCTGCAAGCGCTGGACTGGTTGAACTGGTTCAGGAATACATTGACCCATTAAGCGCCGGACTCGGAGAAGGACAAGCACCCATTGGGGCCTATTGCACTGTTGAAAGTGCTGCTGCTCTTACAATTAATGTAGTGGTAACCATAGTCAAGGATACTTCAGTTGATGATGTGACAAGACAGGCCAATGTTGAGGATGCTCTTACTGCTTACCTTGCAGACATTGCCTTTGTCAGCGATTATGTTGGATACGGGAATATAGGTTCTGCTATTCTTGCAAGTGCTGGTGTTGAAGGTTATGAGAACCTAACCGTTAACGGTGGAACATCAAATGTGGCAATTGGAGATACCCAGGTGGCGATACTAGGGACGGTGACGTTAAATGAATAGACCTTTGATTGAGTACCTTCCTTCTTTTATGCAGAAGTCTAACATATACCAGGCAATATTTGGAGCGGGTGAGCCCGAGTTGACAGAATTGGAGACAGCTATTGATGACCTGGAGAAGCAGCTTAATATTGATACTGCTACATGGGCACTTGAGATCTACGAGAAGGACTTGGGAATCAAGACTGACTTATCAAAGCCCTTATCTGACAGGCGCTCTGTTATCAAGTCAAAAGAACGGGGCACTGGCAAGGTAGATGCTGAAATGCTTGAGACTGTAGCTGACTCTTATGTCAATGGAGATGCTAATGTGACATTTAATGGGTCAATCCAATTAGCTTTTACAAGCATACTGGGAATCCCTCCAAACATGGACGATCTGGAAAGGGTGCTGGAGTATCTAAAGCCTGCGCACCTTGCATTAATTTATCACTACCTATATAGAAGGCACTCTGAACTGACTGGGTATACTCATGGAGCATTAACAGCATATACACACAATACAATAAGAGAGGGGGATTCGGTATAAATGGACCAAACCACAAATTACAACTTAAAGAAACCTGGTAGCGCTGACTACTATGACATACAAGATTCAAACGACAACATGGATTTAATAGACGGGGCCCTTAAAGCCAATGCTGATGAGATTACACAGCACAAAGACAACATTATACCAAGGGTTGAAAAGCTGGAACAGAATGTACAACATAATATATCTTCATGGGACGAGGTTCAAGAAATAGTAAGAAGAGGATTAGCAGCAACAGTATTTCAAGTTGGAGATCAACTTGTAGGGTCTTATGATGGAGTGGAGACTGTATGGGATGTTATTGGTATAGACCATGATACTCCAACTGATGGAGCCCTTACACATAGTTTAACCATACAGGCTCATGACTGCATTATGAACTGTCAGTTTGACGCTCCAGAGCCTACCAATCCAGACACAAACAGGCAACAATATGGTAACAATAGATATATCCACTCAGCTATTAAGCAGTGGTTAAATAGTGATGAAGCAGCATTTAATTGGGTATCAAAACATACCTATGATGCAGCTCCAACAAGTGCGCCTTATACTGGCCCTGGATACTTGTATAATCTTGACCCTGAGCTTGTGGCAGTACTGGGAGCAGTTAACAAGCAAGTTGCCAAAGCTACAGTTGATGGTGAAGGACAAGACACTTTCTCAGATAAGGTATTCCTATTATCAAGAGTGGAAGTATTTGGAACTACTGAAGGAACTGTAACTGGTGAGAGTCCTTACGCATTCTATGAAGGATTAGCAGGCGCTGCTATGGATGGAGACCTTGCGGGCAGAATCAAGTACCTGAGTAATGCAGCTAGGTATTGGTGGTTGCGTTCGCCGTATGTTGGCAACTCGTATATTCCGCGGGGTGTTCATACCGCTGGCAACATCAACAGCAGCCACGCGGACTACGCTGGTGGGTTGGCCCCCGCTTGTTGCATCGTATAATCAATAATCCGGGTCGACAGACCCGGTAAAGGAGAGAGACATAATGTCAGTAGTAAAGAATAAGCGTACTGAATCACAGCTCGAGGTTGTTACACGTGCTAGGGAACTAGCCGCTTATACTATCAAAATATGCAGCAATGAGAAAAACTTTCCAAAGAGGTATAGATGGTGTATAACAAATAAAATTGTGGATAGTGTAATTGAAATTAACAATCGTATAAACAAGGCTAATTCAATCTATGTAAAAACGGATGAGGATTTCAAAATAAGAAGAGATTTACAGGTGGAGGCTATATCTGAGACCTACGGTCTTTTGACCATGATGGATATAGCTTACTCAACATTTTCAGTTGAATCAAAGAGAGTGGATCACTGGACTGGTCTAGTGCTAGCACTCCAGGGGCTTTTAAGAAGTTGGAGGGATTCTGACTTCACGAGATACGGCAAGTAATAAACATTGGTTAATAGTTGTGATCTAGGAATTGGTGGTTGCGTTCGCCGAATGTTGGCAACTCGAATAATCCGCGTAATGTGAATACCACTGGCAACATCAACAACAACAACGCGAACAACGCTAATGGGTTGGCCCCCGATTGTGTGTAATGCCAGTAATAAAGTAAACTTTCTATAATAAAGTCGAAATCAGTGCACCACAAACAAGGAACTATTATCCAGTCCTGTGAGAACAGGCGAAATAAAAGCATTGATGTGATTTGCTTTTTGAGCAGGTATCACTAACCCAATGCTTAATACTTTTGAAATGGAGACATAAATGACTGACACAATAAAAGAGGAAATATGCAGTTTTAGCAATCTGTATAAATCAATGCACCATTGCAAGAAAAACGTAATGTGGAAGGACAGCGTGGGTGGTTTTGTCAAGAATGGACTTGTAAACTGTCACATACTTAGGAAGAAACTTTTAAACGGCACTTACAAGATTGATAAATATAACTTGTTTACAATCTATGAGCCCAAGGAAAGGGACATTGTAAGCACTAGAATGAAGGACAGGGTATTTCAGAGAAGCCTTACTGATAATTATTTATATGAGAAGGTAACCAGATCATTCATATATGACAATGGCGCTTGTCAAATTGGGAAAGGAACTGATTTTTCAAGGGACCGCCTAAATTGCCATTTACAGAGATACTTCAGAAAGCATGGCCTTGAGGGTTGGGTTCTTTCATGTGACATCAAAAACTACTTTGGCAGCACTCCACATGCTACAGCTAAAAAAGCAGTTGAAAAGAACATTGACAATGATTGGTGTAAGTATCATGTGTTTAAGATAATCGATAGTTTTAACCAAGGAGATGATCCGGACGTAGGTATGGGTTTAGGTAGTCAGATAACCCAGCTTGCTCAATTATCAGTGTTGAATGGTGTGGATCATTATATCAAGGAGAAACTGGGAATCAAGTATTACACCAGATACATGGATGACTTCCATCTGATACATCATGACAAGGAATACCTGAAGTATTGCATGGCTGAAATTGATAAGAAAATCCACGAGCTGGGCCTAAATCTCAATACTAAAAAGACACAAATATATCCGCTTAAGCAAGGTATAAAATTTCTGGGATTCCGATTCTTTTTAACAGACACCGGTAAGGTAATAAGACTACTGAGAAAAGAAAACGTATCTCATGAAAGACGAAAGCTAAAGAGGATGTCAAGGCTAGTGGAAAGGGGCAAGCTTACCAGAGAACATGTTGACGAGTGTTTCACATCATGGAAGGCACACGCTAAGAAAGGCAATACTTTTAAATTATTACAAAATATGGATAAATTCTACGCTGAATTATGGAAGGAGTGATTAAATGTTTAAGTTTAAAACGGACAAAGAATTGACACTGGAAGTCATGAGAGAAAATAAGGCTTTAAAAGCTGAGAATATCGACTTGAAGTCGAAGCTCGACGCCAATCTAAAAGCTACTCGTAAACTTGTAAGAGTGGACGAATTGACCAACGAGGAGCTGCTTGAAATGGTTGACCTTTATCCAGAATGGGAAGATGTTGATAGCCTTAAGATCGGAGAATTGGTTCAGGACGAAGGGAAACTATACAAAGTAGTTCAGGCACACACTAGACAGGATGATTGGAAGCCTGAAGACACCCCTGCTCTTTTTGATGAAGTCCTCCCTCCAGGAGTCATTTCCGAATGGACGCAACCAACTGGAGCTCATGACGCTTATATGGCAGGCGACCAGGTGATATATACTGATGGACTGACATATGAATCCACCATTAACAGCAACACCTGGAGTCCTGTAGATTATCCTCAAGGGTGGAAAGTTGTAAATGGTTAAGGCATACCTAGATCTTTTACAATTAGTCGAAGACAAGGAAAAAGTAATAGAGACACAAAATAAGCTTATAGGCAAACTCTTAACTGAGAAACTAGAGACGTGCAATTATTGCTTGAGTTATGACAAGGGGTATCACGTGAAAATTTAATCTAATGAGAGAATAAACTTTTTGTGTCTAAAAAACCACGCGCGAGAATCGATTGTGAGCGTTTAAAATCAATGGGTTAAGGGTTTAGGTCAATGAAATATTTTTACAGAAATCAATAAAGGAAGGTGAAAAGATGTCTGATGTGAACGATAGAGGCAGAGGCGAAAGGATGTGCGAGCAGATACACAAAGCGCTTGATCATCATCTAGAAAAGCAAGATAAGAGAATAGACAGACATTCGGAAAGGATTGATAAGCTTGAGCAGTTTCAAGCCGGGGTGACGGTGGAAATTAGGGAGTTATGCGTTCAGATTAAAAACCTAGTGGCTGCGGTCAAGTGGGGAACGTCGATAACGATATTAACATTGTTAGGATTCTTCGTTTGGTATATTCAAAGGTTGTGATTACATGAAAGCCAAAACGGAGTTCTCTAAGAAGATTTTTACCGGCATTGCAATAGGCGTTGTATTCGTGACATTGTTCGCTTGTCTGATGGTTTGGAAGACCAATAATCTAGATCCACTAAGATATCTAATCCCTGCTGTATTTGCTGAACTGGCAACCGCGACAGGCTTTTATTTTAACAAGGCAAAGGAAGAGAACAAAATCAAGATAGAAAAGGGAAGTGGTGAATACGATGACCGAGTTTAGAATCGTCAAGGGCAATACACCTAATAGAATGAGCAGACAAGGCTGGGCGCCAGACATGATCGTAAACCATATTACTGAAGGTGCTTTTAACGGCGCTGTCAGCTGGTTATCTAGTCCGAAGTCACAAGCATCGTCGCATTTTGTTGTGGCTCAAGACGGACGTATAACGCAGCTCGTTGACATCGAAGAAGCTGCTTGGGTTAACGGAACAAATGCAGATCCATCAAAAGGCAATTTTTATGGCAATTCATTGCTAAAGCAAGTAAGAGATAGGAAAACCAATGCCAATTATTATAGCGTAGGTATCGAGCATGAAGGCATATTGAGTCAAACAAATGGCAAGTTAACGGACAAACAACTTGAAGCAACAATTTGGTTACACAAACACATCATAGCAGAAATCAAGAGGATCTATGGCGCTGACATTGTCTTGGACCGGGAACATATTGTAGGCCATTATCAAGTGGATCCTATCAGAAAGCCGTTTTGTCCGGGAAAGTTATTTCAGTTTGATGAGATTATAAATGCTCTAAAAGTAGATGAGGAGGATGAAATGAAATTAGAACATGAATGGCAATGGGATATGCTTCACAAAACCATTGAGAATCTAGAAAACAAGAAGATCCTAAATAGCGCGGAGTGGCGTGAAAAGGTAAAGAACAAGACACTCACCAACAGCGAGGCCGCATGGCTGACGTTGATCACTTTGGATAGAATAACAAATGAGGAGGGTTTGAAATGAACGAATTTATGATGGAACTATTGAAAATATTTATCATGCTCTTAGGAGCGATTTTAACCTACAAGGTGGTGCCGTTTATCAAAGGCAAGGTAACAGCTGACCAGATAGATCAGGCATACTTTTGGGTGCAGATAGCAGTCAATGCTGCTGAACAATTATGGCAACAAGCAGGAAAAGGACAGGATAAGAAGGAGTATGTCATTGCGTTTTTAAAGAGTAAGGGAATAACTATAACGGAACAGGAGTTGGATGCTCTTATAGAAGCAGCGGTATACGAGATGAATAGAGCAAAGAACCTATTGGAAAAGGATTTGAGTTTAGGGGAGTAGTCAGAATTTAAAAGACCAGGTACTCCAATTAGCCTGGTCTTTTTTTTTGTTGCCTATCTGTTGCCCAAATTAATTTAACTCGATAGATTCAGTATAAGGTATTTACATTCAAAGCTTGAAATGCATAACTCAATAGACCTGAAAGCATTGAATTTACTCGTTTTCATCAAGCCAGGAATGATGTAATCAGAGCCTAGACCATTGTAATTGCAAGGGTTACAGATTTGAAAAGTGGGTTTGTTGCCCATTTGTTGCCCAAAGTTGCCCAAAAAATTAGTCGTTCATGAGTTTAGAAAACTTTTGGGCGGCTTCTTCTTTTTTTGTCTCTGTAACATGTAGGTAGATATTCTTGGTCGTCTGGTCATCGGAATGACCTAAACGATCCATGATCTCTTGAAGTCCGACACCAGCTTGAGCGAGTAGAGATGCGTGAGTGTGTCTTAGCCCATGAGGGGTTATCCTTTTGAGGTTGGTGCGTTTTATAACCCGATCCATCGCCATCTCTATTGTCTTAATTAGGTATGGATATCCGGGGTGCAGGATAGACGAAAAGACAAAATCCTTGTCATGCCATTTCTCACATTTCAGCTTGCATTTCTTTTGCTCTACCCGATGCTTCTTCAATACTTTTACTACATCCTTATCAATCTTGATGGTCCTGCGCGCTGTTTTCGTCTTGGGCGTCAAGAGAGTATATTTAAGGGCATTACTGCTTGGGTTGTATAGCGTACGGTAGATGCTGATATTACCATCCTTAAAATCGATATCCTTCCATTTTAAACCGCAAAGCTCACCTGCTCTCATACCGGTATAGGCCAGCACAAACATGATGGCATAAAATTGAGGGTCGTATTCCTTGGCAGCGTTCAATAACACCTTCAGCTCGTCTCTCTCATAATATTTTGGCACTGGTGATTCGTTTTCAAGCTCCTCAACGGTTTTTCTCTTCTTAGGTACCACAGCATACTCCGTAGGGTCTTCCTTGATGTATTTAAGCTCTATGGCTTTCCTGAACAACATCCTTGCGGTTCTATGCACACCGGTCAAAGTGTTATGGGCCAAATCTTTTGAATCGCTGAAAAGGAAGTCTTGATACATCTTGTGAGTGATCTCTCTAAGTTTTGCAATGCCAAAATAAGCCTTGAGCCGATTGGTTTCATGCTTGCGTACTCTAACGGTGCTTATCTTCACTTTACCTGTCGCTTCGTACAGTTTCATCCACTCGTCAATAAAATCTGATAGCTTTATTTCTGACTCAACACGCAGCTCCCCGCTATAATATTCAGCCATTATTTTGGTCAGTGCCTCTTTTGCATCCTTTTGTTTCTTAAAACCCCCTTTAGATCTTCTGATTCTTTTTCCTGTGATTGGATCCAGTCCTAGTTCAGCCATATAGGACCATGATCCGTTTCTTTCATAAATACGAGACATTTCGTTTCACCTCCTTGCTTCTATTTCTATCAATCCTACCTGGTCTTCCATGCTGAAATGATTTCTGACGATGTGTCTCATTTCATGCTCGTAACTCTTTAGATTCTGCTCTCTTGTGTGCCTTGCATTTAAGACTATCGTATAGGTGTCGTCTTCATTTTTTCTAGCTAAAGCCTTGATGCGATGAGGCATATCCCCCAATATAACCATTACCGTCATAATTCCCCCTTATTATTCGTGATTTTCATCCTTCTTCATTCTCTTAAACATTTCTACAACGAACCTTAGGTCTTCTGGTTTAGCTTTTCTAGATGCGTCAAAAAGTATCTTTAACTCAGGGTTGTCAAATATTTCTTGTGCGATCTTCCGGGTTTCTTCGTTTAGGTAGTAATCAGATACTTCACTACTCATTCTGCCTAAAGCTTCATTCAATTCTTTGTCGGCTTTCATATAATCTTCATTAGCTGATGTTAGTTGTCTAATTATATTTGTATATTGTTTAAAATCTTTGTAGTGCTCTATCAACGTGAGAAAATTATATTTATCTCTAGAAAATCCACTGTTAACTGATTCATATATTTTTTGTAAATATACTTTTGCAATATTATTCTCTAATGGCTCTGTATTAGATAACATTTCTTCTTTAATACAATTAATTAAATCAAATTCTGCAATATCAAGATCAAAGAAAGCAATATAATCGAACGTTAAGATACGCTCAACTTCTTTTTTTATACGAAACAAGCTAGTGTTTTTTGTTTTAGCTAATAATTCAATAAATCCTTCTTCTAGCATCATTTCAGCTAATTGGCTAGTTGCAACTCGTCTACTCTTAAACATGTTTTCTATAAAAGACCTTCCTAATAAGTAATTAATATCAACATTAAAATAATCAGCGATTAATTCTAATGTTTCAAAGTCAGGTTCTCTATTCCCATTTTCATACATACTTATAGCGCTTTTAGACATGCCTAA
>CAKMKB010000185.1:0-2097 GCA_927435965.1 uncultured Clostridia bacterium
ATCTCGGTGGGAGAACAACATTTGATTTCGGTGTGGTAAAAATGACTAATGCAATACACGGATCAGGCATATCAGATGATGGGCAGATGATTGAAGGCGGAAATCCGGGAGGATATATCATAGAAGTAAATCACAATAAAATTTATCATGCAGGTGATACCGGTCTGACATACGATATGAAACTGCTTGAAGATGAGCATATTGATCTCGCATTTCTTCCAATTGGCGGTAATTTTACAATGGATGTAAATGACGCTGTCAAGGCAGTAAAATTTATTAAGCCAAAAGCGGTGGTTCCAATCCACTACAAAACATTTCCAATTGTAAATGCCGATCCTCAAGAATTTAAGAATAAGGTAAAGGATTCAGTCGTTATTGTAATTGATTTCAATGAATCTATAGAAATGGAATAGTTGATGAAAAAGAAACTAATACTACTAATATCCCTATTCCTGCTCTTATCTTTTATCTCAGCTTTTGCCAATACAGGTGGCGTGGAAGGCCTGACAACAGTAAAGGGTAAGGTTGTTGAGATAGTGACGCATTTGGAAATGTTTTGTAGTGGATTGGAACCACCGCTTTTGGCTTAATAAATTTTACTGCCTTGACAGCATCATTTACATCCATTGTAAAATTTCCGCCAATTGGAAGGAATGCGAGATCAATGTGTTCATCTTCAAGTAGTTTCATATCGTAAGTCAAACCGGTATCACCTGCATGATAAATTTTGTTGTGATTTACTTCAATGATAAACCCTCCCGGATTTCCGCCTTCAATCATCTGCCCATCATCTGATATGCCTGATCCGTGTATTGCATTAGTCATTTTTACCACACCGAAATCAAATGTTGTTCTCCCACCGAGATGCATCGCGTGGATATTTTCTACTCCCTTTGAAGCTAGGTACGCGGCTATTTCATGATTGGCAATCACTAAAGCACCAGTTTTTTTTGCAAGTGCCACAGTATCTCCTATATGATCACCATGTCCATGAGTCACAAATATATGGCTAAGCTCATTGATATCTTCCACTGTGACATTGCATAAGCCATTTCCGGTTAAAAAAGGATCAATAATCGCTTTGAAATCTTTATCCTCCATCATCACTACGGAGTGTCCATGATATGTAATTTTCAAATTTTACCTCCTGTATGCTCTTTTTATAATAATACTACATAAAAGCCTTTATTATCAATCTAAAGAAACAAATTATGCAAAGAATTGGAATATATAGTAAATATATTATGTGTATTTTCATTTTTAACCGTTAATTAATGCTTAGCGTAAAGTTATTGTAGGAAAAAAATATAAAAAGAAAGTCTCTTTCGTGTTATGATGAGTTTGCAAACAAAATCTAACAGAAGGAGCTTTCTTTTTATGTACAATAGTATACTACACTTTAATGAATTTGGCATAAAAAAAATTGAAAAAGTCATCAAAGATTTCATGGAGAATAATAATAGGGACTTGGGAGACCTGGTAGTGGATCTGGAAAAGCCACTACAAGAACTGCAAAGAGAGATCATAAAAGAGACCATAGAAGCGGTTGATGAAATATACAGGAACGACCAGGGCAGAAAGAAGGATTACCACATAGAACGCAGAGAAGAAAAAAATACAATTTTGACAACATGTGGAGAGGTCATTTACCAAAGGACCTACTTCAAGTCTAAAAAGACAGGAGAGTGCGAGTATTTGGCTGACAAGGCATTCGGAATAACCAGCCATATGAGAAAAAGCGAGGATGTCAGCATAAAGATCATCGAGAGCGCAGTGGATATGAGCTATAGGCTTAGTGGCGAGAAAGCGACAGCAACAGAAGACATCGTGAGCAAACAATCGGTCATGAAAGAGATCCATGACATTGATATTCCAAAGATTATCCCTGACTTGAAAGAGAAAAGGAAGAAGAGTACGATGAAATCAAAAAACATCCAGCGATTGGTTATAGGATGCTGACTGCAACCAATGAGTTTGGGAGCATAGCAGAGGGAGTATTGAGTCACCATGAAATCTTTGATGACTTTTTCAATTTTTTTTATGCCAAATTCATTAAAGTGTAGTATACTATTGTACATAAAAAGAAAGCTCCTTCTG
>CAKMKB010000186.1:0-2068 GCA_927435965.1 uncultured Clostridia bacterium
ATACCCCTCATCGCCTTCATGATATGATACATGCCTGTGCGTTTACCCATGTCAGTGGCTATGTTGCTGCTATTCCATACATCAGTGTGCTTTTCTCTGTTCTTTCGTATGTTCCGGTCCATTTCCATTTGTATTGCTTGTGCTATTAACCGTTCTTGTTTTTGCTTTTGGTAATATAACCGCAAATGACGGCAAAAGCATTATAGGCGTTGGATTAAAACCCAATTTTTGTGGCAAGGGTCATGGCAAAGACATAATGAAAATGTTGATTGGGGAGTGTAAGAAAAGATACCCTCAGAATAAAGTAGCTCTTGAGGTTAGAACCTTCAATAAAAGAGCCTTGAAATGCTACTTGGACGTTGGATTTGAAATCAAAGACAAGTATGTTAGAGTTATATTTGATGATAAAGGCGAATTCTATTATATGGAATACTCACTACAGTAATATAATTAAATGCTATTTCTTAGATTTTCTTAACAATATATAGCTGTTGATCAAAACCAATACACTACCTAATCCTCCCAATGTCTTAAAGGCAACGCTTAAAGAGTACCTGTCTCCAATGATACCAACCATGGGAAATAATGTAATCATAAAAAAGCTGAAAACCATACTGGCAAAGGAAAGCACAGTTGCCCTATTTTCACTTGGAATCATTTTATTAATATAGTCATTGCTGGATACAAAAATAATACCCTCTGTAATCATAAGTAGTATAAAGAATAAATAATAGTATGAGCTAATAGCGATACCCCATATGCAAAAGACAGTCAAGAAAGGCGTTAAAAGCAAAAGCTTCTTTTCTTTGATTTTTCTCTCTATTTTATAAACGTTAAGTGCGACCACAGCGCTCGCTAAAGAAGAAATGGCATATATGATGCCAATTACGAACTCGCTATACCCATCAGCCTTCATGTAATTTTGCAGATAGTAAAAAATAGACGTGCAGAATGCGAGAATTAATTGTGCGAAAAGAATGAGAAACCCTATTTTGGGATTATTTTTTACAACACGGATACTGTTGGTCAACTGTTTTCTAAATACACCTTTTCTTGTTTCCCCTGCTTGAGGTCTTCCATTAGTCGGTTCTCTAAATGTAAACGTTTGAAGTATCGTAATAAATCCAACTATGATTGTGACTGCAAAGGCCGCAGGATAGCTTTTTGTGGCCAGGTATCCTCCAATTAGAAACGAGATTGTTCCTGCTACCTGATAAAACATCTCTTTCCTTCCAGATATTCTCATGTATTGATTCTCTTCGCCAATCTCTTTTAAGGAATCATATATTAGAGCATCGCCTGCTCCGGATTCTAAATTATAGGACAAAGCTGTAAAAACAAAAGATATTGCAAACCAAAGAAAGCTATTTGAAATCAAGAGCAGAACCACACCAAAAAGGGAGAAGACTCTCCCTAGTATTCTGCTGATCTTTCTTCCGAATACATCTGCAATAACTCCAGTTGGTACCTCCATGGAAAAAGAGGTTATATGAAAAATGGTCTCCAGCAAACCTAATTGTGTTAAAGTCATCCCCTTGCTGGCAAGATAAATCATCCAGATTCCTCGGGTTAAGTCAATATTCTGAAGTAATGTATAGATGTAATTTCTTCCAACATTACGCTTTAGCTGATCATTATGATCCATGATTAGGTCTCCTGATTACTGTTCTATTTCTTTATCCAAGCTTTAGGATAATCCAGCCATATTGGTAGCTTTGTTCTAGCGTCTCCCTTTGCGGTATTAACTTGAGATTGTGTAATATATAGACTTTCTGTAAGATTTGCCCCTCTGATATCTGCATCCCTCAAATCAGCTCCAATAAGGTTTGTACCTTTCAAGTTAATTTCTCTAAGATCTGCTGCAATAAGAAATGCGCCTCTTAAATCCACTCCCGTTAGATTGATTTTTCTTAAATCGACACCAATCAAATCTAATCTCCCTGCAATTGTTTTTTTGCGATTAATACTCTTTTTTTGGTCTCTAGGAACCTTGGTTTGGTCAAGTTCACTGGTTTTTTGGAGAAGGGAGTTGACTTTGGCTCTATGTGAGGCTATGTCCAGCTCTATA
>CAKMKB010000187.1:0-6934 GCA_927435965.1 uncultured Clostridia bacterium
CTTATGATATAATGATTGGAGATATATTAAAAAGGAGTGATATTATATGAAAGTGCATGACTCATCAAAGCCAACTCATCCTGCTCTTCTCTGGTTATACCATACTCTGTTGCCAAATTTTCTGCGGTTATTCCCATATGATACCCTTCCATCGCGCAGATAAGACCATCATGAAGCATACTATCCTTAAGAGCTCCATCTCCCATACGATACCCTTCTCTTGCATTCAGCAAAAGATAAGGCGCATTGGTCATGCTTTCCATTCCTAGTGCAACAGCAACGGATGCTTTACCTAATGCAACAGATTGGTATATCAGTTCAAATGCTTTCATTCCGGAAGCACATTGTTGGTCCAAAGTATATGCCCATCCGGTTGACGGCATGCCTGTTTTTAGTTGTACTTGCCTTGCTGGATTACCCTTCTGACCGTTTTTGTAAATACATCCTGCCGCTATTTCTTCAACATCTTTGGGATCCACACCAGCCTTTTTCAATGCACCATTGACTGCAGCCACGCCAAGTTCAACAGTACTGAAGCTCTTTAATGAGCCCATAAAATCGCCAATAGGTGTCCTGGCTGCTCCTACGATTACTACATCATGCACTTTCATATAATATCACTCCTTTTTAATATATCTCCAATCATTATATCATAAGTAAAGATGAAGGTGCATTTTTTTCTTTTCTGCAGTTCTAATTTAGATTACTTATTCCCACTTAAAAAAGCGAATTGAGATAACAGTACAAATCAATGCTATCACAGTCATCACAATAATCGGTGTCAAAACACCGTCTATCGGCAATCCAATCGAAGTGGTTTTAAGCAGCTTAATTCCCTGAGTCAAAGGCATTACGTCAGCTACTCTTTGAAGTGTTGTAGGCATAACTTCATACGGTAAGGTAGCACCGGAGAAAATTAGCATTGGAAAATACAAAATACTAGCTAAAACACTGGCAATCTTAATGTTTGGAGCTACCCCTCCCACTAACAACCCGATACTGAACATGGATATCATCACTAGAAAGTACGCCCCTAAGAACTGAATCCACGAACCGCTAAATTGATAGTCAAAAAATAGCGCTGCTGTGGCATATACAAGTATGAGTGATGCAATCGAATAGAGTGCATAGATTGCAATTTGCACAGCTAATATGAGAGTGGGACTTGTCGGTGTTACCTTAAGCCGTTTTAGAATTTTTTTATTGCGATAATCAGACACAACCAAAGGAAGTCCCATCACTCCACCAGCAGAAATGGCTATCGCCGCTACCGCACCAAACGATTGCGCTAAAAAGGTGTATTCAGCGCCCTCAAACGCAGGTTTGTTTCCATAAAGTATACCGAGAATAACCATTATCACCACCGGCATGCCAATAGCAAAAATCAGCATGTCCATACCCCGTAGAGATAATTTCATCTCCGTTTTAAACATCGTTCTAAATGCTTTCATTGTCTTTATCCTCCTCATCTGTGTACCATAGATATGCATCCTCAAATTTTTCAAAAGGACTTGATGAAATGGCTTCCTGTACTGTTCCATTAAAGATGCTTTTCCCATTTTTTAAAATCGTAATTTTATCACAAAGCGCCTCAACCTCATCCATGAAATGAGATGTCATAAGAATGGTTAGCCCTTTTGCTTTCAAATCAGAAAGGCATTTCCACACATCTCGCCTGGCTCTAGCATCCAAACCGGTTGTTAATTCGTCTAGAAATACAACTTCCGGATCAGGGATTAGTGCAAGAACAATAAACAATCGTTGCTTTTGTCCTCCAGACAGCTCACTAATCTGGCTCTTAAGTTTGTCTGAAAGCCCAAATTGTTTTAATAATGCCAAATATCCAGAGGTAGTTTTGTAAAGAGACTGAGTCACCTCACAGAGCTCCTGGACAGTGATTTTTTCCTGATAATTGGCTTCTTGAAACTGGACTCCGACCTTCTCAAACAGTTTTTTACGGTCTTGCCTGGGATTCATTCCCAAGATTGATACACTTCCACTATCCTGTTTTTTTGTTCCCAGAATGCATTCAATCGTCGTGCTTTTTCCTGCACCATTTGCGCCCAGCAATCCAAATACTTCACCACGACCAACGGAGATATTCAAACTCTCGACTGCTCTGATGTGGGAGTAAGACTTGCTCAGTTTTACAACTTTAATAGTTTCTTCCATACTTAACAACCTCCTGATTTTTGTTCAAGCAAAATAATAACACCAGATTAAAGTCTGGTGTTATAGTGGAGGGTTTGGAATTAAAGTTTTTTCATTCTTTTTAGTTGGATGAGCATATTGTCCGCATTTTTTTCTGCATCTTTTAATGATGTAAGCAATTGATCGCATGCAGAGATGATATCATCGCTTTCTTTTGGTGTGTCAATCACCTCACGAATACTGACGCTGGGATTGGTGGACAGTGCGTTTAGCATGCGCAATATTGCCGCAAGTGAATAATTCCCACAACGTAAAGATCTAATAATTTTAAGCAGTCTAATGTCTTCATCAGTATAAACTCTATAACCATTTTGTCTTCGTTTAATTGTGAGCAAGCCATTCATCTCCCAATTTCTTAAAGCATCCATTGATATTTGAAGGTGTTTGGCAGCTTCTTTTCTTGTAAAGAAGGTACTGTTATCAATTTGTGTACTGCCTTTTATGATCTGCTCCGCAATCGTTATGGCCTCTTCGGCGTTTGTTTGCTCTTTTTTAATTGTCTCCAGGTATGACTCTGCAAGATGAAGTGCTTTATCAAAATCACCACTTGCAGCTGTTTTAATAATATCAACCGCCATTTTACGCAGTCCACTTTGCAAAATCTCCACTTTGAATGCGGTTCTCGCAAGCTTGAATTGTTCTAGATGGATGTCGGTAAATATCCTGTATCCGTTAGGCAGGCGCATAGGTTTAGGTATAAGACCAAGTTCTTCATAAAGGCGTACAGTGTTCGGATGAATACCAATGATTTTTGCCACTTCCGATGTTTTGTAGTTTTTTTTCATATTTCTATCCACCTCCATAACTAAACTCGTTTTTTTTACTCAAACGTAAATGTTTCCTATGTGTAGAAATTAGAAACCAGATAAATTATCCAAAGGTGAAGGGGGTAGAAGAAATAAAACATATATTTTGCAATTAGGCCATTTGGTCCTCTTTGCCCATTATAAAGAAATAGAAAGGGTAAGGCAAAAACCATTAACCACTGACTGTAAAACCCATCTAATCTAAGGACATCCATCCCTTGAGGATTAAAGATTACGGGAATAAGTAGTGCAGCAGATAAAGCTATGTAGCTCATTGATATCAAGAACTTCCTTCCTCTAAAGTAATAGAAAATAGTTGTCATTATAACGCCTATTATTGAAGCTTCGGTGAATAGGCTAATAATGGTAATTATAAGTGCAAACAGTACCCCTATACTCTTAGTACTTAATCTTTCTTGAATTTTGATCCACTCAAAAATCATCATCAGAATAACTGCCATAGATAATGATAGAAATATATTGTAACCCAACTGAGTATCTGAAGGGAAAACATATTTAATGATATTGGTTCCTATAAACATGATACCCGACCAGACCAATAAGCGAGTTAGATATCTTCCCTTATTGCTGGTATAAAAAAAGCCCTCAACCACAAAGAAGAAGAATATTGGTGCAACCAATCTCCCTAACCACGTAAATATTAGCGGCATTTGAGGGATAAATGTATATAGATGATCTAAAACCATTAATACTATTGCAATTATTTTCAATTGAAAGCTATTCAACCCCAAAACTCTCATCACCTCCCATCATTACTTCTCTATAACCTTATGTTATATTATTGCAACTGTGTTCACAGCCTTAATTCCTAGCTGGTCATCTGCATATTCATATCTTGATTTCGGTTAACCCTTCTGTAATAATCCTTTTCCGATTCTCGGGGACTGTAGTTTTTTCCTCTCAAATTCTGCACAATAAAGACAGCATTCAAAAAACTCAATCTGTAACTACTCTACTGGAAAGATATGTTCAGTATAAAACCACTCTTTCATCTCAGAACATATTCGATCAACACCTTCATCATCCAAAACCCAATGACCTCTACCTTCAAGTCCCACATACTTCTTGTTTTGTGTTCCAAGTTTATCATATGCTTTTTTAGTGAATTTCGCAGGTGTCATCTTGTCTTCCCCAGGCTGAATTACCAAAATAGGTACAGATCTAAATTCTTCAAATGGTATAGTTAATACAACACTTGTCATCTCAGCTGCTGCTGACAATGTCATTTTATTTCCGCCAAGAGGGTCTTTTTTAACAAGATTATTGAACTCAGCATTATCTGATAAATTATCGTAAGAAGATACACTTGATGCTGGAATACTGAAGTTAGGAGCAACTTTACTTAACCACATCAGGCTAGACTTAACCAGCGAAGTAAAAGGACCATATGAAGATGATTCTTTAATAAGCTCCATATCCTGAAAATCAAACAAGCAGTAGCATGAGACTGCTTTAACTGGTGCGCCTTTGCAGACAGCATGGTAAGCAACTACTCCACCCATACTTCCTCCTGCAAGAAAAATATCACCTTTATACCTGTCCGCTGCATAGTGAGAGGTATCAACCAAGTTGTCAACAAGATCATTCCATTTCCAATGTCCTCTTTGTCCTTTGTTATGTCCATAACCCTTAAGATCAGGCAATATCACATTGAAACCGTGTGAAAATAATCTATGGGCGTAAGGTATAAGTAGTCTTCCGTAGCCAGCCATACCATGAGAAAACACTATAGTGGGCGCTTCAATTTCATTATCGAAAATATCTAAGTGGATTTTGCCACCTGCAGAGTCAATCCACTCTTCTTGAAGTTTTTTTTGTGCAAACTCCATTACATTCTTACCGAAAAATTTCTCATATTTCATTATATAAGTGTTCTTTAAATCCATCATACTTTCATTTTATCTCCTGAATTCTATTAATTATTTGCGGAATATCTCTACTAATCAGCTTTACTCAATGCGTTTTCTACCGCTTTTAGTATCGATTTATTGCTTCTAGAGGCTCCGCTTATGCAATCAACTTGCTAGTTCTCTATTGGTATCTGCTTCCAAAAGCTTTCTAGAATCTCGTTGAATTCATCTGGTCTATCCATGTTGGCTATGTGACCAGCTTCCTCAAGCTTGACAACCGTTGCCCTTTTATTAGTCGTTAAAACCTCTAGTGTGGTTCCCAAACTTCGATTAATTTCTTTATCCTGTTCTCCTCGGATTAACAAGTAGGGAATGTTCATATTCTTGATTATATTCAGGCATGAATAATTCCCTAGATTCAAACGAATGTATGGGACCGCTTCAGTTGACATCATAAACATATCTAAGACCTCTTTTTGAACTGACTTGTTCTTGGAGATATTTTTGCTCAGAAAACTAAAATAGCGTTTTGGATTCCATCGAATCATCATTTTATCTATCCCTGAGATGATTTTAGTTGTAAAGTCTGAATATTGCAATTCGCCGGTCGTTCCAAAGGTAGTGATGCTTTTTAACAGGTGCGGATTTGTGTCATGTATGTAGAATCCAATAATGCCTCCTGCTGAATTGCCAACATAATGAATCTTGCTAATCTTTAAGAACTCAAGCAACTCCAAAATATCATCTTTGTTCCTTTCCAGCGTGTAGTGTTCTCCACTTTTCACTTTTGGTTGTCTAGACAAGCCATGACCCCGCAGTGACACTGACAGCACTGTGTATTGGTCGAAAAAGTGTTCATGCTGGGCAAAATATTGTCGAAGATTGGCGCCGGCACCGTGTACAAACATTATAACTTCGGAGTTATTCTCTCCAGTTAATAGATATTCTAGTTCTACTTCCGAACCTTTAAAAGTCTTAATTAATTCATTCATGAGTCTACCTCCCGACACCCAACCACATTAAACCAATTAAGCGTTTTGCTTCTTCTTCCGGTACAACTTGGGTATTTGTCATCAGAAGATCAGCTAATCGCTGACCTATCAACGCCTTAAAAACAAATGCCATATCTTCAGTCTTAAGGTTGCTATCAAAAACTCCCTCTTCGATTCCCTTTGCAATGACCTTTTGTACCTTTATCATTGAGTGGCCTTGCCAAGTTCTGATTTTATCTGATGTTGGATTTGACAATGTTGGCAACTCCTGGAAAAGAATCTTATATAGGGTGAAGTTGTTTTGCAGTCTGTTTATGGACTCAGCCGCCAATGTTTCCAGTTGAGTCCGAATTGGACCCTCTAGGGGCTTTTCATTTTCTTCTTCCACCACTTCATTTATCAGTGAGTAAAGTATATCTTCTTTTGATTTATAATACTCATACAAACTTGATCTTGCTATTTTTATAGATGAAGCAATATGCTCCATGGTTGTGAGCTGGAAACCTTGTTTTGAAAACAGATCCAAAGCGGTCTCCAGTATTTCAGTTTTTCTCTCTTCTGCACTTTTATAACTTCTCATAAAATTTATCATCCTTTCTTATATGATTATAATAAATCCGACATAGCGTCGTATTTATTATAAACGACACTGTGTCGGATTGTCAAGAGGATTAATACACAAAAAAATAGACCTATGTCAATTGACCAGTCTATTTCATTTTGGTGCCGAAGGCAGGACTCGAACCTGTACGAGCTTGCGCTCACTAGAACCTGAATCTAGCGCGTCTGCCAGTTCCGCCACTTCGGCATATGTTTGTTCCGAAGAATATCATATCATATTATTTTTTCTTAAGCAATAAGGGATTGATGCCAAAATTATTTATTTTCTAGAGACGTCAAACATATGTGACACGGACCTGTTAAATATTCTTGTGTATTAATATTTAGATACGTCAACTCCCGATGATAATATCGGCAGCGTTTATGCCGCGAAAGCCTCTTGATAATGAGTGATGGCATGTTAGGCTTCCATGCCAGGCATCCTTTGTTTTAT
>CAKMKB010000188.1:0-2591 GCA_927435965.1 uncultured Clostridia bacterium
GATTGATTGAAGAAATTGATGACCATATAGCTTTAGGTGATATTGATAATCCCAATGATTTGTTAGAGGTTTTATCTTTCCTTTGTTATCTTGCTAAGTCTGAACTGTTTACCTCTACCTTGACTGACAATCCCCCGCAACTCAAGTACAGTCAGATTAGAATTCAGATCAGCGATAACGTGCCCGGTTAATTCGTAAATTTCTATGATACTCTTTTCTCCTTGTTTCAAAGAGTTGATTATGTCAACCTGTATATCGTTTAAAGTCTCGTTTTTTTCAACTGAATCTTCAATGCCATCGACATTGACACTGAACTCTTCCAGAATATCATCCACACAGGTTGTTATTTTAGCGCCTTCCCTTATGAGCCTATTTGTGCCTCTAGCGTTGATGTTGTCTATATTTCCGGGGATTGCGAATACTTCCTTGTTCTGCTCAAATCCATAAGTTGCAGTAATCAGCGTCCCACTTTTCTCTCCTGCTTCGACCACCAGGATGCCATCACTCAAACCACTTATAATCCTATTTCTGTAAGGAAAATTGAAAGGGAGCGGTCTGAAGCCTGGTGCAAATTCACTTATTACAGAGCCTCTTTCTGATATATCAACATATAAGTCTTTATTTCTTTTGGGATATATCACATCAATACCACTTCCCAAAACTGCAGCGGTGTATTGATTGCTTTTTAAAGCAGTCTGGTGGGCTACTGAATCTATCCCGTATGCCATCCCGCTAACAATACTGAAGCCATGACCGCATAATTCTGCAACGAAGCTTTCGGCTACCCATTTGCCATAGGAAGTCGCCTTCCTCGATCCGACAACAGAGAGTGTTCGCTCTCCCTCCATTTCCTGGAGAGAACCCTTGTAGTACAAAACATATGGTTTATCATCAATTAATCGGAGCCTTTCAGGGTAGGTATTGTCAAATATGGTGCATACTCTAATATTCTCCTTAATCATATATTCCAGAAAAAAGTCTAATCGATTCTGATTTATGAACATAGACAGGTCTAAAATCTTTTTTTCATCGACAAATGCGAAACCCTCTAAAACCTCTAACAAATCATTGGGATTATCAATATCACCTAAAGCTATATGGTCATCAATTTCTTCAATCAATCTGTTGTTGGGTCCGAAAACGCAGTTTAGCATAACCAGATTTTTTGTTAAATTGTTCATACAAACCTACTTTTCAATTAATTTAACAAAGACTATCAGGTATTTTCCAACAGTCTCTTTTCTATTATTATCACACCTCATAGTTATTGTAAAGAAATATTTATCCCTTCACACCGTTATTGGCACAAAAAAACGCAAGCCATCTATAACTTAGATATAGGTGCAAGCGTTTTTATCCAAACAATTATCAGGTTGTTTTATTGGCAGTTTTTTTAGGTGATTGTATTTCCACCATGCTGATGTTGATGACGTTAAAGCTTGGAATAACTGTTATGACACTACTTTCAAGAGTTGTTTCCGGATACTTGATGAAATAGTAGGCATCTTCATCTTTCAGCACATCATCCGCCACAACTTCTCTGAAACTGCCGTCAAAATTGTAGTATCCAACACAACTGAAGCGTTTTTTAATAAAAACATCATGTACTGAATAGACAAATGAGTCCAGAATAATCACAAGAATTACTCCTGATATTGAGGCAATCATCAAAGGGCTTACAAATCCGATACCGATATCTTTTGATACAATACTCAAAGCGAAAAATAGTGATGAAATAATCGCTATGGTAAGTGATAAAATTTTTAGATAGTTTATAAAAATCGTCTTGATAATTATCTTGTTTAATACCAATACTGCAGTAGTTATTACCAAGGCATAAAACGCAATGAAACTTCTAGTAAACATGCTCTGTGGATCAATAGATGTTAGCAAAGTATTCTGTGTTGTTATTTGACTTAGAACGAACAAAACAAGATACATCAACACTTCAAATTTGAGCATCATTTTTCTTTTGTAGGATTTTAGTTTTGTCAATTCGTTGACTAATGATTTTCGTACGGACAAATCATAGATCTTTAAAACAATAGATACAGCGATACCTATAATAACGATCAGGTTATCCAATCCAAACAACTCCCATGTATTATTAGAACTATTATCTTTATTATACACCATCTAATTGTTTTAAACAATGAATATTAACCCCAAAACTTTTTGTCTATATTTCTGTACTGAATTGCTTCTGCAACATGCCTCATTTCAAGCATATCACACCCATCCATATCAGCGATTGTTCTCGCTACCTTGATGATTTTGGTATAGGCTCTAACACTGAGTGACAGCTTCTTATAAGATATTTTCAGAATCTCTTCCGCTTCTTTTGTCAGCCTGCAATATTTTTTGGTCTGAGTTGGATTTAGTTCACTGTTGGCATGGATATCTAAATCTTCAAATCTCTTAAGGATATAACCATCGGAAGAACGCCATTGATATATTGATTATTGGGTCACCTGGATCAGGTAAAACAATGATTGCAAAGCGTATTCCGTCTATTCTGCCTGAATTGACCTTTGAGGAATCTCTAGAAATCACGAAAATCTATAGTGTAGCAGGTTTGAATCACAATCAGG
>CAKMKB010000189.1:0-10730 GCA_927435965.1 uncultured Clostridia bacterium
ATCTTGTGGCATTGATGCCCACAATCCAATCAGCTTTAGCTCTGCAAAGCGCAGAATAATAGAGGTTATCATAATGGGTGCTGTCACAGAGGGCTTTGAAGCCATCCTCGATGGCACTTTCCTCCATTGAGGAAATCCACAAACGTTTTACAGGTTTTTTGCAGCCAATTTTCTCATAGACTAACCTGAAGATCAGTTCGCCTTCACGCCCTGCATCGGTGGCAGATGTAACAAAAGTCACATCATCTCGATTTGCCAATTCTTTTATTATTTTAACCTGCTTTTCCTTACCCCTAGAAATAACGTATTGCCAGTTTTCGGGGAGTATAGGCAAATCGGCATAATCCCACTTCGCGTAGCGTTCATCATAGGTTTCAGCAGTGGCAAGCTCCACCAGATGTCCAATACACCACGATACGATATAGTTGCTACCCTCCATATATCCATCATGCCTTTTGGTTGCACCAAGAACGACAGCAATGCTCTGTGCAACAGATGGTTTTTCTGTTATGACTAAGTTCATTCGCCTTTTTTCCTTTCTTTTGGGAGGAAGATGATTCCACGATAATGCTGAGATCGGTCCTCCTTTTTAGAACACTTTTCGGTGGAAGGGGAAGGGGATTTGTTATCCTGCCCAGGTTGAGGCTTTCTATTTATAGATTTTTTATTGATGCTATCAGTAAATGGACTCACTTAACATCATCCTCGCTTTCTAGGTCGTCTTCAGTTTCATATTCTTCCTCGGTGGCATTGGTATCATCTTCATCCTCATCTTCATCGTAATCATAATCAAGAGGGTCGATATCACCTTTGGTTTTTTGCTTGTTTTTAAGCATCTTGAAAAAGTAATATGCACCACCCAAGCCGCCTACAAGAAGCGTAATGATAAGAAGTTCGCCAGTGTTGCTCTTTTTCTCAGGTGCTTCTTCGACAGGCGCTGATGCTTTGCCGACACATTGGTTTAGATCGTTCGTGCAAACGGGGCAGTTACTGTTAACATTCCCGATTTCACATTTCTCGCTACATGTACACACCTTGGGTGGCTCAGTCTTTTTATCATCGTCTTCGATCAGTGCCAATAAATCGGCTTCATCTACAAGGTTTAGAAAATAGACGTTTTCTTTATCTCCTGAACGGTCAATGACTAAGTAAAAGTAGTTGCCGTTTTTGGATTGGAGTGTCACAAACTGTTTTTCGGTGGATTCTTCCACCTTGATATCGTCCACGAGAGTCAGGTTTCCTTCAGGTGTTAAAGGCATGGTAACTGGAATAGGTGTTTCGGGTGCTTTTGGTGTTTCATCGATGTTCTCACCACTTCCTGCAAAAGTAGCGACGGGAAATATAATGATGCTCATTACTAACGTCAGCAGCACGGTAAAAAGCCTTGTTCTAATTTTATTCATGGTCAATATCCTCCTGTGTTGCGGGCATTAAAATAGGCGCATCGGTTTTCTCTCGATACGCCTTTAAGAATGTGGAAAGCTCGCTAGTATTCATCTTCATACTGCGGACAAGCTCTACAATTTCAGTATTCTCGATTTCAGTTTTTTGATGTTCCAGTTCACGAAGCTTCGTCTGCTGCTCGGATATTTTTTGTTTAGTCTTTTCGATCTCCTTTTGGAGTTTAGTAAGCTTGTTCATTGGTGATCTCCTTTCAATTCATTAATCCATATCCCATAATGACAGTGCTGTTTAGGTCGTAATCCCTGATACGGCAGGAATCGCTGCTGTTGCCTTCAACAGTATAAACGCGCTCGCCGTCTGTACCGATGACAATGCCTACATGGTCTGCGCTACCATCACTTTCCCAATCGAAGAAAATGACATCGCCGGGAGCTAGGTCCTTGTAATTGCCATTTGCCCACTGTCCGTGGTCACGAAACCAAGGAACACCTTGAGAATTGCAGGCGGCAAACTTCGGTTCACTATATCCAGATTGATTTAAACACCACGATACAAAGCATGCGCACCATTCTACACGGCTATTGAAGCCATACCATGACCAATAGGGTTGGCCACCTACGTTTCCGACCTGCTCCTTTGCAATGTTCACAGTATTTTGATTGCCTGCCCGTGTGCCGTTTTCAAACCTTACACCGCTTAAATCAGTAGAAGGAGCAGAATTGTTCGTGCCGCCTCCAAATATAAAAGGCTTGTTGCCTCGTGTTTCAAGATAGACACTGTACATTTCAAGCTGTTCGTTGTTCAGCTGTCTATTTGCGATGGAAGTGACGGTGAAATTATCAAGCTTCACATTTAAAATGTAGTAATCATAAGGGACTTCAACGGTATAGGTATCTCTGTGCCGATTTCCTTCCGCATCCGTCCAGGTGTCCGTCCTTGTTTCTGTGCGATAACGCACCTCCACAACTGGAGTTAGAGTCAGCTTATACTGGGAATCAAAGACACGCTGCAATTCACTTTGTGCCTCGTTGGGCGTGTAGGTTTGGAGCAGTGCTGTTAAGTAGGCTGCAAGCTCATGGGGATTATGCCCGATGGTATCAAGATCATAGCGATACTCATCATAATCTGGATACTCGTTTTCAATGTTGTCGATCCGCTGTTGAAGGGCATCTTCTAGGGCCGTGTAGTTGTTGTCGGTTGCAACAATATCCGCATCTTCAGAAGTGTAGGAAGTACCTATAATGCTGTTTAAGCCACCCTGAAGCATGAGTTGACAGGAGGAAACCGTACTCATTATTACAATGATTACAGCAGCAATGGTAAGCAGCATTAATACCATTTTCCGGTGACTGACAACATACTGAATAAGTCTATCTGCAGTTTCTGCTACAGTTGTAGCCGCCTTTTTAGTATGAGTAGCTGTTTGCTGTGTGGTTTTTGCTCCTTTGCCGTACCTTGCAGCGAGATATTCCTTTTTAATCCTTTGTTTTTGTTGCCACCTTGAAAGCGGGTTTGAGGAAAGCTGAGGACTATCTTTCAAATTCTTATGATAAAGGTAGTTAATCTCGGCTTTTACTGTGTTTTTTTCTGCTGTTGAAAGCTGTAGGTAAGGCTTGAGCTTATGACTGCGATAAGCACTGCTTAAACGCCTAGTTACAAATTCAGCACCTTCCTCTGTTTTATGTGCTGCTTCTACGCCTACATTGTCCTGCTCGCTTTTTCGTATTTCTTTATGGATTTGAGTATTCAGCTCTTTTTGAGGAACGGACTTGATGCCTTGGGCAAGCTTGGAAGGTGGCTTTGGTTTATCAATTTCTTCAAAGTGTAAACGCACCTTGCGTTTGCCTGTGCTGGTATCTTGGGTGCGTTCTGTAACAAGTGTTTTCTTTTTTGGTATTTTTGCATGGGCTTTTTCTAGTTTATCAGCAGCTTTCTCTGCTTTTTTTAGGGACTTTTCGAGGGCTGGATCAGCACGCTCTTCTTCTGAAAAGGCAAGGCGAGATACTTTTCCAGCAGGCCTGAAAGGTTTTTGTTGCTTTTTGCTCAAATAATAATCCTCCTTCCACGTAAAAAGCCGCCTGTATTTCTACAAGCGGCTTTCGAAAATCAAATTTTTCTATATTGCGATTTTGCTGAGGTCAGCAAAATCGTAAGAATGCTCTATTCATCAAGCATAGGCGGTTCCTTTTTCTCTTTCAGTTTTTTAAGCTGTTCCTTGCCAATTTCAGCAATGCTCTTTTCGGGAGTTGGTAGATCCTCTGGCATTGTACCATTATTTTTTATGATTGCTTCACGGACAGTTTGTCCGACTTGGTAATGAATGCCGCTTGCTGGTTCCAGCCCTTGCGGTTGTTCACGTCGGAGCTTTGCCTCGGTCTGTGTAATGCGGAACAGATTTGCACCTAGTTCTTCACTGCCCATATGGTCAAGAATTTTATCGCTTTTTTTGAGATTTTTCCGTCTGTGAATATCTGCGGCGGTTAGTCCGCCATATAATCCCATGTAGCCTGCATTTTGAAACTGAGCGTATTCTAATTGGTCTGTGATACCAGCTTTATGTGCTGCTTCTACTAACATTGCATTCCAACTTGTGACCTCGCCACGGATAACAAGACGCTTATTATCCTCATCAAGCTCATTGAATCTATCGGCTATTTCTTGTCGGCGGGTCTGGATAGCAAAGTAGGTTTGACCAAGGGCGATAGGCTCTTTGCGTGGATCACCATTCTGAACAATCAAATAACAGGCATAGCGTGAAAGCTCAAAATCATTTATCGGTTTTGATGTTGCGCCTGCCTCCACGATTTTGCTAACCTCGACAAAATGGTCTGCGCATTCAAAACCGCTGTTTTGACAGGACAACATCGCCTTATCGATGACCTTTGTGAAATTTCGCCATTGGGTGTAATCAAGGACACTGGAAAGTTCACGGGCATACCAAAACTCAACGCCGTTTTCATCAGCGTGCTTTATATCTTCAAATTGCTTATATTCTGCTGCTATAAGTGTTGCCATTTTTCTCACCACCTCTCGTTCATTGTATCATTTTTTACCATATTGTGAAATGAAAAGTGAGTCTTTTGAATATCGACAGGGGGATAGATTGTCCCCCTGTTGCCCATCACCTAAGTTTTTTCTGTTTCATTCGGCTTTGTCGTCATTATGCGATACAGCTCAGTATCCTTCGGGAACTTATCGGCAAAGGGTAGAATCACATTTCCATAGAAGAGAAGCCCTTCGCCCTCACCGGAGTGGGTCACATATGAAAGCTGGTGAGGAGAGATATTGAGCTGCTTTGCTAAGATTTGACGGTCGCCTGATGCCTGATTGAGCATATACACAAAGTCAGAGTTTTCAAAGATGTTCTCCACCTCACGAGAGGAAAGAAGGTCTTTGACATTTTGTGTGATTCCTGTGGGAATGCCGCCCCATTTTCTAAAGCGTTTCCAGATTTCCACTGAATAGGCGGCAGTCTGTTCTTCTTTTAAAAGAAGGTGAAACTCATCCATATAGTAACGGGTGGATCGTTTTTCTGAACGATTGACCGTTACTCTGTTCCAAACCTGATCCTGTACCACGAGCATACCCAGCTTTTTTAGTTGTTTACCAAGCTCTTTAATATCAAAGCAGACAAGTCGATTATTAATATCCACATTGGTACGGTGGTTGAATACATTGAGGGAGCCTGTAACATAGATTTCAAGAGCAGCCATGATATGATGTGCTTCTTTTTCGTCCTGTTCCTTAAGGGCATTGTACAAGTCTTCAAGAATTGGCATCTTCTCTGGTACAGGATTAGACAGATAATCAGCGTAGATAAGACGGACACAGCGGTCGATGATACTTTTCTCTACAGGCATAAGACCTTCTTTTCCACCCACAATCAACTCGCACAGGGAGAGGATGAAGTCAGATTTCAAGGAAAGCGGACTATCGTCCTCGCTGTAATTCAAGTTGATATCCATCGGATTGACAAAGTCGGTGCTTGTGGGCGAAATTTTTACAACTTGGCCATTGAGACGATTAACGAGAGGATAATACTCTGCCTCCGGATCGCAAATGATAATGTCATCTGTAGTAATGAGAAATATGTTGGTAATCTCACGTTTTGCAGAAAAGCTTTTTCCGCTGCCAGGAGTTCCTAAAATCAAACCGTTTGGATTTTTGAGCTTTTTGCGATCTACCATGATGAGGTTATTGGAAAGGGCATTCAGGCCATAATAAAGCGCCTCACCGCTTGATTGGAAAAGCTCCTGTGTTGTAAAGGGAACGAATATCGCAGTTGCTGAGGTGGTTAAGCTCCGCTGAATCACCGTTTGATTATAACCAAGTGGGAGAGAGGACATAAGGCCCTGCTCTTGCTGGTAATCAAGTCTGACCAGTGTGCAGTTGTGTTTCTGTGCGATGCCGGATGCCTGAAATACTGTATTTTCAAGGTGTTGTTTTGTATCTGCGGTATTTAGTATAAGAAAGGTCACAAGAAACATTCGTTCATTTCGGCTTTGTAAATCCGCTAGGAGTTTTTTTGCCTCACCTCCGTAAGTGGCAAGATCTGAGGGGATAATATCCATGTCATAGCCACTTCGGACAGCTTTTTTCTGTTCTTCAATCTTCATCTTATCCAAATCGGTGATCTTACGTTTGATTGTTTTAATTGCTTTGGTCTGATCGACTGATTGAATGTGCATGGTCACAAGGAGATTGCTTTCAATGTCGAGAAAGTCTGCTAAAATGCGGTCATTCAGTTCAGGCGCAAGGATCTGTAGAAAGGATACAGCACCAAATTTGCCACCGGTCTTAAATACTCTGCCTTCCCGAAACTCAAAAGATGAGGGTGCAATGAAATCCTTTACCGATAGTCCAGATGGGACAAGCCACTTCCAGTCAAAGTGAAATGGCTCGTTGCCATCCATTCGCAGGATGTTGTGAAAGAGCTTGAGTCTTTCCTTGCCGTCAAGGGAGTCTACCTTTGCGCCAAGTCGCTTAAAGCCGTTCCATAGATCATTTTCTATTCGCTCAAGCCTTGGTTTTGCAATTTTAATGTTTTCAGCTTCTATGCCAAAGGTAAGATACTTGGTTTTCATTAAACCGTTATTCCCCTTAGATAGCTGATTAAAAAGCATTTCTGTGTACTCGCTTCGGATGCTATCAAAGTCATCCTGCTGTGGATTGATCGAGATACTGCTTTCATAGTCATTTGCGTTTGCGGTCATATTGAGGAATGAAAGCTGAAAGTAAATGGAACTATCAAAGTAATTGAGAAAATCGCACCAGCTCTCAAAAATAGCGGTTTTATCCTCGTTTTGAGCAAGTTGATAGTTGATATCGTGAAAGCGAATAGTCTTGGTGTAGAGATTATCCGTAACACGACAGATGCCATCAGGGTACATTTTTTGAAAGGGGATTGTATCTTGTGCGCTTTTCTCTTTTTTATTATTCTTGTTTTTTGCCATTAAAATGGCAGCGTTAATTTTCTGTCGTTCTGCCTTTGTTAGCTTTGGACGAGATTGATTTTCTGCCTTCGACAATGTGCTTTACCTCCTTGTCCAATTGATCCTGCCGTATAAGTAGGGCATAGAAATTGTTAGTTTTGTAAGGGCGCTGTTTTGGCTTCAAGAAACGCACCTCAATATAGTGTTTTAGGATGACTTCCAGTGGCTGCCCATGCTTCTCGTATATGGCCAACATGAAAAGAGGGAGCATAGTGAAAATCATCATAAGCGTTGAGCTACTTGTACCGGTGCAATCCTTTGTGAGGAAAAACACAGGCAATCCTACTGCAAGTGCCGCAGAAAAACAGATGAGCTGTCGCTTGGTCAAATTGAATACGACTTTTGTTTTTACGGTACTTAAATCTTTAGGTACAGATACATAAGCCATGAAAACTCCTTTCTGCTCTTAATGAGCATTAAACAGGCTTTTCGCCATTGAGCTTGTTTTAAACAGGGAAAAGCAGAGCAGTACCGTATAGCCAACACAAGTCCATACAGCCTTGATAATATCTTCATCGATGGCAATGGACTGGACGAGTACGGCATATATACCTACGCAAACCATGATTAGAAAAGCCTGAAATCCAAGAGCGAACATGGCTCTTAAATAGTTTTGACCCATGCCGCCCCATTCTCGATTAACCATTGTGGCAAAAGGGATTGCGCCCATGGAGGTCATTAAATAGATTTCGATCATTCGTCCATAGATGATGACGAAAATGCAAATAGATAGAGCGTGCATCGTGATGCCTATTAGTGTGCTTTGCAACCACAGTCCCAACAAAGGGCCAAGATCCATTTCCTTGAGCCTTTCCTCCATACTGGCGATAACAGTGGTGATGTCGATGTTAGTTTCTGAAATGATTACACCTGCGGCATTTGATACAACATGCTGAGACATATCAAAAATTCCCATGATGATATTAAAGGTATTTGTGATGATTAGCACAGCCACAAATGTTTTAAAAATCCATTTGAAAAACATAAAAGTTTCAATATCGTGAAGGTTATTCTTTTCAATGACCATTTGTATCAGCTCGTAGCACATCACAAAGGTCAGAATAATACCGGCAATGGGAATGATCACGTTATCGGAAAGGCTTTGGATCATGGAAAAGACACCACCGTTCCACGCCGATGGTGTCTTGCCCACTTCGCCTGCAATCTCGCCAACTTTGCTGTTGACGGTATCGAACATCCCCGACAAATTCGATGTAATGCCGCTAATAAGCAGCTCCTTTAACCATTCGGTAATGCTGTCGATGATGCTTTGCATATATTATTACCAACTAACTGAACAAGCCAGAGAGTAGGGGAACAAGTGTCATGCCGATAAGTGCTACGCCACCACCTGCCATGAGCTGTTTCATCCCTTGTGATTTTGCACCGGGGTTATCGTTTCCGTAACCTTCGAGCAAGTTGATAACTCCCCAAATTCCAAGACCTGCACCAAGTGCAATAACCAGTGTTTGCAAAACTTCTACTGCTTCATTAAAAAACGCCATAATTCGTATCCTCCTAATTTCTTATCATAGTTTTTAAATAAAAATAACCGCTCATTAGGCGGTTTCGGAATCGTCTGTGAGGTCGATCTCATACACATCATAGACCTCATCAGGCTTTGGTTTTAGCTTTGTGGATAGATATTTTTCAATATCGAAAGTGTTTCTTTTATCAAAATCGGATAGGTATTTATACTGGGGATGCTTGGTTATATCGTATTTTTCCGAGAGAAACGGGCGAACACCTCGTAGTTGTAAAATGCACTTGCCGCCATCCATTACAGCAAGCTCATCCATGCTCATTAGCTCCTTTCCCAGCTTTTGATAATTAAGCCCATAGCTTCTTTGTGCACCTCTGGTGTCGGAAGTATTGAACATATCAATGGTTTCCTTGCCAAGGGTTTCTGATAAATCCTTAAGGGTAGTTTTTTCCTTGCCCCCAAGAAAAATCATGCTGTCACAGTTGCCGATGATGGTATCGGCATTGTCCTTGTAGAGAGCCTTTAACTGGCTTTGTGCCTGCAATACAAGACAAGCAGAGATTTCACGGCTACGGATTGTAGCCATGAGTTTTTCCAGTTTGGGGATCTGTCCAATATTTGCCGCCTCGTCAATCAGGCATCGGACATGAATGGGCAGCCTGCCACCATATACATCGTCAGCCTTATCACATAAGAGATTAAAAAGCTGCGTATATGCCATGGATACCAGGAAGTTAAAGGTGTCGTCAGTATCACTGATGATGATAAAGAGGGCGGTCTTTTTGTCTCCCAAGGTATCAAGCTCCAGTTCATCGTAAGCAGTCAGCTCACGAAGCTCCTTGATATCAAATGGAGCAAGCCTTGCGCCACAGCTGATGAGTATGCTTTTTGCTGTTTTGCCAGCGGCTAGTTTGTACTTTTTGTATTGCCTTACAGCAAAATGCTGAGGGTCTTTTTTTTCTAATGCTTCAAACATGAGGTCAACTGGATTTTGAAAATCCTCATCATCTTCACGCACCTCCGAGGCGTTTATAAATTCAATGAGGGTGGAAAAGTTTTGCTCATTTTCGGGAGCCTCAAAGTAAATGTAACCAATGAGTGCAGTATAGAGCAGGGTTTCAGCTTTGACCCAAAAGTCATCACCTGACTTGCCTTCGCCTTTGGTGTTGGCTATCAAAGTCGTGACGAGTTTCAAGATATCCTTTTCGCTTTTTATATAGGCGAAGGGGTTATAGCGCATGGACTTCTTGAAATTGATGGTATTTAAGATTTTGATTTTATAACCGTTACGAAGTAGCATCTTTCCGCATTCCACTACAATGCTGCCTTTTGGATCAGTGACCACATAAGAACTATGGCACTGCATTAAATTGGGCTTTAGCCAAAACCGTGTTTTACCTGAGCCAGAGCCGCCTACAATCAGCACATTTTTATTTCTTGCGTTTTTCGGATTTTTGGGGCGGCTCGACATGGTGAGACTTTCTGTTTTTGTCAGGATGACATTGTTGCGACATAAGGGGTCGGCAAAAGGGCGGATATCCTCCGTATTGCCCCATCTTGCCGAGCCGTACTCGATACCTTTACGATACTTTTTAGCGTTTTTACCTTTGACATAAACCACAAGGCGAAGTACAGCACCGAATAGAAAGCCTATGAGCAGGTCTTGGGAGTGAAGACTTGGCAAGGGATTTTCAAAGGCTAGAGCAAAACCGCTTGTCAGGTTTAAAAACTTACTGGCAAAGTCATACCCTGCTGCAAACCGCCATACCTGAGATGCTTTTGTAAAAAGCAAAGCTAAAACAAGGTATGGGATATTCAAAAGGAGCAGCCTTTTTGTCTTTTCGTTCATCGACTTTGCTCCTTCTCTTTGTTCTTAATCCTGTCTGAAACGGTGTTTTTAACAAGCTCGGTGAATTTCTTGAGTTGTGATAGCACAGACGGACGGGCTGCCTTTTTAACAGCTGTGGCAGTAAATTCAGTGAAAGCAGCAGTGATGGCATCGGCGTCTCTCCCTTTGAAAAACACAATGTACTCTGGTGAAACATGATTTTGGTGGCAGGCCATAGTTCATTTTAAGAAACCACGAAAGGAGGCAACCTCATGCAGGAAGAAGTAGAAAATAAAACAGTGGCATTGGCTATCAATGTTACTAAGCTCACCGCTAGAGAGCTAAAGACAGCCATTCTCAAATATTTAGAATCTCAAAAAAATAGGGCCAGAAGTCGTGACCGTCCTAAAATTCCTCATGGCAAGCAGAGCGTCAAATCTCTGGCCAAACAAAATCAAGGCATGACAAGCATTGAGATAACGGATCAGAACATTAAGAGCTTTGAGCGAGTGGCAAGAAAATA
>CAKMKB010000190.1:0-4709 GCA_927435965.1 uncultured Clostridia bacterium
TCGGCAGTACTGATTAGTTTTTCAACAATATCCTTATAATACTTCACTTCTTCAATACCGTCTTTTTGTTCAATTTGTCTAATTAGTGAAGTGGCGTAAGATACATCCCTCAGCTGAACCACATAGGTATTAGGCAAAGGATTGTTGACCAACCCTTCAAGGAGTCTTCCATCTTCCCCCCACTCTTCTTTCATTTTTTCCAAGGCATAATCCTTGGATTGGAAGACAACTGCTAGAGTACCATCAAATGAACTGATTTCCTCGCCAATTTCTCTTATTCTTTGATTGGTGATGCTGTCATCCAGATATACATATATTTCATCGAACTTTTCTTTTGTAGAAACAGAAATCGCACTGACATTCAATATAATCATTAGAATCAGTCCCAAAATGACTAGCACTGCTGAGACGGAGCCTACTGATGCCAGACTCATGGTACGATTTCTATAGATTCCCTGAAAGCCTTGCTTGATAGTATGCTTAAAAACCCTAGAAACCCTCATAGTAATCTCCTTCCTCGGTATCTCTTATGATTCTACCATTTTTCAACTCAATGACCCGTTTTTTCATTGTATCGACAATGGTTCTGTCATGGGTTACCATCAGGAGTGTGGTCCCTCGCCTGTTTATTTCAGTAAATATCTTCATAATTTCATTTGAAGTCTCCGGATCCAAATTGCCAGTTGGTTCATCCGCTATAATCAAATCAGGCCTGTTTACAACTGCTCTTGCAATAGCTATCCTTTGCTGTTCTCCTCCAGCTAGCTCATTAGGAAAGTTAGCTGCCTTATCACTTAAGCCAACCATGCTAAGAACATTTGGTACTTCGCGTCGGATATTTTTTGGTGATTGTCCTACCATCTCCATAGCAAAAGCGATATTCTCATAAACTGTCTTTTTGTTCAACAATCTGAAATCTTGAAATACAACTCCGACCTTTCTTCTGTGCAATGGGATTCTCCTGCTGCTAAGATAGGTGATGTCTTCTCCATTGAAAACGATAGTTCCCTCAGTCGGATTTTCTTCTTTGATGAGCAGCTTAATCAAAGTGGTCTTGCCTGCGCCACTTTTTCCTACAACAAATGAAAAACTACCTTTTTCAATTTTTAAATTTATATCTTTAACCGCAGTATATTTATTCTTGTAAATTTTTGTGACATTGCGAAATTCAAACATCTATTATCTCCGTTCCTTTATTTCTACCTTATATTCTACATGTTTTAAATCATTTTTCAATCAATTCTTTAAAGTTTTTACGATATCATCAGGTCCCAGCAATATTTTAAGCAGAAACAATGGCAATAAAATCTGTCTTTTTATCCTTTTGGGATCCTTGATCAATCTATAGAACCACTCCAACCCCAGTCTCTGAAAAATCATAGGTGCTCTTTTGACCTGTCCTGACAGGACATCTATTGTACCACCATTTCCTATAATTAATCTAACATTCAATTGATTGAGGTATTGGTCAATCCATTTTTCCTGTCTAGGTGATCCAAAGCCTACAAAAAGTATGTCGGGTTTGAGTCGATTTATTCTATCTATGATTGACTTCTCTTCATCACTATTGGAATATCCAGAGTGATATCCCTTGAAATAGCCATGTTGATAGCCGCAAACAATATCGCCATATTTTATGCCAATATTTTCAGTAGCCAGTTCCGCAACACCTGGGGCTCCTCCCAGCAAAAATACCTTGTATCCCTTTTCTTTAGCAATATCAAGCAGTGCTACAGAAGTATCGAATCCAGTTACCCTTTCTCTCAATGGTTTTTTTTTGATTCTGGAACCAATCACCAGTCCGATACCGTCAGGTAGTATTAGGGACCCTGCATTTATTATAGATTTTAACAAATGATCCTTTTGGCACATCATCACTATTTCAGTATTGGGTGTATAAACGGTATCGGGAATTTCTTTTTGTTGTCCCAATATTTTTTTAGCCTCGATGATTGCTTCGGAATTATTCAAATCACATATTTCAACACCCATTATTTCAATTCTACTCATCCTGTCCTCTTATGATCTTTCCGACCTTTTTTGACATTTCAAGATTGCTGATTTTTAACTTGTCCAGCTGTCTTTTTATTGTTTCAATTGACTGATTTTCATTCTTTTCCATCAATTTAAATGCCTTAATCATTTCTTCCCCTTTTAAATCTTCCAGACAATCAAAATAGGGTTGGTTCATTTCTTTACAAAATGAACTTACCTTGGGATCATATGCAAGTCCCATGAAAGGAATAGAAAAAACAGCACTTATAATTAGTATGTGTAGCCTCATCCCGATGATATACTTCGCTGACGATATCTTCTGTTTTAATTCATCCAAGTCATCAAATGAGTTGACTTTTCCCAGTGACTTCAATACCTGATCATCATTGCCTTTTTGCATGGAGATTAAAACCACTTCATATCCATTGCCTTCGATATAGTTGATTAAGTCTTTTATAGCTGTTTTTATTGTATCTATATTCTTCCATTTTCTTAAATTGATTATAATGCAATTCTTTTTGCTTTCGTTATTGATTGCTACTTCATTAAATGCCAGATCAGCTCCTAAATCTATCTTGTCATTGCCCGAGCCTTCAATCCATTTATATGAATCAATATCTCTCAAGTGTAAATAGCTGACTTTCTTTAGGGTGTTTTTTACGATGAACTTCTGTAACTTTCCATTGATTGGTCCAATGCCATTGCCCAATAAAATAACCTTTTTCTTAAAAAGAAACGCGGCATTTATCAAAGTAAGATAATAGATTAGGCTTCGATTTGAGGTGACATTTTGAAGCATGCTACCGCCGCCTCCAATAATAAAATCTGAGTTCTTTATGGTTCTAAGAACACTGATGTACTTATTTCTGCTTATACCTTGTACGCCATGTGTTTTATTGGTCAACTCCACATTATAGGACAGAGCTTTAATATTTTCCAATGCCATATGAGGTTGTAATATACCTATTGTCTCACTTAAAAGAAGTTCATCTCCCAGATTACTCGAACCATAATACCCGATAATAAATGCCCTCTTATTCATTCTCATACACCCTGATATAATCCTCCGACATTTTAGAAATAGAATAATTATTTTCTATATACTCTCTCTCCCAAGAAAATAATGCTGGACTCATTTTCAATATATCGTTCAAATCTTGTCTTAATCTGTCATAATCTAGATTAGTCGAAACCCTTGCTGTAAAATTGTTTCTAATCGCTTCATCCAAGACAGAAGTGTTTATTATTCCCATATAACCGTAGTCTCCTGATAAAACAACTGGCATATTCATACTCATCGCTTCTAAAGCTGATCTGCTGATGCCTACAAAGACCTTCGCTTTTCTTAGCTCTGTTTCAACCTTATTGGTTGCCCCTTGAAAATTAATATTATAAATCTCTGTTGACTTTTCTCTCAATTTTTTAAGCTCAGATCCTGAGCCAACTACGAGTACGTTGACGTCGCTTTCCCTAGCATAAGTAATCAACATTTCGGCTGTTTTACTAGTGCCCTGATCCAAGCGGCTCACATGAACAATATCATACTCAATATCCGAAGGATTCGACGGGTAAAACCGTTCTGTATCTATCCCATTCACTGTTTTGAAAATATTTGCCTTTTCCACTGGATAATTCTCTATTAGGTACTCCTTCAAATCCTCGCTTACAACGAAAATCTCTTTACCCCATTGTGTTATCCGCTTCAATATCCAATTAATTTTAAACTTGCCATGAACAGTTGTGATCATTCGAAAATTATATATCTTTTCAAAAACACTCACATATAGACCTGGTATTCGGGCATGTGCATGTACAATTTCAGGCTTAAAATTTCTAATCAGTTTATTAAGCAAAAATAGGGATTGTATGATGAATAAAGGTCTTTTACTGTGCATAGGTATCCGGATTACTTTAACACCAGCTTCAGTAAGCTCCTTTTCATAGGTGCCTCCATTAGATGCCACCACTACCTCATAGCCCTTTTTAGCAAGACTCTTTGAAAGCTCAACAACATGTGTTTCAGCTCCACCGATTTCCAAGCTCATTAGGCATTGCAAAACTTTTCTCATTGCCATACAATCTCCTCAATTCTCCCTGAAGTGCTCACGTATTTGGTGTAAAACTTGAACATGGAATTAATCTTCATTTCAGTTATGCCTTCAGAGAAATAACCGGTTTCTCTTTCTATAAGAGATGCTTCCATTGAAACAAGTATCGTATACTTGTCAGGAACTTCGGCTAAAACAAGTGTACCATCTATAGTCTCAATTTCATCCATATAAGGACTTACTGTAATCTCTCTTATAGGTCCTATGACGCTATTAGTCTCTTCTGACAATACAATATGTCCCGTTTTCAAAGCATTTACAGTCGCTTCTCTAACGTCTTCAACCTCTATTATAATAATAGCTTTTTCCATTTTCATCACTTCACCTTGACCTGAAGATGAACCAAAGGTACCAAGCTTTGAAACCAGAACCAGGATTCCACCAATGATAAAAACGATAATGATTATGTCAACAGCATTCATTCTTCTCATTTGACAACCTCCTTAATATCAATGATATATCCATATGACGCGAAGCCTTTACCTTTAATCGGAAACATTGCGCCAACTTTGATGTTCTCCTGGTTGACACGTATATTATAGTCATCCTGATCCGTATTCGCTTCAATTACCATTCTCACTATAAATCTGTCTGGAACAACTTGTT
>CAKMKB010000191.1:0-7576 GCA_927435965.1 uncultured Clostridia bacterium
CTTAGGTTTTTTATTGTCTCAGGACACTACAGAAAACCGATAAGTTACAGCAGAGAGACAATCCATCAGGCAGAAGCATCTCTGCAGAGATTATACAACTCAAAGACAAAGCTGCAATCGCTGCTTGAGAAGAACCCATCCGGAGAAGTGGACGATGCAATACGATCGAAGTCATTATCCTTCTTAAATGATTTTGAAAAGGCGATGGATGATGATATCAATACAGCAGATGCTGTCACAGCCATGTTTGAAGCAGCAAAATATGTCAATACTTATTTTGACGAACTTACAACCAGAGAATCAGCTCAACTCATGCTTGATGCTTATATGGATATGGCCAATGTTTTAGGTATACTTTATAAAGAACAGGATGATGAAATATCTGATGACGCAAAACAAATCATTGAACAAAGGAATAAAGCTAGAAGGAATAAGGATTTCAAGCTGGCAGATGAACTAAGAAATCAGCTGTTGGATATGGGTATTGAAATTGAAGATACTAGAGATGGCGTAAAATGGAAGAAAATAAATTGATTAAGGATCCAAGACTGATGTCGCCACTCCAATTGGCCTATATAGGCGATGCCGTTTATGAACTGCTGGTCAGATCTTATTTAATCGAGAAACATGACATGAATGTGAACGATCTGCATAAAAACGCGATTCTGTTCGTGAAAGCCGAAGCACAAGCAGAGGCTTTCAGATGCATCGAGAATGATTTGTCAGAGGAAGAACTGAGATTTGTCAAAAGAGGAAGAAATGCCAAAAGCGTCACCGTACCGAAAAACGCCAAATTATCAGACTATAGATACGCTACCGGGCTTGAGGCGTTATTTGGCTATCTCTACATGTCTAATCAAATGTCGCGTATAGACGAACTGTTTGAAAAAATAAAAGCAGCAATCACGAGGTAAAAAATGAGAACTGTATTCGGAAAAAATCCAGTCATGGAAGCCCTTAAAAGCAACAAGAAAATCGAAAAAATATATTGCATTGACAGAAAACACAAATCTGGAATAGATCAGGATTTGTTGGATTTGGCAACAGAAAAATCGGTAAAGCTTATAGAAGTGAGCAAAAATAAACTGGATTCATTGGCGAGTGACGGAAACCACCAGGGAGTGGTCGCCATAGTGGAGGATTATGCATATTGTTCCTTAGATGAAGTTTTAGAGAAAGCACGCCACAAGAGCAAAAGCCCTTTTCTTGTCATACTGGATGGTATAACGGATGTCCATAACTTTGGTGCAATTATCAGGAGCTGTGAATGCGCAGGTGTGGATGGCATTATTATTCCGGAGAGAAGGTCCGCCCAGATCAACGATACCGTAGCAAAAACATCAGCAGGTGCTCTTGAGTACATGCCAATCATTAGAGTTGTGAATATCAATACCACAATAGATGAACTGAAAAACAAAGGGTTTTGGATTTATGGTGCGGATATGAATGGAGACAAGGCATACTACAGCGAAAAGTATGACGGATCTGTTGCTTTGGTCATAGGCGGGGAAGGGAAAGGCATCAGCAGACTGACAAGAGAAAAATGCGACACTATCGTGGAGATACCCATGTACGGCAACATCAATTCACTGAACGCATCCTGTGCAGCAACCATTTTGATTTACGAAGTCATCAGGCAAAGAGGATAGACATGTATATAGGCAAGGAATATCTTTTTGTAGACGGATACAACATCATTAACTCATGGGAAGAGCTGCAGGAAATGGCTGAAACCAGCATTGAAGCAGCCAGACAGGAATTGATCGATATCATGATAGAGTATCAGTCATACAGAGACATCAATTTGATTGTGGTTTTCGATGCCTATAAGGTAAAAGGCACAAGTCTAAGAAAAGAAAAGTATGGACAGCTGGAGGTTGTTTTCACAAAAGAAAATGAAACAGCAGATACTTATATAGAAAGAATATTAGATGAGATGGGCAGAATAAAAAAAGTCACCGTTGCCACATCCGATGGCATGCTGCAGCAGATGATTCTCTCAAGAGGGGGACTGAGACTTTCGGCCAGAGAATTCTATCATCTTGTGAAAGATACTGAAATTGAGATTGAAAGAAAAAGAAGAAAAATCTCACAAAACAGCATTAATTACAGAGGAACACTTGACACAGGAACACTTGACAAGCTTAGAAAATTAATGGATGATGAAGGGCAAAAAAAGAAAAAAAAGAAATAATAGAAGGGCACTTTGATCAACCATTCAGCGTGCCTTTTATAATACCTAAAATTATGCTAAAATTTAATGGTATTTTGTATTTAACCGAAAGGAGAATAGCGATATGTTTAGAATAGAAGATTTGGAGACACCCTCATTTTTACTGGATTTGACGGTTCTTGAAAAAAACATAAAGGATTACCAGAAAGCCTGTGATGATCATCAAAAACAGCTCTGGCCAATGACCAAGACCCATAAAAGCACTCAAATTGCAATGCTTCAAAGCAAAGCTGGCGCCAAAGGTTTTCTAGTTGGAACCATTGATGAGGCGGAGATTCTAGCTGACAGTGGAATCAGCAACATCATGCTGGCTTATCCTTATACTGACATGCAAAATCTGGATAGGATTGCTATAATATCGGAGAGGATAAACCTGTATTGTGCCATTGATCATCTGGATCATATCGCTATTTACAGTGATTTCTTCCGCAAACGAAATCAAACATGCAACATCATCATCATTATAGATTCCGGGCTGGGCAGATTTGGAGTTTCTCCTGAAGAGGCTGGAAAATTTGCGTTGGATGTGGAAAAACAAGATAATTTGATACTACATGGCATCGCGACCCATTCAGGACAGGTTTATGGATGCTCAAACAAAGAAGAAGTTAACAGACAAGGCCAGTCAGGGTTGGACAAAATGAAATTAGCGAAACAAAACATAGAAAAAACAGGCATTCAATTGAGCCTTATTGCTTGTGGCACCACTCCGGCCTTTAATATGGAAGTAAAGCACAAAGACATAGATATTGTAAGACCTGGCAATTATGTATTTCATGACAACATTCAGATCATCTTGGGGTCCGCTGAAGAAAAAGACTGCGCTTTCACAGTCCAATGCACTATTATTTCGAAGCATGGAAACCACCTTCTGATCAATTGCGGAAGCAAATGCTTTGGTCTCGATAAAGGAGCACATGGTGTCAGCGGCTTGGATACTTACGGACTTGTCAAAGGGCATCCGGAGCTTAAAATCGTATCATTGTCTGAAGAGGTGGGAAAAATATTCTCGGAAGATCCGGACCGATTTGGCATAGGGGACAAGCTGCAAATCATACCCAATCACTCTTGCTCATCAGCAAGTATGACCAGTTATCTCACAGGTCATAGGCGGGGAATGGTTGAACAGATAATAGAAATTGATATGAGACCCAATTCAAAAAAACCGATTATTTAGGGGGAGACATGAATATTCTACACACTGGGGACTGGCATCTTGGAAAGACGCTTGAGGGATTTAGTAGATTGGAAGAGCAAGAGATGTTTCTTGATGACTTTGTCCGAATTGCTGAAGAGAACTGCATTGATCTGGTGATTATAGCCGGAGATGTTTACGACAGCTTCAATCCATCTGCAAAGGCAGAAAAAATGTTTTATGATACACTGAAAAGACTGTCAGATGGCGGAAAACGTCTGACGCTGGTAATAGCAGGAAATCACGACAGCCCGGACAGGCTCGTCGCTGCCGGGCCTCTGGCCAGAGATCATGGCATCATCATGTTGGGAACACCCAAGACAGTAGTTGAGCCGGGGACCTACGGGCAGCATCAGATTATTGATTCTGAAGAAGGATTCATAGAAATTGAAATCAACGGCGAGAGGGCTGTAGTTGTTGCTGTAGCCTTTCCCAGTGAAAAAAGACTAAATGAGGTGCTGTACACTGGGATGGATAGCGATGAAGAAAAGCTGACATCCTATGAAGACAGAATGAAGCTACTGTTCAATAATCTGGGAAAACACTTCAGAGAAGATTCAATCAATCTTCTAGTCTCCCATCTATTTGTCATGGGCAGCATGGAAAGTGGGTCAGAGAGAAGCATACAGCTTGGAGGGAGCTATTTGATCAACAGCTCTATACTACCCGAGGAAGCACAATATATAGCTTTAGGACATGTCCACAAGCCTCAGGTAGTTCCAGGGAGCAATAAACGCGCTAGATATTCGGGATCACCAATCCATTACAGCAAGAATGAGATCAGTTTTCAGAAAAGTCTGGTTAAAGTAAGACTTGCACCTATGAAAACACCAGTCATCGAGGAGATTCCACTGACAACATATAAACCGATAGAAGTATGGAAATGCGACAACCTGGCAGATGCAATAAAAAAATGCAAAGAAAACAGCAACAGAAATTGCTGGGTTTACCTCGAAATCAAGACTGACCAATATCTGAAGGAGAATCAGATCAAAGAGTTGAAGGATCTGAAAAAGGATATTATCAGCATCAGACCCATAACACCTGAGGAGATTGCTGGAAACAAGGAAACAAAAACTTTCAAAGAGAGAGCCTTTGATGATCTATTCAAAGATTTCTATGTGAATCAAAGAGGCATAGAAGCATCACAGGAGACTATGGATATGATTATGAGCCTGGTCTATGGGGAGGATGAATATGAGGCCGATTAACCTGAAGATAAAAGGCTTGAACAGTTTCGAAGAGGAACAGGAGATAGATTTCGTCGCATTGACGCGGGGTGGTTTTTTTGGCATATTCGGACCCACCGGAAGTGGAAAATCCACCATATTGGATGGCATCACACTTGCTTTGTATGGGGATGTGTCAAGGAACAGCGCTGATTTCATCAACGCCAATTGTGATAAGGCACAGATCAGCTTCGAGTTTCAGATATCAGGTAAAGAAAACAAACGATATCTGGTGCAAAGAGACTTCAAAAGGGATAAGAACAGCCTTAAACCGCGTACAGATAAGTGCAAGATAATGGATATAACTTCCGGTGAGGTTGTTATATTGGAGGAGTCCGTTAAAGGTGTCACAGAAAAATGCTCTGAGATTATCGGATTATCTAAAGATGATTTTACAAGGACTGTCGTGCTGCCTCAAGGCAAATTCAGCGATTTTTTGAAAATGGAGGGTAAGAATCGAAGGGATATGCTCGAGAGACTATTCAATCTGCAAGAATATGGAGACAATCTCAGACAAAAATTGAAAGGGCGCTTGGACAAAGAATCATCTGCAAAAATATCTCTAGAGGGAGAGATTAAAGGTCTTGGCGAGGTCAGTGAAGACATCATAAATGCCATGGAGACTGAATACAATAGGCGACAAGGGGTTTTACTAGCGGAGAGCGAGAAGTTGAAGCTGATTAACCAACAGTTTGAAGAAAGTAAGGCAGTCTATAATCTTCAGGAAGAATATGAAAAATACCTGGATGATGAAAGAATACTTCTTGGCAAAAAAGAGATGTATAGACAGAAAAAGACAACAATGGAAAAGCATAAGAATGCCAATTCCATTTCAGTTGTCATAAGAAATTTCGAAGAAACACGCAATGAGAGAGATGAAATCAACAGGCTGTTGAATGAAATCACAGAAAGAAAACTAGCAATCGAAGCAGAAAAAACGAAGATTCAACAAGACTTTGAGCTGTCTAGGAATCAATACGAGAATATACTGCCTGGGGTGAGACTCAAGGAGCAGAGAGTTTTGGAAGCGCTAGAAGATGAAAAAGAACTACTTGAAATTGAAAAGCTATCGCGTCCTCTTAAATCGAGGTTGAATGAACTGGAAGAGCTTTTAAAAGCTGCAGACGAAAACAAACAATCCAGATCTCATAAGATTGATGAAATTGGAAAATCATTGGAAAAACTCATAATTGAAGCTGATGTATTGAAGGTTGACACCGTTATAAAAGAGAGAGTTAGAACAGGCGAAAAGCTGACTGAAGACATTCGTTCATTGAAAGATAGCATCAGCAAGATTCAGAAAAAGACACTTGAGTTGTCCGCACAGGAAGAGGACTATAATCTACAAAAGAAAGAGATTGAAACTCAGAGGAATGAGTCTGAAGAATTACTGAAGCAGATGACTGCTAGATACGACGGATTGACAGAAAAACAACCAGGAACACAAGAGGATTTGTCAGCTATTAAAGATAGCCTTTATGAGCTAAATGCAAAATGGACAAAGCATGAAGAACTTGAACTTGCTATCATAAAGACTCAGAATAACATTCTTCAATTGAAAAAGGATAAGGATCCTCTAGAAGAGATATTGAGAAACACAACACTTCAGTTGGAAAAGATAAATATTGAAATCGATGATAATAAAAATGAAGTCATGGCATACGAGCTTAGAAAGACTTTATCCGATGGTGAACCATGCCCGGTTTGTGGTTCGAATGAGCACCATCCTGGCCATTTGAAGCACATTGATCTGAAAAACCTTGAAAAACTGGAGATGGAAAAAAAGGATCTGACACAGAAGTTGAAAACGGCAGAGAAGGATATCAATGAGATAACTGTGAGACTATCCTTGGAAGAACAGCAATCTATGAGATACACTGTCGAATTAAAAAATCTCGGGAAGGATTACCTGTTAAAAAAACCTGAAGAGGAACAAGAAAAATTCAACAATCTAAAACTGCAGATCAGTTCGTTTGAGGAAGAAACCAACAAACTGACCCTAGAGATATCTGAAACAAAAAACACCATAACAAAAAAAATGGGTATTTTAAACACAATTGATGCAAGTCTATCAAGCATTGTACTGCAATTGAAAGACAACAGAGAAGAAATCGTAATACTAGAAAAAGAATTGCAGGAGAAACAAAAGAAAATAGAATCACTGAGTGATCAAACCGGAATCCATGATTTTCTAATCGAATCACAAAATATCAGAAAAAAAGATGAGCTAAGAGAAAAGATGGAAACTGATATAAACACCTTATCGGCAGACGAAAAGAAAATCAAAAAAGAACTTGATGCTTTGGAATCAGACATAAGAAGAGACACCAACGAGCTGATTGAGTTAAACACCGATTATAAGAATAAGCTACAACTGACCGAAAAATTGATAAAAAGTATCGTTAAGAAAGCCGGAACCACTGAAAACCTATCACAACTACGAAATGCTGCAACGCAGGAAATCAAATCAATCGAACAGACTTACAAAACACAATATGATAAGAATCTGAAGTGTGCGGAAGATTACGAGAAAACAAGCAATGAATTTTATAAAATGACCCAGAGCTTGACTGACATAGAGAAAAGGTTTATTTCAGTTGATCAAACACTTGGTCAAAAACTACAAGAAAACGGGTTTGAATCAATTGATGAAGCTAAAAATCATTTGACCGATAGCACCAATATAAATCGAATGGAGCAGGAAATCAAAGAGTATAATGATGCTGTTTCCAGAATAAAGGGTGTTCTAGAAAGCATTGAAAAGAAACTTGCTGGGAAACAAATCACAGAAGAACAGTGGCTGGAAGTTCAAAATCAAAGGATGGATAAAGAGAATCTTATTAATCTGGGCAATCAAGCCTTTGATGCCTGATAGTTTTTCTTTTGAATCCTTGATTTCCTGCTCAAGAAGGGCACACT
>CAKMKB010000192.1:0-2070 GCA_927435965.1 uncultured Clostridia bacterium
TATTTCACTGGTCCTGGTGCACCTGGCTCGTTAAGTACTCTGGAAGCAGGTTTTATGAGCAATGGCGGCACAATGCTGAATCTAGGTGTTATCTTTGGTGCATTATTGTCAACTTTGTTGGCGTCGCAATTTAAAATCAAAAAGATCAAAAATAAACGCCAAATTGTAGCGGCAGTCTCAGGTGGTATCATGATGGGTTATGGCGCGAGAATCGCTTACGGTTGCAATATTGGTGCCTTATTCGGCGGGATATCCTCTCTTTCACTGTCAGGATGGGTATTTGCGGCATTTATGTTTGTAGGCGCTGTCATCGGAAGCAAGTTATTGGTGAAGTATTTTATGTAGGGGCAAATAGCTAGATTATTTATAGTTTTTTCCCTTGAGAAACAAGAAAGAAATATGGAGGTATATTATGACACGCGAAAAAAAAATAGAGCATTATGATGTGATTATCATAGGAGCAGGAGCGGCAGGATTAACAGCTGCAATTTGGCGTTTATTTTTGATCTTTTTGATTTTAAATTGCGACGCCAACAAAGTTGACAATAAAGCACCAAAGATAACACCTAGATTCAGCATTGTGCCGCCATTGCTCATAAAACCTGCTTCCAGAGTACTTAACGAGCCAGGTGCACCAGGACCAGTGAAATAATACCATTTTTCAACACTGCCACCAACTAATTGATAGAGCCACGCCCCCCAATTGGCGAATGTACCAGAAACGCCCCATGGGCTTCCTGTGGTAGCAAGCATGACAATTTGAAACAATGATAACAATACAGCTCCTGTCACGTATGAATAAGGTGTTCTAAACCATTTATCATAAAGATCATTTTCTTTTAATTTATTGAAAAATTCCAACTTTACACCTCCTTAGAACAATGATTGATCATTATTCCTATTGCGCCTTCTCTATAATGATTTCCCATTCGCCATCATCTACTTCTTCAATATCTACGAAATGTCCTTCTTTTCGAGCCCATTCAGGTACATTTTTAACCGCACAACTATGGTCAATCTGTACGACCAATACATCGCCAACTTCCAAACCCTTTAACGCGTTTTCTGCTTTTACCAAAGGGACTGGACATGCTTCCCCTAAACAATCTAACATTAATTCTTTAGCCATTTTATTCCTCCAATATTCTTAATTTATTGTGCTTTCTCTATAATAATTTCCCACTCGCCATCATCTACTTCTTCGATATCTACAAAATGTCCTTCTTTACGAGCCCATTCAGGCACATTCTTAACCGCACAGCTGTGATCAATCTGTACAACTAATACATCGCCGATTTCTAAACTCTTCAAAGCGTTCTCCGATTTTACCAAAGGAACCGGACATGCTTCCCCTAAACAATCTAACATTAACTCTTTCGCCATTTTATCCTCCTAGTGACTGCTTGCATTTTTTCTTTTTTCCCATCTGTGTGCTAATACATATAATATGGCAATGATTAAAAGGTTGACAATCAATCCGCCACCCCATCCAAATATATCCGGTAGAAATACAGATGGACTGGCTAACATAAAGTTTCTTTTCCAAAATCCGAAATCATAGGCTCCCCATAAAGAACCAACCATGAAGAAGAAAAACACCAGCATATTCATGTGAAAGCCTTCTCCTACACGCATCAATGTACCCGATGCGCAGCCTCCTGCGATTACCATTCCAATTCCGAAAATAACTGCGCCAACTGCTGTTGCAACACCAATAGGTGCAACAAAACCCATACCAGGCACGGGCAGTCCTACTCTGAAATAGCCGTACTTTATAGCTGTAAAGCCAATAGATGTTATGGCAAAAGCAACTAATGCCGCTCTAGTCACGGATGTAGATCCTGTAAGATAGGGATCACGCATTGATGCTGTGAAACAAAATCTTGCCCTTTGCAGTATCATACCAAAAGCACTTCCGACTACAAAATACAAAGCCAATTGGCCACTGACAGTAATAGCTAGATATATTGTGAAAATTATCATACCTGCCAAAACAGCTAATCCTATTGGAATCTGGTTCTTTTTAGGTTTTCTATTACTCGATGATCGTCGAGAACTACTTATTGCAGG
>CAKMKB010000193.1:0-3300 GCA_927435965.1 uncultured Clostridia bacterium
ATCGGATGATTTATTGAATTGTCTGTAGTATAATGGGATTGATTTCAAAGTTAACAAAATTCTGGAGGATTTTATGAAAAAAATAATATTACTTATACTATGCGCATCGCTTATTTTATCTACAGCTTGTAGAAATCAAGACCCAGTCACAACCACGACTTCATCGGGTGAGACCTCACCGACAGATGAGCTTATCGTAGACGAGGCTTATATCGCTGGTACAGGATCTGCTTATCTTGAAAGTCTTTTTAACGGAGAGTATGAGAAGGCATATACGGTTTATCAGCATGATGAGACAATGACCAATGCCATCAACCCAGAGTCCTATAAGGCTTTTTTCGATGACATGTATTTAAAAAACGGTGCTTTTGAAAAATTTGTTGGAGCAGAAACCCGATTCCAGGGTGACTATGGATTTTACACAACCGGTGTGATTCTTGAAACTTCATCAATGAACGCCAATGTTGTGTTTGATAAAGAAGGTTTAATAGCTGGTTTCAATTTTACTCCCTTTACTTTTGATGAAGAAATCGATTCAGAAAAACCAACTGGTTTAGTGGAAATCGATGTTGAGTTTGGCCTAGATGACTGGCCATTGAGGGGTAAATTGACTGTACCTTCCATCGACGGAGATAACATTCTTCCAGGTAAGCATCCCGTATTGGTGCTCGTCCATGGTTCAGGTCCCAATGACATGAATGAAACAGTGGGATTAAATACACCCTTCAAGGATATCGCCTATTATATGGCTGAAAGAGGCATCAGCGTCTTGAGATATGACAAGAGAACCTTCACTTATGGCACACAGATGGCTGGGCTGAAAAATATGACAGTATATGACGAAACCATAGATGATGCCGCTGAAGCGGTTAACTATGTCTCTAGCCTAGATTACATCGACACGGACCGAATATTTGTTTTAGGACACAGTCTTGGCGGCTACCTGATTCCAAGAATCGCTGAAGAGACGCCTGAAGCAAGGGGTTACATTATAGCTGCTGGCATTTTTTCAAGCCTTGGCAAAATAATTCCTTATCAGCTAGAGTATTTGGCTATGATCGATGGGGAGATTACCGAAGAAGAACAAGACTATATCGATGATATGACAATCCAGGCTGAGAAATCCCTGAATCCAGACTCCATAGGTGCTGACGAGGCTGTTATGGGCGCTTATAAAGCGTACTGGGAAGATCTTGCAAATTATGATGCCGTAGCAATGGCCAGACAAATTGAAAAACCAGTCTATGTTTTCCAAGGAGATAGAGACTATCAGGTGCCTGTTAGTGAATTCGAATTAATAAATGACGCTGTCAATGACAAGGATAACTACACTTTGCAAATATGGAGTGGTATGAATCATCTGATGTTTATTGGTGAAGGAACACCGACGCCCGAAGAATATTTCGTGCAGAATGAAGTGTATCCACCATTATTGGATTATATAATAAATTTCATGCTTAGATAGCAAAAACTGGAGGAAAAAATGTTAAAAATTCAAAACCTTTCAAAATCTTACTCAAAAGGCGCTACTAAGGCTGTCGATAATATTTCGTTTGAAGTGAAACCAGGTGAAATATACGGTTTTCTTGGTCCAAACGGCGCCGGAAAAACCACAACCATTAAAATGATCGTTGGTCTTTTAAAACAAGATAGCGGCGTGATTCTTGTGGATGGAATCGATACAAACAAGGATAGTCTTAAGGCCAAGCTAAAGATGGGCTATGTCCCTGACAACCCACAGATTTATGACAAGCTGAGGGGTCTAGAATATCTTAATTTTATGGCGGATGTCTATAATGTGTCTAAAGAAGACCGTACACAGAGAATCGAAAAATATCTGAGATTGTTCAGTCTAGAGGATGCGGCTAACGACCTAATCAACTCATATTCTCATGGTATGAAGCAGAAAATCGTACTAACAGGTGCCTTAATCAACGATCCGGACTTGTTTGTACTTGATGAACCTATGGTAGGCCTGGACCCAAAATCCGCTTTTAATATTAAGGAAGTCATGCGTGAGATGTGCGACCGTGGAAAATCCGTGTTTTTCTCGACTCATGTCCTGGAAGTTGCTGAAAAAATATGCGACCGTATCAGCATCATCAACAATGGTCAGATAATCGCTCAGGGAACTATGACTGAACTCAGGGCCAAAGCAGGCAGAGAGGAGTCCCTCGAGAAAATCTTCCTGGAGGTGACACAGTAATGCGAGAAATCTTTATATTGACCAGAGCGAGTCTAATCAACAATTTTAATCTTCATTCACTCAATCCAGCAAATTTTAATCAATTCAAAAATATGAAGGAAGCTCGAAAAATATTATTATTCGTGTTTGTCATCATAGCCATGATGCCTGCTTATGTTCTCTTCATCAGGCTTATGAAACAGGTCGGGTTTTCTTTCCTGATGATCAATCAGGAATCATATTTTCTTGCACTTGCACACTACGCATCTGTGCTGATGGTATTTTTTCTGGGGTTGACCTATGTCCTATCCTACTATTATTTTTCGAGAGATACGGATATGCTGATACCGCTTCCTGTTAAAGGCAGAAGTATCATCATATCAAAATTCATCTCACTTCTGGTATTTGAGTATTTTGTTTTGGCTATCTTTATTATACCGGTACTGATTATAAACCACAGTCTCGTAGGTGGTGGGCTGATTTACTATCTCAAAGCAATTTTAGTGTTTTTGTTGACACCTGTGGTCCCTTTGTCTCTGGCTTCGGTCATCATTATCACCATTATGAAATTCACAAACATCAAAGGCAAGAAGGATTTGATCCGTGTTGTCTCCATGTTTCTATTTCTGTTTGTATTCCTTGGACTGTATTTCATTGCCACCGATAATCCCACCCAAATACATCTTTTCACTAAAGAGAACTACTGCAGCAAAAAAAACAATACTCGTCACCAGTAAACTGGCCAATCCGGTTAAAGCGGCCATGCTGTTGTCTACTAGGCTAATAGCAGCCCATCTGGACAATGGATAAAAACGTCCCAACATATCAATCATATATCGGTTATCAGTAAAAAGATTGGAATAGAATTCTTGTTCATTACCAAAAGGGATATTCATCATGGCTCTTTGTATAACGATTTGCAGTCCAAGGAATACAAACAGAAATAGAAACATGGAGACAACACGGATCAAATCCTTCTTGCCTTTGATGTTTGTGAATTTCATAATGGTGATAATGATGACCGAAGCCAGATGAATATCCCTTTTGGTAATGAACAAGAATTCTATTCCAATCTTTTTACTGATAACCGATATATGATTGATATGTTGGGACGT
>CAKMKB010000194.1:0-4272 GCA_927435965.1 uncultured Clostridia bacterium
GCTTTTCCCAGACCAACAAGCAAATTTTTATCTTCGAAAACAGGTATTTTGCTCAAAACTTGAGCCAAGGTCTCAGGACCTATTTTAGCCGCTCAGCCAGAGCTTTTTGTCATCTGTGTCAGTCTTATCTTATCAATTGACATGCCTTTCACCTCTCTTAATGTTAGTTATTAGTTGATTGTAATGTAATCTTTAATATCATCATATTTTCCGGATGCTATACCTGATACGTTCATAATTTCTTCTATTGACTCAAATCTCTTCCCGGTTCTGTACTCTATGATCCGTTTAGCCAACACTTCGCCGATACCTGATAGGGATTCAAGCTCTGCCTGACTGGCACTATTAATGTTTATCTTTTGGCTGGAACCGGTTTCTGACGTGGTTGGATCTTCAATAATCGGATTTTCATAGATTTCGTCAATTTCAGGAATGTAAATCTTCTGCTTGTCTAAAACAATATCTGCACGATTTAGATATTTGGTGTCGGCATTGTCCTTTAATCCCCCTGCAGCCTCAAGCAATACATAAAGCCGAGTACCCTGCTCGACCATAAAAACTCCTGGGTTGTTGACCGCACCATCTATGTCCACATAAATCATTTGGTTCTGATCTTCTGAAGAGTCTTCTGACAGAGTCTCATCGGTCATTGAAGTTTCAGGAATGATTGAACCCTCATCCTGACCAGTTTGATCTTCCTGATTGTCTTGAAGAGCAGTCAGCATTCCATCACTTTGAATGGTATTGAAAAGAAAATAAAATGCTCCTGCAAATAGTACTACTGCCATGGTTATGATCGACCTTTTGTTTAGATATTCCATAAGTACCTCTCTAGCATTTTAATATATCATAACAAAAAAAACAAAAACTTACAATTTTAATCAATATTTGTTATACTATTTTTGGCATTTAATCAGGAGGGACATATGAGAAAAACAGTAGCAATAACTTTATTGCTAATTATTCTATTTACCAATATCAGCGGCTATGCTATTGACAATCTGGATTGTGACGCTTCAATTCTAGTTGATGCGGAAACAGGCAAGGCTTTGTTTGAAAAAAATGCGCAAAAAATCAAATACCCTGCCAGTCTGACAAAACTCATGACGGCAGTAGTTTCTATAGATATGATGGGGCTTGACGATATACTGGTTGTTGATGATCTGACACCCTTCACCATCGACGGTAGCCACATCGCCTTGGAACCTGGAGAAAGAATAAGCTTTGAGCATATGATTAATGCTTTACTTATCGCTTCAGCCAATGATGTTGCTGAAGTCATCGCTATCAATTGCTCAGGTTCTGTGGAAGAGTTCGTTGTTCTAATGAATGAAAAAGCCAAAGAAATCGGAATGAAAAACACTAATTTCATGAATCCACATGGTCTACACGATGACAACCACTACTCAACGGCGGAAGATCTTGCTAAACTAGCTGTCTATGCTTATCAAAGCGACCTAATTAGAGAAATAATCCAAAAGACAAGCTACATCATACCTCCAACTAATATTAAGACTCAGGAGCGTTATCTAAACAACAGCAACCGTTTGTTGTCTGCCGTAGGTTATGGCAACCAGATACTGATTGATGGGTTCTATGTTGATATCAAGTATGATGGTGCTACAGGAATGAAAACAGGATATACCCCTGAAGCTAAAAGCACATTTATCGGTTCTGCAATGAGAGGTGATGTATCTCTAATATCAGTTGTCCTGGATGGTTATGTAACAAATGTATATAGTGATACGGTTAAGCTTTTGAATTATGGGTTCAGAAATTTTCATACAATTGAATTAATCTATGAAAACACTCATTACAAAAATACAAGCATCGACAATGCTACAATAGATGAAATGCCTTTGATCGCGAAAGAAGGTCTGAGTGCTTTGATGAAAAATGGCACGAAAGATCAAATAACCGAAGACCTGAACCTCTATCCTCTTGAGCTTCCAATCAAGAAAAACACCGTTGTCGGCTATGTGGAGTTTATGATCGATGGCGTCTCCTTAGGACAGGTCGAGCTGATAACACCTATAGAGATAGAATCAGTTGAAGAGAAGACCATCAATAGTTTTGAAATAGGACCCACGCTTAAAACCGCTCTGTTTGTTATCGCTATTCTGATACTTCTAATTTTTATGCTGCGTCTCTATAATATGTTCCGTCTACACCGACACAGAAAAAACAAAAAAAAGAGAACCGGCATCTAAAGCCAGTTCTCTACTCCATATTTTTCAATATCAACTTCATCACCATCAGCCCAAAGCTGCTCAAGTTTATAAACCTTTCTTTCATCCTTGTGGAAAACATGAACTATAATATCACCATAATCCAGAAGTATCCACCTTTTTGTATTGAATCCTTCCTTGTTCATGGCATGAATTCCAAGATCAGACATTCTTTTCATTACCTCTTCGGCGACTGCCTCAGATTGCCTCTCATTATTAGCAGAACAGATGATAAAATAATCGGTGAATGACGCTATTCGCGAGATATCGATGACATTGAACGCGTAGCCCTTTTTATCATCACATGCCTCAAGGATTGTTTTGATTTGCATTTCAGTTTTATTCAAATACTACCTCCTGAATCTTATTTGTATTTTTCAACCATTCAATGGCTTCAATTGTATTTTTGTTTATTGAAACATTCTTTTCCTTCAAAAATCCCAGTGTCTGTTCTAGTGACGCCAACAAAGCGCCATCCAAGTCCACCAGTGACATCTCTCTTATGAGCCCGACACCCTCATATACCCTGTCAGGTTCTATGGCATCAGCTAAATATATGATTTTCTCAATGTCAGTCATGTTTTTTCTTCCAGTTGTGTGAAACCTGATAGCATTAAGAATCTCACTGTCTTCTATTCCAAACTCTTCTGAAGCGATATATCTGCCTAGAATGGAATGCTGAAGATTCAAATTGTTAGATGTGCCGTTATCAAGTATTATACCATAATGCTTCATCTTATTTAATACCTCATTGTCATCTTTCAATCTTCCACAATCATGTAAAAGTGCGGCTATTAGTGTTTTTTTCAAAGAGACGTTGTATTTACGTGATAATGACATAGCTGTATCCATTACTCTAATGGAGTGGTTTAATCTCTTGGTGCCTATGGAACTGATCAGCTTGTTCTTAATATCATTTTCGTTCATCATTCACACTTCTGTATAGTTTGTTTTTAAGTATATACTGCTCCACTGTTTCCGGCAGAAGATACTTAATCGGCTTTCCTGAAGCTATCCTGTTTCTGATATCAGTAGAGGATATTTGTAGCTGGGGAGCATTAACTGCGTATATCTCACCATTATATTTATCAGCTAGATCTCTCAATTTTACATCCAGGTTCTCAATAATATAACCAGGTCTGTTGACAGCGATAAATTTAAAGATTTTGAGCATCGCTTCAGGATCCTTCCAGGTAGCCAGATCCAATACCGCATCGGTTCCTGTTATGAAATAAAACTTGCTGTCCGGATCACTGTCATAAAAATGCTGTAGTGTATCTATGGTATATGAGATTTCATCTTTTCTTATTTCAAAATCAGATACATCAAAGAATGGATGAGTCATGGTAGCGAACTGTGTCATCATATATCGGTGATACGAGCTTGTCAACCCCTTAATTGATTTATGTGGCGGTGTACCTGTTGGCACAAAAACAATCCTGTCCAAATCGAACAAATTCAACACTTCATTGGCAATCACCAGGTGTCCATAATGTATCGGGTCAAAGGTACCTCCCATAATTCCGTATTTTTTCAATTTTATATATCCTCCCATTGTGATAAGATATATTATACCTTATGAACATGTTTAATTCAAACATTAAGACTCTTCATTGCAACTCATTATTACAACTCACTCTTAATATGCTATAATAATCCGGGTCTTTGACACTTTGTAAGTAAAAAAAACGCTGAAGCCATTGAAAAGGCTTTATTTTTTTGTCAAATTTTATATGTTTTAGTTGCGTGATACGGCGTGATATGTTATAATATAAGGGATAAGGAGGTTGTTGCTATGCGTTTGAAAATATCTCGCTCCAAAAATTCCGCTTCTTTTTATGTCACTAAAACGGTTTATATCGATAAGAAAGAAAAAACGATTACGGTCGAAAAGCTCGGTACAGAAGCCGAACTCAGGGAAAAGTTGAATGGTCAGGATCCTTATGAATGGGCAAAAGCATATATTGCCGAGTTGAATGAAAAGGAGAAAGAGCAGACAAGGGATGTGCTGGTGCGCTTCAACCAATCGGAGCAAATCAAAAAG
>CAKMKB010000195.1:0-15546 GCA_927435965.1 uncultured Clostridia bacterium
AGCCCTTGGCCAGAGCTGCAGCCTCGCCCTCTTTGAAGTCGGTCGTTACCGGCATGTAACCGACGCCTACCCGATAGGTCCTCTTAGACTATGTGATGCTATAGGCAATGACACAATTCTTGCTGTTATGGAAGTTCTTTACGAAGGATTTGGAGATCCTAAATATAGACCATCTCCATTGTTGAGAAAAATGGTTGAAGCTGGCTGGCTTGGAAAGAAATCAGGCAGAGGATTCTACAACGACTACAAATAAGAATTGCCAATAAAATATGAAAGGATTGAATTGTATGTATCAATATAAAAACATTAAATTTGAAAATCATGATGGTGTTGGCATTCTAACAATGAATCGTCCGGAAGCTTTGAATGCTTTAAACAGCGAAACATTAGCTGAATTGTCCGAATGTGTTGACAAGATTGCAGCTGATAATGATGTACAGGTTGTCATTCTAACAGGCGAAGGAAAGTCTTTTGTTGCAGGTGCTGACATAAAAGAAATGGTCAACATGACCAGCAAAGAAGGTTACACATTTGGTAAAACCGGTCAAGCTGTATTCAGTAAAATCGAGAAACTACCTCAACCTGTAATAGCTGCTGTAAATGGCTTTGCATTTGGTGGTGGATGTGAGCTTTCCATGGCATGCGATATCAGATTAGCCTCAGAAAAAGCGAAATTTGGTCAACCTGAAGTTGCTCTAGGTATTATTCCTGGATTTGCTGGATCTCAGAGATTGCCAAGAATTGTTGGAAAAGGCATTGCAAAAGAGTTGCTTTATACAGGTAATACTATAGATGCACAGGAAGCCTACAGAATAGGACTTGTCAACAAAGTTTATTCACCTGAGACTTTGATTGATGAAGCTAAAAAGATGGCTGCTGTCATTATGAGTAAAGGACCTTATGCTGTCAGACTATGTAAAGAAGCTGTCAATACTGGATTTGAAGTAGATCAGGCGACCGGTTCAGATTTTGAAGCATCTTTGTTTGGCATCACATGTTCCACAGAAGATAAAAAAGAAGGAATGACTGCTTTTATAGAGAAGCGAAAAGCCACTTTCGTCGGAAAATAAATCTAAGATAAAAGTCCTTTTGCTTTCAAAAGGACTTTTTTCGACTTTAAAGGAGAGCTTGACAGTGAAGATACTGGTTTTAATTAAAGAAATCATAGACACCAATAGTAAAATTGTTTTCGATAAACATAAACGAATAGATGAAAGCCAAGTTAAATGGGTTGTAAACCTTTATGATGAGTATGCCCTTGAAGAGGCTATTAGAATAAAAGAGCAGTATGGTGGAGAGGTAGTTATTTATAGTGTTGGTAGGGATAGAACCAAAGATACCCTTAATTATATCATGTCAATGGGGGCTGACAGAGCAGTACTTATTAAGTCGGAATTAACAGATGCAAAATCAACCAGTGAGATTTTAGCAAAACATATCAGCGAAAGAGATGCTGATTTTGATTTAATTTTAGCTGGATGGATAGGTATTGATTGCAATAGAGGCCAGGTACCGGGAAGAGTGAGCTCAATTCTGGAGGTGCCTTTTGTAAATGTTATCATAAAGATTGATATACATGGCAAGACCGTTACCTGTGAAAAAGAGGGTGAGACCAGCAATGAAATAATCGAAACTAAGATGCCTTCTTTGATAACAGTTCAAAGAGGTATAAATGAACCAAGATATCCCAGTATCCTTAGCATTATGGACAATACTGAGAAAAAAATAGAAGTTATAGAAAATGTGGATCAGTTAGTGAGCAAACAGGCGAAAATCAAAATTGAACCTGAAAAAGACAAGAAAAAAACTTATATGATTAATGAAAGTGATCCGGAATTAGCCGTAAAGATGCTAATGAAAAAGATGATTGCTGATAAAGTCATGTAAATAACTGGATTGGAGATATAACATGAGCTGTGATGTATTGGTGATTGTAGAACACAATGAAGGCCGTCTCAAAAACGTCAGTAATGAGATATTGAGCTATTTTGGAGGGATTGCAAAAGATAATGGTGTAAAAGTCATTGCTTTTGTTTTTGGAAACCACATTACTGAAAAATTGTATTGTGATATTGGTAAACTTGGTATTTCTCAGATTGTAACCCATGTGGATAGGGACTTAGATGAACAACCTGGTTTAATTGCCGGTATGACTGTTGATTTAGCTAAAAAAGTCAAACCTAAATTGATAGTGATGGCAAATACTGTCAGATCTAGAGATTCAGCACCATTGATAGCTCAAGAGTTAAATATTGAAATGTTTAGTGATATCATAGATATAAATCATAAAAAAACGGTTATTAACCTCACAAGACTTGTTTATGGCGGGAAAGCAATGGAAAAGATCAAGTTGTCAAATCAACAGGCATTGATAACAATCAGACCTAATGCACTTGGCAATCATGAAAATGAAGCTTTCATACCTAAAGTAACCAGATTCAAGACAAATGAAATCCTAAAAACTCAAACATACGAAACAAAGGCTAAAATAACCAAAGAAAAGGCTCAAAAGCCAATCAATGAGGCTGAAGTTATTATAGCGATAGGCAGAGGAATCAGAAGACTCGAGGACTTAAATATGGTGGATGATTTAGCACGAGTGGTCGATGGTGTAATAGGTAGTACAAGACCAGTGGTAGACATGGGCTTTGTTAGGCGCTCTCATCAAATTGGTCAAAGTGGTAGATCTGTTTCTCCTAAGTTGGCAATACTGTTGGGTATTTCAGGTCAGATTCAGTTTGTAGCTGGAATAAGCAAAGCCAAGACTATAATAGCTGTTAACAAAGATGCAAAAGCAACCATATTCAAATCAGCTGATTATGGAGTAGTTGGAGATATATATGTTATTACTCCAATCTTGACACGAGAGCTTAAAAAACTTAAGCTTCAGAACAGATAATAGTGATTATTAGACATATATTCGCCTTCCTTTTTGGGGAGGTTTTTTGTTTGACAAATACAAAGTTCTAAAGTAACATACACTCATAGATTTCATCAACAGGGTTCTATGAGTAATTAAATCAGCAGTGTATTTTTCAGCAAAGATATTTAGATAAAAAATTGATAAGGAAGGATAATATGGTCAATAAAGAACTATCAGCTAAGATTTGTGTTGTTGGAGGTGGGCCAGCAGGTTATGTGGCTGCAATACGATCTGTCCAATTAGGAGCTAATGTCATTCTGATTGAAGATAAGGAAATTGGAGGCGCATGCCTTAATAGAGGATGTATTCCGACTAAAGCACTTTTAAAATCCTCTGAAATAGCATCCAATATTAAGGATTCCAAGAACTTTGGTTTTTTGAGTAGCTTAGAAAGCATCAATTGGCAAACAGCTGTTAAAAGAAAGGACAAGATAGTCAAAAATTTAAAGGCTGGATTGGAGCATCTTCTGGTTGCCAATGAAATTGAAATTATTAGAGGAAAAGCAGATATACAGTCTGATAAAAGTGTTCTAATCGACTGTGGAGATGAAAATATACTTATAAACTGTGAGAAGCTAATAATTGCAACTGGAGCTACTCCACTTGTTCCATCCATACCGGGAATTGAACTGGAAGGCGTTATGACAAGCAATGAAGCTTTAGATCTGGAAGTTCTACCTGAGAGACTCGTTATAATAGGTGGGGGTGTAATAGGATTAGAATTTGCTACAATGTTCAATGAGGCAGGTGTAAAGGTAACTGTGGTTGAGTTACAGAACAGGATAGCACCAAATGAAGACTCTGAGATTGCGACTGAGCTTTTAAAAAGCATGAAGCGAAAAGGGGTTTCGTTTAAGCTATCCGCTTGTGTGAACGCAATTGAAAGAGACAATGAGAAGTTATCAGTAGCTTATACTCTAAACGATAAACATGAAACACTTGCATGCGATAAAGTTTTAGTAGCTATAGGCAGAAGACTCAATACAGATGCATTCAAGAATATTGATATTAAACTGGAAAAGGGCGCTATCACAGTAAACGAGAGAATGGAGACCAGTATTGACGGTGTCTATGCAGCAGGCGACATCACAGGTGGTAAATTGCTAGCACATCTGGCCTTTATGGAGGGTAGGGTAGCTGCCGAGAATGCCATGGGTATTGATAGCAGAGTTAACATCAATGCTGTTCCGGCTTGCATTTATACAGATCCAGAGGTGGCATCTGTCGGCATAACGGAAGAAGAAGCTATTAAACTAGGAATATCTGTACAAATTGGAAGATTCGATTTCAGAAACAATGGAAGAGCGTTGACATTAGCTGCCAGAGAAGGTTTTGTAAAAGTCATAGCAAAGGATGACCACACCATCATTGGTGCTCAAATCATGGGATTAAACGCATCAGAAATCATCAGTGAGTTGACACTGGCGATTGTATTGGAAGCAAAAGCTGATGTGATAGCTGATATCATACATCCTCATCCAAGTCTGAGCGAAGCGATATGGGAGGCTTGTTCAGAGATTGCAGGGAAGCCGATTCATCAACAGGGTTCTTGAGTTCAAGTGGCGTTTTCCTGATAATAAGGACTAAAAAAGCTTGACAATCCTTAAAGATAATGATAATCTTTATCAGTAAGTAGTTATTATTTTCACTATCAGAGAGGTGGTATGCTATATGATGCTTTCACAGGCTAAAGCAGGACAGAAAGCTATAATTCAGGAAATAACAGGGAATGACAAATTAAAGAAGTTTCTTTTTTCACTGGGATGTAGCGAAGGACAGGAAATAGCACTGATATCCATTCTAGCAGGAAATTACATTATAAATGTTAAGGATAGCAGATATGCCATAGATCGAAAGATGGCAGAGATAATAAGAATAAATTAGTAAGTTAATGATATGCTGGCATGCACCAGCATTTTCTTTTGACTTTTAATTGAGAATGACTATTGATATCACAAACACAATCCAAGGAGGAAATTATGAAGATCGCATTAGCCGGAAATCCTAATTCCGGTAAAACAACATTATTCAATGCCATAACAGGAAAGACAGAGTACGTCGGGAACTGGCCAGGTGTAACTGTAGAGAAAAAAGAGGCATTTCTAAAAAACAGTTATCAAACATTTAATACCAGTGTCAGAATAGTGGATCTACCAGGGGCATATTCAATAGCTCCTTATACAGGCGAAGAAGCAATAACTAGAGATTTTGTAACAGGTGAGAACCCAGATGTTATTATTAATATTATCGATGCAAACAGTCTTGAACGGAGCCTTTTTTTCACAACGCAATTATTGGAGCTGGGGATACCCGTCGTTATTGCTTTGAATAAGCAAGATATTTTGAAGCGTCATGGAGATGCTATTGATTCGAACAAATTAGCGAGTCTTCTTAACTGTAGTGTTGTTGAAACAGTTGCCAACAAAGAAAAAGGGATTAAGCGACTAATTGAAGTTGCAATTGAAACAGCTAGTTCGAAAAGTATTCAGGCACCTCCTGATCTAGATTTTAATGTTGAGCGCAATGAAGATAATGCTAGGCAGAAATTTACCAGTGTCATTGTTAAGGAATGCCATGTGTCAAATAGAGATACCAATGAAATATCCTTATCAGATCGTCTGGACAGAATTGTGGCACATAAATGGTTGGGATTGCCAATTTTCTTCCTGGTGATGTGGGCGGTCTATGCTTTTTCAATTGAGGGTGTTGGTGGGTTTTTGTCTGAGTATATGAATGAATACATTTTTGGAGAAATAGTACCCGATGCCGCTAATGCTTTTTTTGAAGGAATTGGGGTAAGTCCACTGTTACAATCCCTTATAGTTGATGGCGCTATTGGTGGTGTAGGAGCCGTTGTCGGATTTCTCCCATTAATCATGGTACTGTTTTTTTGCTTGGGGTTACTCGAAGATAGTGGCTACATGTCTCGGGTCGCAGTGGTTATGGATCGATTCTTTAAGAAAATCGGCTTGTCAGGGAAATCTATCATTCCCATGATAGTCGGGTCAGGTTGTGCAATTCCTGGAGTTATGGCTACACGTACAATAGAGGACATCAATGAACGAAGGATGACCACTATTCTAACACCTTTTGTGCCTTGTGGAGCAAAGATCCCTATTATTGCATTGTTTTCAGCGGTCTTTTTCCCTAATGCCAGCTGGGTAGGACCAAGCATGTATTTGCTGGCTATTATAATGATTACCTTAGGGGGATTGTTGCTCAAAAAAATATTTGTTTGGGAAAACACTTCGATATTTCTAATAGAATTACCGGAATATAAGATACCGAGCTTAAAACATGCCACAACACAAATGTTTAAACATGCAAAAGGATTTATTATCAAAGCCACCACAATAATTCTGGTAATGAACACCCTTGTTTGGTTTATGCAGGCATACGGGTGGAATCTGCGACCGGTTGCAATGCAGGATGCTAGTATTTTGGCTTCATTCGGTGGCCTCATATCCCCATTGCTGATACCTCTCGGATTTGTAGGTTGGCAACTTGCGGCAGCAATTCTTACGGGTTTTGTAGCTAAAGAGAATGTTGTTGCAACGTTTGCTGTTTTGCTTGCAGTTGCCTCGGAGGATGCTTTGCATTTGCCGGGTGGCGTCCTTGCCGGTATATTCAACCCAGTAACCGGCTATGCATTTCTAGCTTTTAATTTATTTACACCGCCTTGTTTTGCCGCTATCGGGGCTATGAACTCAGAACTTGGTTCAAAAAAATGGCTTTTCCGAGCTATCGGTTTTCAACTGGGGGTTGGATACGTGGTGGCTATGGTCATATCTCAAATTGGTTCTATAATCGTATATGGAGAGACAGCAATTGGGTTTGGATCTTCAATATTTGTCCTTATCTCTATTATTTTGCTGGTGACAAGATTGATTCACAAATCGGATAATAAGGTTAAGCAGATATTAGCAGAAGCTAGTGAAGGAGGTATTTAAATGCCAACAATTATAGTAGGCCTTATCTTCTTTGGAATAATAGGAGTTGCCGCATATAAATCAAGACAAAGCATGAAGAACAATTCTTGTCCTGGATGCTCAGGTAGCTGTTCTATTCAGGAAAAGCAAAAGTGTGGTCGATCAACAAAAATATAGATAATTAAGCCGTTTTCTTGTAGAAAACGGCTTTAAAATTTCTATATGAAATATTATTTAAAATAATTTTAAAATAGTGCTGACAAATATCACGTATAGTGATAATATCACATTAAGAAATAAATCGAAAAAATAAACTAAAAATTTAGGAGGATTACCATGAAAAAGACATTGAGTATTATAATAGCTTTAGTGATGATTTTGAGCATACCGGCATTTGGTGCCGAACAAGACATAGTTGAAATAGCAGTAGAATCAGCTGACTTTAACGTATTGGTAGCAGCACTTCAAGAAGCAGAATTAGTAGGAGCACTACAAGGAGAAGGACCTTTTACAGTATTTGCCCCAACTGATGCAGCATTTACAAAATTACTTGGTGAACTTGGCATAACAGCCGGACAGCTTTTGGAACACCCACAATTAAGTGAAGTATTACTTTATCACGTAGTATCAGGAAAAGTAATGAGCACTGATTTGAGCAATGGAATGACCGCAGCAACACTTAATGGAGAAAGCATAACAGTCGATTTGACAGATGGCGTTAAAATTAATCAATCAAACGTTGTAACCGCCGACATTGAAGCAACAAATGGTGTTATTCACGTAATAGATACAGTTTTGGTACCTGAAGGATTTAAACTAGAAGTTCTCCCTGAAACTGTTGTCGACATAGCATTATCTAATGATGATTTCAGTATCTTAGTAGCAGCATTGCAAAAAGCAGATCTTGTAGGCGTACTCCAAGGAGATGGACCATTTACAGTATTTGCACCAACAAATGATGCATTCGTAAAACTGTTGACTGCATTGGATATAACTGCTGAAGATTTGTTATCACAACCAGATCTTGCGAAAGTACTTCTATATCATGTCGTTTCCGGAAAAGTAATGAGTACTGATTTAACAGATGGTATGACAGCACCTACAATTAATGGTGAGACTATCGAATTCGATTTGACAGATGGTGTAATGGTTAATACAAGCAATGTTGTGATTGCTGATTTAGAAGCAGATAACGGTGTCATACATGTAATCGATACAGTACTTGTCCCAGCTAACTTCACATATCAAGCAGCAGAAGAACAAGTTGATATACCAGCAACTGGCGTTACAGGCTTGAATATTCTAATCGCTTTGAGTATAATATCACTGTTGGGTTTTGTACTAATACCTAAAAAACAATATCAATAGAAAGAACAGGTGAGATAAAATGAGCGACTTTGGAACAAGATTAAAAATCATTAGGAAGACTAGAAATATAACGCAATCAGATTTATCGAAGGCCTTAGGGATCGCTCAATCTACAGTAGCAAATTATGAGAACAATACCAGGTTTCCTGGTGAATCGAGTTTAAAAGATCTCTCGGAATATTTGGAAGTAAGTCTAGATTATTTGATGGGGCTAACTGATCTAAGATCAGTAGCCCCTCAAAATATCAATAATGAAGAATCAATAGATGAAGCAGTAGAGACTTTTAACAGCCAAGAGTTAAGAAATCAGATCTTACATTATCTGATAAATGGCAAAGAATCAGAAGCTACAAAAATTTTAAAAAATGCTTTTGACAAAGGCTTTGAATTAACGAGTATGATAGAGCAAGTCATAATACCTTTGATGGAGCGTGTAGGTTCACTATGGGAGGATGGCGAGATTTCGGTCGCACAGGAGCATTATATATCCAATGTGATAGAATCGTTTATAGGCTATCTGAGCAAGTCAATCAATACTCATCAGGATAAGAGTTACTCTGCTCTACTCATTACTCCTTTATCAGAAGACCATGTATTGCCTCTAAAATTGTCTTCAGAGTATTTCAGACAAAAAGGCTGGAGAGTTTTCTACTTAGGAAAGAGTGTTCCTCTAAAGAGTCTTAAAAGTATCATGCTAAGAGAATCAATCGATGTAGTGGTGGTTTCAGTAACAATGGATTACAATCTAAAAAGTGCAGAGCATCTGATTACGACACTGAAGGAATGGGAGCTAGCTAAACAACCGATTATCTTAGTTGGTGGCAATGCCTTTAAAAATGATTCAGTAGCTAAGGATTTACTAAAAGCTGATATATACGTGAAAAAGATAGAGGATCTAAGTTTCATAATTAATCAATTGGAAACACAGCTTAAAAATCAACAGGATTCTTGGGTTTAGGTGGAGTTTCAAACGCCATCTGAACCTTAGAAACCGTTATCCAGGGACTTAACAGTGCTTATCTCCCACTTATAGAAGTGGGAGTCTTAGCACTGTTAGTTATCGGATAGATGATAAGAAACAGATTGGTGTTATGAATACCCAATCTGTTTTTTTGAATTATTACTTAAGTCAATCAATGAAAATAATATTTCTTGCAATATACGTCTAAAAGTATTACACTATACTTCGTACTTAAGAGAGGCAGGTTTAATAATGAGTAAAAAAATAATTAATATAGCAGTGATAGCACACGTGGATGCTGGGAAATCAACTCTAGTTGATGCGTTTTTAAAACAAAGCAATGTTTTCAGAGAGAATCAACAGGTTGTAGACTGTGTCATGGACAGTAATGATATCGAAAGAGAAAGAGGAATAACCATCTACTCTAAAAATTGTTCAGTTATGTACAAGGATATTAAAATCAACATAGTCGATACACCTGGACATGCTGATTTTTCATCTGAAGTTGAGAGAATCATAAAGACTGTCGATACGGTTATCTTGTTGGTTGATTCGAGTGAAGGTCCTATGCCACAGACGAGATTTGTGCTTCAAAAATCTCTGGAAAGAGGGTTGAAACCAATCCTATTGATTAATAAGATTGACAAGAAAGACCAAAGAGCTGAAGAAGTTGTAGATATGGTTTTTGATTTGTTTGTAGATTTGAATGCAGATGATGAACAACTCAATTTTCCGATTCTTTATGGCGTGGCAAGAGATGGTATCGTGCAATTTGAATTTGAAGACAAGAAAGTTGACATATCAGCTCTATTTGAGACGATTGTTGAACATATACAACCTTACCCAGACAAGAATGAGGATCCATTACAGTTTCAAATTTCAGCATTGGGCTATGATGATTATATTGGAAGACTTGGAATTGGTAGAATCTATAGCGGTAAAATAAAAGAAAATCAAATGGTTGCCATATCCAAGAGAGATGGTAGCATTGCTAAAAAGAAAATCTCTCAAATATTTGTTTATGAGGGAATGCTCAGAACACCTGTGAAAGAAGCACTTAGTGGCGATATAGTAGTTGTCGCTGGAATTCCGGATATTTCAATCGGTGAAACTATTTGCTATGAGAATCAAGTCTTACCTATGGAACTAATCAATATCGAGGAACCAACCCTGTCAATGAATTTTTTGATCAATGCGTCTCCTTTTGTAGGATTAAGTGGCAAATATGTGACCACGAGACATCTTAAAGCGAGACTTGAAAAAGAGCTTGAGGTTAACGTAGGTTTACGTGTTGAGCCTTTAGCGGATAGTATTGACGGTTTCAAGGTGTCTGGAAGGGGCGAGCTTCATTTGTCCATCTTGCTTGAGAATATGAGGCGTGAGGGCTATGAGGTTGCAGTTTCTAAACCTGAGGTTATCTATCGCAGAGTAGATGGCAAACTACAAGAACCTATTGAGAGAGTTATTACTAGCGTTCCGGAGGAATATTCCGGAGTTGTTATTTCGAAACTGAATATCAGAAAAGGGTTGATGATAGCCATGTCACCGGATGGCTCGTTTGTAAAAATGGAGTTTCTGGTACCGACTAGGGGACTGCTTGGTTACAGGACTGAATTCATCAATGATACTCGAGGCGAAGGAACCCTTGTAAGAAAGTTTGAAGGCTACGAGGAACACAAAGGCGATATTCCTCAAAGAATCAATGGAGCACTTATATCTCAGGAGCAAGGAGAAGCTATGGCCTATTCACTCGTTAATCTGAGTGAGAGAGGGCAGTTGTTTATTACACCTGGAACAAAGGTATATGAAGGCATGATTATAGGAATCAACGCCAGAAATGAAGACATGGTTGTCAATCCTTGTAAAAACAAGAAAATGACCAATATGAGAGCATCGGGAACGGATGATTCGCTCAAATTACCCCCCCCAAAATCAATGACATTGGAAGAGTCTTTGGAGTTTATTAATGATGATGAGTTGGTCGAGATTACCCCTGACGACATAAGAATCAGAAAGAAGTATCTAAAAGAACTTGATCGAAAAAGGTTAGGAAAAACAAATAATCAATAACAAAAGTGCCTGTAAGTATCAGGCACTTTATTTTTGCGACAAAATGGTTTATCTGGTATGTTTAACCCTTTCCAACATTATTTCAATTCGATCATCATCAAAATAGATCTTAGCGTCATCGGTCATCATGCCTACCAAAGCTAATTCCTGATTTCTGACATGCTCTCCTGCGAGAGCCCAAAATGTGTCTTCCATCTCTTCCTGCCTTTCCAGATGCAAGCATTTAACCATCTGATAAATGCATTTCATTTTATCTTTATCATAATCACATTTAAAAGTTAGAATATAGCTATCGACCATTTCCTGGTAGTTAAGATCTATTTTCTTAGCGCCCATAAATTGAAGATAATGAATAATCTCATCAATTATTCTGATAACCTTGGTATTTTCCTTACTCATCTGTCATCATCATCCTTTCCAAACATTTCAATAATCGGTATTAATACTGCTGCTGCAAGGCCAGCCGCAAAACCATTGTTATAAAGATTAAGCCCACCATGAAGATAACCTACATTAAGCACCACTGAGGAATGTACAAATCCTGCGACTACTCCCCAATGCCAACCATATTCTCCTGCTATAGGAGCGAGTGCTGTTCCAAATAGCGCAGCAAGTTGAATAGCGGGGTCGTTTATTGCAAATATCTTGAGCAATGATCCAATAAACACACCTAGAAAAATAGGAAGTATATTTTTAGGGTGTTTACCAAATGCAGCAAATCCAGCTATAGTAAAAATTCCACCAATAGTAGGGCCGTTTAAATCACCATTAATCATCAGGATATATAATGTGGAAATTATGCCTGTTATGCCAACGTTTATTAATGAAACAGAGAACCCTTCCAGTTGAATAAAATCGGTAATCAACCGACCAGAATAATCTAGAAGGTTTTTATAGTTTTTGAAGGATTTCCCGTTAAGCAAGAATCCAACAATTAAAATAGTTGAAAAAAGTCCAAAAACATAGATGCCCAGTATGACATTGTTACCAGTGGTCCAGATGAATTGAGCAGTGGGAACATATCCAAAGGATCTGATAATCGATACAAATATCAAACCTGTCATACCCGCAGTAAATCCAATATTATATAGGTTGAACCCATGGTGTACATTGATCAAGGAAGAACCCAACGGTGGTATGATAAACCCCAATAAGATACCACATATCATACCCAATGGCAAGCTTAATGTCAATGGGAGACTGTTGCCAAAAGCTATTTCAGATACAGCAGGAGCAAGAGCTGTTCCAAATAATGCAGGTATGAGAAATTTGTTGAATTTTTCTTTTTTAAAGCGAGAATAGCCATAAGCGCCTAAAAGTATAAACCAAACATTAAATAGGTTTTTCCCAAATAATGCAAAACCGGATATGGTAAATATTGCGGCTATAAATGGACCATTGAGACTCTGTTTTAGCATATACAACATAAATATGCAGATAAGAGTAACCAATCCGGAATTTACAAAAGCTGCACCCATGTTTCCCAAACCTATGTAGTCGGTCACAAGGCTAGATGGTTGGGTTATTATTGAGATTAAACCGGAATAAATCTCGTCCAGGCTATTCTGGGTAAGACCGAATAAAATTTGGGCAACAGAAAGTGCTATGCCGAACATGTACTTAGAGTCAAAGACCATTTTTTTGTTCATGTTACCTCCGTTGATAATGATTATATTGAAATAGGATAGATCAAATTAATGTATCAAATGGAATCCCACTATATGACAAAGATATTTCAAAACGTTGGTTATGATTATTGATGACGCTTATATGAAGTCCTTTTGAATTGAAGAAATCAACAATTTCCTGAGCATCGCAGTGACTAGTTAGAGAGATGACCGTATGAAGTCCCGAGTCTGCACTTATTAATTCTATATCATCACCCCATACACTTTCAAGATAATTTTTTAACAAATCTCTTTTTTTGCTGTAAATTCGCTTTATTTTTCTTAGATGCTTGTCAATATGACCTTCCCCGATGAATTGCGCTAACGTTAATTGCTCCAATTTTGAAGAAGATTGGGTGTATCTTGTGGAAATTTTAAAGTAATCTTCTAACAGTCTCAAAGGCAAAATCATATAAGATATCCTCAGAGCCGGCGTGAGAATCTTTGAAAATGATCCCAGATAGATGACGCTATCATTTTTGTCAAGCCCTTGGAGGCAAGGCACAGGTCTGCTTTCAAATCTTATTAGGCTATCATAATCGTCTTCCACAATGTAACCTTTTCTGTTTTCAGCCCAGGACAATAATTGAAGTCTCTTTTGTATTGGCATCAGTGAACCTGTAGGATACTGGTGTGAAGGAGAGACATAGACTATATCAGCACTGGACTGTTCCAAAGCTAAGATATTAAGTCCGTTGTCAGATAAGGGAATATCAATTGTCTTAAATCCATAATCATCAAAAATATATTTGGCTTTTACATAACCGGGATATTCAATGGCAGCAGTGCTGATGCTGGGTTTCAGAACACCTGCCAATATTCCTAATAGATACTGTATTCCAGCCCCTACAACAATTTGATCTGGATGCGTATGGGCACCTCGTGTTGAATTCACAAACCTTGAAACTTCATATCGGAGCTTATATTCGCCTTGGTGGGTGCCGGAGCTATATACTTCATCTGTCGAATAGGACAGAATGTTGTTATAAAGCTTTTTCCAAATCTTAAGGTCAATGCTGCCGGTATGTACGTTGTCATTGACATAGTTGATTTCCTCGAAGGATTGTATCTGAACTGAATCTAACGGTTGCATTTTCTTTTGATCAACATTTCTCAAGAAATAATCCTTTAAATCAGTTACAAAGTAGCCTTTTTTGGGGATACTTTCTAAATAACCCTCTGTCAACAACTGAAAATATGAGTTCTCAACGGTCGTCTTGCTAAGTTTTAATGAAGATGAGGTTTCTCTGATTGATGGTAGCTTATCACCGTTTTTTATATTTTGACTTTCAATCTCATCGCGGATGTGCTCGTACAATTGAATATAGATGGGCTTTCGAGTAACTTTATCGGGTATGAAATTATAAATCATCACATCACCTCTGACCTTGTTAAAAATATAAAAACTGTCTCTTTTGAAATGGTCACATTTATATTATATTCTATTTATAAGATATGTGAAAGGAGTTTTTTGTATGAGAGATAATAAAACCAAGATTTTAACGGTGTCAGCATTAATGACAGCTATAGTATATATTGCAACTTATATCGGTACAGCCCTTCCCTTCTCAGGATACGCTCATCTGGGAGATGCCGCAGTTTTTTTGTCAGGCCTCATCCTAGGACCTCATTATGGATTGATAGCTGCTGCTCTGGGATCTGCATTGGCTGATGGATTGAAAAGTTACGTTATTTATATCCCTGCTACACTGATCTTAAAGGGAATGATGGCCTATATGACCGGTCGTGTAAGAGAAAAAGGATCAAAAACTATAACTGCAGCCATGGTTTTAGGCGGGTCAGTTATGGTACTTGGATATTATCTTTATGAAACAGTGATTTATGGTAACATCCAAGCGCCTATTATCAATATACCATGGAACATCATCCAATTTGTAATAGGTATCATAGTTGCAAAAATATTAATCAAACCCTTTGCAAGGTTTAAGATATAATGTTAAAGTGATAGTAATTAAACGGAGGCATTATGAAAATTATTGTAGATGGAGATGGATGTCCGCAGAATGCTAGAAAAATCTGTGAAGAATATGCATCATACTATAATATCGCTATGGTTGTTGTTTCCAGTTATGACCACAACATGATGGGAGATTTCGAGACAATAATAGTGGATAAAGGAAAAGATTCTGCAGATTTCAAAGTTATAGAGCTAGCTCGTATAGAGGATATTGTCATCACTCAAGATTATGGACTTGCCAGCCTGCTGCTGGCTAAAACTTATGCCGTCTTAAACCCAGTAGGATTTGAATATACAGAGTCCAATATTGACAAATTGCTTATGAATAGATATTTAGGACAAAAGACCAGAAGAAGTGGTGGACGTACAAAAGGACCCAAAAAACGGAAAGCATCTGATGATGTTCTTTTTGAGGAGACACTAATAGCAACTATAACACGAGGGCTAACAAATACAGAAAATTATGAGTGAATTAATATAATCTGTAAGTGTACAATACATATGTGACAAAAAAAGAATAAAAAATGAAAGGGACTCTGTTATAATGTTAATCACGACAAAAACAAACATAACGGAGGAAACCCCTTTCATGAAGTCTATTGTAACAGAAGAAATGCGTTTTAGGAAGAGAGTCTGTGAATATGCGATAA
>CAKMKB010000196.1:0-2712 GCA_927435965.1 uncultured Clostridia bacterium
TCCACAAAGGCTCAATAGAGGCGACAAGGTTGCTACAGTCAGTCTGTCATGGGTTGGTTGTGCCCGAATGTCATGTTGTATATGATGGGTAAATCAGTCAATCCCAGTTCCTTCACAATGATTCTCTCGATAGATAGCTTGTATTCGTCATAATATTTTTCTTGATAAGGCTTGCCAAAGACAATTCCCTTTGCTTTCTGCAAGATACCAAGGGTGCCATAATTTCTAAGCCAATACTCTATTAAAAATGGTGTTGGAACATCCTCAGAAGTCTCGAAAAATAGAATAGCATCTTCAAATACTTCATCAGCTGGCCATAGTGATGTCCCCTTCATCATTTCCATAACTTCGATGCAACCCCCTATAAGGTGTCCTCTAACAACGCCTTTACCTTGCAGAAACTCATACTCATTGTTCTTTGATAAGGTTTTTTCTATTAGTGAATTGGTTTCATCCCACTCGATTAACTCGCCAGTCCACTCTCTAGCAACTGGTATGGTTCCTATGGGAGACGGGTCAAAAACAGCCTTCTCAAACCAGTAGGCTGTGTAATCAAACATTTTAATATTCTCTGCGAATTCAGCCAAAATGGATGGCCCGTAAAAGCTTGAGAGATTGGCCTTCAGACACATGAAATGAGTGATGGTGGTATCGGAGTAACCAACAAGTATCTTAGGATTTTTCCTTATGACATCAAAATCAATAAAGGGTAGCATTCTGATGCTGTCATCTCCGCCGATACATGTGAATATGGCTTTAATGGATGGGTCGGAAAAAGCTGCCATCAGATCTTCTGCTCGCTTCTCGGGATTTTGGTACACAAAAGCTGTTCCTTTCAATGTATTGGGCATTTCAACCACTTCTAGACCAAACTGTTCTTGGAGTCTTTTTTTGCCCTGTTCATAGCGCCAGATCAGATTAGCATCACCTGCTCCTCCCCATGACAGACTGACTGTGGCAACCTTGTCGCCTCTATTGAGCCTTTGTGGTTTAGTTAGTTTCAACATTCTTGTCCCTCCGTTCTAATTATCCTGTATGATTTAACAATGTTATGTCTCATTTCTGACACGTCCTCATCTGTTGAATTTCACTATGGACTTGGCAATTATTTTATGCTAAACTGTACTAGCGTTAATATGTGCGTATAATCATGCGGGTGTTGCTTAGTGGTAGAGTTCTGGCTTCCCAAGCCAGCTGTGTGGGTTCGATTCCCATCACCCGCTCCATGTTTTCAATACAGGCTTATATCAGGATCGGATAGGAATATCCGGCCTTTTTTTCTTGCCTTTTGATAGCAGCTGGTATTGGGAATAGGAAAAGAAACCTAGGCCTATCCAGATAAGACCAAATGAAATGGCTGAGACCATGTCAAAAGGTTCTCCGAAAACCAAGACACCCAATAACAGCATGCCTGTGGGTGCAATGTACTGAAGGAAGCCCATTATGCTCAGAGGCAGTCGCTTGGTTCCCTCTGCAAACATAATCAATGGGATAGCTGTGAATATCCCACTTAGGGAGATCTTCAGCCAAAAATGCCACGGAAGATTACCCGCGATACCACTCCCTGTGAATTCATTGAGTAAAAGATACGGCAATAAAAATAGACCTGCAATCAATGTCTCAAATCCCAGTCCATAGAGGGATTTCAGTGGGGATTTCTTCTTCATGAACCCATAAAAAGCAAAGGATATGGCTAAAGCGAATGAAACATAAGGAATCTTTCCATAGTAGAATGACTTGATTACAACTCCTAAAAATGCAAAAGCAATACCGGTCTTTTGAAGCTTGTTTAACTTTTCCTTTAAAAAAACAAGACCCAGTAGTGTTAATACCAAAGGATTGATGTAATAACCCAAACTGGCCTCAATCACGAACCCGCTGTTGACTGCCCAGATAAACAGCAACCAGTTGACAGAAATCATCATTGATGGCAGTATGGCAGCTCCCCAGTTTCTTCTGTCGGAGACTAGCTTGACAAACAACGACCATTCACCTCTATATACCATCAAGATGGTGACAAAAACGAATGACCACACAACGCGGTGCGAAAATAACTGATAGGGGCTTATAGCACTAACGGTTTTCCAATATAAAGGCAGCAATCCCCAGATGGCAAATGCGCCTCCCCCATTTATAAGTCCTTTGATATACTCTTTTCGATCCATTATATGCCTCTTATATTAGTCGTATTTTTATATCAATTTGTAGAAAGCAATTTATATTGAGAATATGAGAAAAACCCCAATCCTATCCATATGAATGTAAACGCAATGCCAGAAGCCAAATCAAATGCTTCTCCAAAAACAAAAATTCCTAGCAGTAAAACCAGCGTTGGATATATATACTGCAAAAATCCTACAACACTCAAAGGTAATCGTTTTGTTCCCTCAGAGTACAACAGCAGCGGTATAGCCGTCGCTAATCCGCTAAAAGCAATCATAAGCCAAAAATACCACGGAAGATTTCCAGAAACACCACTGCCCTGAAACTCCATGATTAATAAAAACGGGAAAGCGGGTATACTAACCACCAATGTTACAAATCCCAGTCCATATAGTGATTTCAATGGTGATTTTTTCTTCATAAACCCTTAGAAATCGAATGTTGTCTCCTGAGTCAAAGCTATAAAAGGTATTTGTCCATAGGAGTTGTAATCAAGTCATTCTACTATGGAATGATTCCTTATGTTTCATTCGCTTTAGCCATATCCTT
>CAKMKB010000197.1:0-5883 GCA_927435965.1 uncultured Clostridia bacterium
CACCAGAAGCGAAAATAGCAGAGATAATGACCAAATTGTTAGATTTCATGAAGAATCACGACAGTAATGCACTAATAAAAATTGGAATTTTTCATTATATGTTTGGATACGTACATCCTTTTTATAATGGCAATGGCAGACTCAGTAGATTTATAAGCAGCTACCTTCTTTCTCAAGAACTTGAAAACATTGTGGCATATCAGCTTTCTAAGGCAATATTTTCAAATATTAACGGTTATTATAAAATGTTTCATATTACAAATGATCCAATAAACAAAGGGGATCTAACATATTTTGTGATTAGATTTTTAGAAATTATTGAAAAAGCACTGACTGATATAAATGAAGCCTTAATCGAAAGAAAAAACAAATTGGATTTATTCTCTAAAAAAATTGATTCACTATCAGATTTAGATAATATTAAAAAACAAGTTATGGAGATGTTATTGAAAAACACTCTATTTGGAGAAGAAGGTCTATCTGTTTATGAGCTCGAAGATTTGACAGGCTATGGCTTGACGAAAATAAGAGAGGTTATAAGAACATTGGATGAGGAAAACCTTCTGGGAATCGGCAAAGAAGGAAGAAAAATGCTTTATGATTTTGACCTGGATAAGTTGAAGTTGATATAGTAGAGGAATTTAGTCTCCTCTACTTTATTTTTGCTTGTCCAGTATAAGCGTGATTTAAATTTAACAATAAGAAATTGTCGTTCACGCCCGTTATTAAGTCGTTTACGCCTTATGCATTACAGAGCATATTCAATATGGTATAATATAATAAGACTAGTCTTAAAAAAATAAGAGGGATTGATAATGGCGTATGGGGTATAAACTTTTAATATGTGATGATGAAAAACTGCATAGACAAATTTTAAGAGAAGAGTTACAAAAATATTTTGATAATAATAGATGTAGTTATGAAATAATAGAAGCTTCAAGTGGTGAAGATGCCCTAGGAGATAATAAGATAGGTAATCTTGACATTGCATTCCTTGATATTGAACTTGCAGATATGAAAGGGATTGAACTTTCAACAAAATTGAAAGCTAAGAATGAAAATGTGCTGATTATTTTTGTAACCAGTTATTCCGATTATATGGGTAAAGCCTTTGAACAATTTGCATTTAACTATATTATGAAGCCTGTGGAGAGTAAAATATTCAATAGGATCATGGATAAAGCATTAGAAGAAATAGAATATAGGGGAAATAATAGTTTCAAAAAATATTTCACTATAGGCTATAAGAAAAAAATGAGTTCAATTCTATATGAAGATATAATATGCTTTGAGAAACGGTTAAATAATCTAATAATATCCCTTGAAAACGACAAAATGGTAATGAGATACAGCCTAAAGAGGGTAGAAGAAGTATTAGACACAAATTTTTTTTTGAGATGTCATAGAGGCTTTATTGTCAACAAAGAAAGAATAATTGTTCAACAGGGGAATTATCTTACTCTTATTGGACACAATGGAAAGATTCCAATAGGAGAAAAATACAGGGACCATGTCAATTCAGAAATATCAAAGATGCTGAGGGGGAGAAGGGGATGATTTATTTAGCCGTTGAGATGTTTGGGAATATTGTAGATACAGCCAGCATATATATAATATGCAGCACTCTGTTTAAAAGAAAGCAGGGGACTAAGAATAGTTATATTTTAGTTGCGATACTCTTTCAAAGCTTCGCTATGAGGATTTTGAATATAATTGCAGGAAACAGTCATTGGGTTGTTTTGGCGGCGCTTATTTTGTCCTCATATTTTTTGTGCAGACTTTTTTTCCATTTGATTGGATTTAAGTTTTTTTTATCTATTCTTTTTTTCTTTGTCCTTATAGTAATAGTTGAAATTATGGTAACTCTAATGATTACAAGCTTTTTTAGTATTGACAATATTTTGCTTGCGAATAACGAATATAGAATCTTAGGAATACTGTCCTCCAAGATTATAACCCTGTATATCCTTATTTATTTTTCAAAAGTATTCGAGATGAAGGAGTTCAAAATGGAAAAATATAGTCTATTGACGCTTATAATGATTATATTAAGCCTTACTGTATTTTTTGTTTCAACAAGAATATATTTGGAGATACCGCAACAAGGAATTCATGTTGCATATATCATGGGAGTCGCAGCAATTATGGCAGTGATAAGCATATTAATGCTCTTTGTGGTACGAAAAATCATTGAAGTGACAGAAGAAAGGACGAGATTTGTTGCTATTGAAAATGAGTATAAGAAACAAATTGAGTATTTTAAAAAGTATGAGGAACTATCTGAAGAAATAAAATCCAGAAGACATGACTATAAAAATCATTTAATTAGTATTCTAAGCATTGCAAAAAACGAGGAAAGTACAAGTTTAGTAAATTATGTTGATGACATTTTAGAAGCTGAGGGAGGAGCAGATCACATATTAGGAATAAACAATAAAATTATGTCCTCGTTGATTAATTACAACATGAATAAAATGAAAAAAAATAGCATCGTGTTTGAATATGACATTGATCTTCCAGCAGAGATACATGTGTCTGATGTAGACATGACTATAATAATAGGAAATCTGTTGGATAATGCAATCGAAGCTTGCTTGAATATTGAAGTGGGAAATAGATATATAGATTTGGATATTGACAGTGGATATGGGAAAATTGATATTCTTATTAAGAATTCTATTGATGGGAAAGTTGAAATCGTAAACAGTCATTTACATACCATTAAAAAAGATAAAGAAAACCACGGATATGGACTAAATAATATCAAAAAGATTGTCGAAAAATACAACGGACACTTTAAAATTTCCAACAATAACAATGAATTTATTGCCGAGTTACTTCTTTAATTGTAAAATAGAAAGTTTTCATCACGGAAAGTGACCTGTTCATCACACCTATATTGACAATAAAGATATCTATGTTATATTTGGGTCAGAGGTTGCAATCTTATGAATTTAACAAAGAATATATCCATAACTATTCTGGATAAACTTATGCTGAACGGGTCAGTTGATGAGAAAAACTACAAAAAGACACTTTACGGATTAGAGATAATAATCTCGGCTTTAACACAGATTGTTGGATTAGTCATAATAGGCATGTTTATGGACATTCTTGACAAAATGATAACGGTTGCATTTAGTTTTGCATTGTTGAGGGCATTTGCAGGTGGTTATCATGCCGATACGTGCCTTAAATGCTTTATGATAACTTTGGTAATGTGCATAGGTGGGATCAAATTGGCTGAGCTTGCTTCGACAAGCACCGTAAGTTTGATTATCATATCAGTTGCGTCAATAGTGCTTGTTTATAAGCTGGCACCTGTGGAAACTTCACATAAGCCTATGACTGAAAAGGGTCGACGTAAAAACAGAAAGAGATCTATCATGATTTTGTTAACGCTATTATCCATAGCAATTTGTGTTTATACAATTTCATCGATAGATAAGTTGTATCCAGCATTGATAATAACAGGATTGTTCATGGAATCACTTTCTTTGTTAGTAAGTCAAAATGAAAGAGGTAGGATAGATGATTAAGTCAAAATTATTTTCAGTTGTAGCTTCATTTGCGTTAATTATTGCGGTAGCGTCGGTAAATACATGTAGTGCTTTGTTTTATTATCAGCCGGAAATGCCAGAGGATATGTAGCATACAAGAGCGAATATTAACTCAACTTAATTAAGAGAAAATTAAGGTATTTAGATGGAACATCAATAATGTCGTCGTAGCGATGTTCATTAATTGTTAAGAAATGAAGGAGATTAGAGATGAAAAAATTATCGATCATTTTAATTGTTGTGATGTTGTTTAATTTTTCTTCAATAAGTTCATATGCAAATGAGAAAAGTAATCTAAGTCTAAAGTTACAATTGAGTTTAAACAATGAAGTTGTACAGTTGAATGAGATTAATAATTCCGGTGATAATATGCTGGATAAAAAATTTAAAATTAATATTAGTGATTTTAAAAAACTTAATAACAAATCAAATTATATTAGTATGAGATTTGAATATATTAATAAGGGTTGCTCGGATGATGTTGAAGGAAAAGTGAAAATTGTATTAAAAAACCAGAAATATCAGTATGAATCGATAGGATACTTAAAATTTGATTATATAGATAACAAAAAAATTTATTACGGAACGTTATGGTTGAATGATAATGGAGAAATAGAAGGAGCCATGAATGTTTGGTTTGATGAGTACGGTAATGGGATAGCTAATGTATCATTAGGCACATTGGATAGTAAAAATGGCATAGTTATGTTGAAATTTGGAGATGAGTTTCCAGACCAAGTGATAATCTCAGAAAAAAAAGAAGATACTAATTTAGAAGAAATAGGTAAAAATTCAGTAATTTCGATAAATAGCATTCAAAGTAATGATTTTGAATATAAAGCTTCAGGTGCATCTTACAGTTATTCTGGATTTGATCAATCAGGAACGACAAGTGATCCTGTTGTTGCTCTTAATATGTATGCAAGAACTCCAGGAGATTTGCACAATGTTACTGGGCAAGAAAGGATAAGAGTATTTTCAAAGACTAATGAGATTTATGATGAATTTGATAGCAATCCTTTTGTGTTGGGTGCGACAGTTGCAAGTGTTAGAGTAGAATGGGGATGGACTTCTAGTAATGTAGCATCTATTGATGATATTTATCCAATACAGAGTTCTAGTAGCGAATCTATTAGTGGCATAACAAATATATTGTCATCTTTATATCCTGAAGGAAGTTTTTTGTTTGATATTGTTTGCGATTTTGTGGCAGGAAGTATCAGTAGTGACATATTGCAAAATACAAATGGAGATGGTAAGTATAATAATTGTATAAAATATATTTATAATCCTACAAATCTAGATGAATTATCAAATAACACTTCAGCTTATGCAGCACGAAATGACAATGGAGGAGTTTATGTAGATGTGAGTTATGACGCATGGGATGATTCAACATGGAATACAACAGCGAAAGCATCATTGATATATAATTTGCATTATGTAGAATGGAATAACACTTTTCCTATTACAACTGGAACGGCGAATGCAAGTCACTATGTAGAAGGATACTAACACAAAAAAAGATTCAATACGACATCAGTAGGCAATTAATTGCTTACTGATGTCCAGATGTTATCTACTTAATTTCAGTAAATTAATAAAACTTTGTATTGTTTATAAAACCAGAATTATTTAATTTGGGAAAATTAATCAGTTGAGGAATGAGAAATGAAAAGTAAGTTTAATTGTATCTTAATAACTATATTAATACTAAATATTTTAGTATCAGGTTATTTTATTAAGGAAAATAGAGAGTTGATTGAGAAAATTGATAAAGAAAATTTGTCCGCTGTGAATAGTTTAAGGGGTTTTTTAGTTTCGATATGTAATGAAATAGAGAATATTGAAGATGGCAAAGTTGACGATGTAAATTTAGACGCTTCGTATAGATATATAAACAGTAACTTTAAGAACGCTAGATTGATATTAAACTTTAAGGTACCAAAGAAATATAGTTCAACAGACTATGACTTTATAAGTAGTGTTCTTTCATTGTATGAAGAGAGATTTACAAATATAAATTCAGAAATATCAATAACTGAACTTAGTACAATCAAAGATGACATTACAATAATTGCATATGATTTTTTACCCCAATTTAGCGATGAACTAACAGATCCAGATAATTTGAAAATAGTGGAATCTTACTGGCAGAATGAAGTAATGGTAAGACTAGAGTATTTGGAAAATTAAAGGATCCATTTGGATCCTTTAATCTAACGAGGAGACAAATAAAATGAAAACATTTATTAAATTAACGGCTTTGGTATTTATAACGCTATTGCTGAACGGATGCGCAGAAAAGAGCGAAGAGTTGCCT
>CAKMKB010000198.1:0-2962 GCA_927435965.1 uncultured Clostridia bacterium
AATAAGCTTCAAACAGTAGGCATTATATTTGCAGTAATTGGCGTGTTGATAAAATCGATATCCTATGGACAAATACCTTTTATAGCTTTGACTCTGGCGACAACATTCGCTTTCTATGGGTTTATGAAGAAAAAATCACCATTGAAATCACTATATGGACTGGGATTTGAAACATTGGTGGTTAGTATACCCGCTTTCCCGTTTTTATTAATGGTGGAGTTTCAAGGTAGGGGTGTTTCTGGAAATCTTCCGTTGTATTTTTGGTTTATGATTGCTTTTAGTGGATTAGCGACTGCTATACCGTTGCTGTTGTACTCTGAGGGAACGAAACGATTACCTTTGAGTGTAGTAGGATTCTTGCAGTATATATATCCAACGCTGGTTTTACTGCTAGGAATTTTTGTTTTTGGAGAAGCATTCGACTTGGCTTCAGGCATTGCGTTTGGATTCATATGGATGGGATTGGGTTTTTTTTCATATTCTCAATACAAATTACTTTCAACAAATTGATATAAAAAAACGACTAAGATAAGAGGCATATAATGGATCGAAAAGAGTATATCAAAGGACTTATAAATGGGGGTGGCGCATTTGCCATCTGGGGATTGCTGCCGTTATATTGGAAAACTGTTAGTGCCATAAGCCCCTATCAGCTATTTTCACACCGCGTCGTGTGGTCATTTGTATTTGTCACCATCTTGATGGTGCATAGAGGTGAATGGTCGTTATTTATCAAGCTGGTTTCTGATAGGAGAAACTGGGGAGCTGCCATACTGCCATCAATGATGATTTCTGTTAACTGGCTGCTGTTTATATGGGCAGTCAACAGCGGGTTCGTGATTGAAGCAAGTCTGGGTTATTACATCAATCCGTTGGTATTAACACTACTAGGCCTTGTTTTTTTAAAGGAAAGGTTGAACAAGCTTCAAAAGACCGGTATTGCTTTTGCATTTTTAGGAGTTGTCATCAAGTCATTCTACTATGGAAAGATTCCTTATGTTTCATTCGCTTTAGCTATATCCTTTGCTTTTTATGGGTTTATGAAAAAGAAATCACCTCTGAAATCGCTGTATGGTCTGGGATTTGAGACACTGATTGCGGGCTTGTTTTTACTGCCATATCTATTATTTAATGAATTTTCAGGGAGTGGTATAACAGGCAATCTTCCATGGCACTTTTGGTTAAAGATTTCTCTAAGTGGAATATTTACCGCCATACCGTTGATATTGTTTGCAGAGGGGACCATGCGGCTCCCACTTAGCATTATGGGATTTCTCCAATACATAGCACCAACAGGCATGTTATTGCTAGGTGTCTTAGTGTTCGGTGAGCCTTTCGATATGGTGTCAGCCGTCTCTTTTGGACTTATCTGGATAGGATTAGGGTTCTTTTCATATTCCCAATACAAGCTACTGTCGGAAGGCAAACAAAAAAGACCGAATATTCCTATCCGATCCTAATGTGAAAATTTTGATGATAAATGGAGCGGGTGATGGGAATCGAACCCACACAGCTGGCTTGGGAAGCCAGAACTCTACCACTAAGCAACACCCGCATGATTAACTGCTTATTAACGCTAGTACAGTTTAGCATAAAACATACAGCAAGTCCATAGCGAAATTCAACAGAAGAGGACGTGTCAGAAATGAGAATCAATATTTTCAAATCATTGATCAACGCTTATAAAATAAGGAAAAAATATGCTGGAGCAATGGGCATCATCGGAGGCTCGGACGGACCAACCGCTGTCTATTGGACAGAAAAGTTCAATCAGGATGAATTCCTCGACTATGCATCAGAGCAAATCAAACCATGCGAAAAAAGCTTTGAAGAGCTGGAAAACCATCTGGTATCAAAATATGGAGCTGTTTCATATGAATTACTTCCCAGAGAAATAGAGAATATAAAAGTCAATGTATTGTTGAGCAAGCATAAGTATCTGTTTCATAGCCCGCCACCTCTAAGTGATAATCCTTCAAAAAAAGATATTGAGACTTATTTTCGAAATGACACAACCATAGAACAGGCGAAGGCATATCCAATTGAAAAGCTGGACCTTGACGTCAAGGCATTCAGAATAAAAGATACAATAGTCAAGATAGAGACCAAATCAGGGCATCTCTCTCTGGATAACGGAAACATGATTTTGTTTATGGAACTCATCGAATTTCAAGGCGTTGCCCAAGAAGATATTATTAATAGGACACCGAAATTTATAGATTACGCTCATATGATGAGGAAATCAGGCAAACTGCAATGGAGGGAAAAGAATGTTGAAACTAACGAAACCACAAAGGCTCAATAGAGGCGACAAGGTTGCTACAGTCAGTCTGTCATGGGGTGGAGCCGGCGATGCCAATCTGATCTGGCGCTATGAGCAGGGCAAAAAAAGACTCCAGGAACAGTTTGGTTTGGAAGTGGTTGAAATGCCCAATACATTGAAAGGGACAGCTTTTGTGTACCAAAATCCCGAGAAGCGAGCAGAAGATCTGATGGCAGCTTTTGCCGACCAATCCATTAAAGCCATATTCACATGTATCGGCGGAGATGACAGCATCAGAATGTTGCCCTTTATTGATTTTGATGTCATAAGGAAAAATCCTAAGATACTTGTTGGTTACTCCGATACCACCATCACACATTTCATGTGCCTGAAGGCTAATCTCTCAAGCTTTTACGGCCCATCGATTCTGGCTGAATTCGCAGAGAATATAAAGATGTGTGAAACCCATCATTTTCCACACTCCGCCCACTGCTTTGGCTTCTTCTGGGTTCATCGCTTCCTGAGGCACCACTGTTCCTATTGCAGAAACAAGAGCAATGATGAAAAGCCGATTCAAACGGGACAGCTCGAAAAAGGGCAAACCATTGATGTTCAAGGAACTTATCAATTAACTTTTGACAACTTAGCTGGATTCACGGGGCTACAAGTCAAGAAGGATCCAGGGGTTGCTGTTATTTG
>CAKMKB010000199.1:0-20093 GCA_927435965.1 uncultured Clostridia bacterium
CCAAAATCCAGACCTGATTTCTCACCCTCAAAATGAGGCATTATCGAATGATCAATGAAGTCTTTGAAATATGCCACGTATTTTTCATCCTCAATGGAATTATTGTGGTAATCATAAATTTTCAGCTCATCTTCGAATGAGATGATAGCATCTTCATCCTTTGAGATAAAATCGCAGACATTGCATTGAAAGTAACTTGCCTTTAGATTCTTGTGGTAAATCTCTCTAGTATTAGCACCACATATTTTACAGGTTGGATTCATAAAGCCTCCAGAGTTAACAATCGTCTTGTTTGCAGCTTTTTAATAATTCAGAGTTTGCATCGGTCATTTATTTAATAACTTATCGATTTTAAGTCCTATTGATATTAATTCTATAAATTTAAAATGATTATCTTCCATACTTATAATTTTCTTAGCTTTTAGAATCCTGTATCTTACAGTGTTTTCATGTTGTTTCAAATTAGATGCCACTTTTTTATAATCTCCATCATAATCAATATATTTTTCAACAGTTTCTAAAATATTTGAATTATAGTATTTATCATGTTCTTTTATAGGTTGAATTATTTCTTTATAATAATCTTTAATACTTCTGGTATTTTTTATTGGATATAAAAGCTTATATATACTCAAATCTTTGTAGTAAATAATTTTTTTATTGATAGTTTCAGATAACTCTGTCGAGTTAAAGGCTTCTTTCAAGCAATAATTAAATTCATTAATTTTATTAAATACATTACTAACTCCTAATCTATAATCTTTTCCATACTTCTCTACAATAATTTTAATATAATTGATATATGCGTTTAACATAATCTCTTTATCATAATTTATTATTATTACAATATTATTTTTGTAAGCAAGTGCTTCAAATTCATAATTATTACTTATTTCATTTCTAACGAATGTTAAGCTTCGTTTATTTAAGTCTTTAAAAGTAATATATACAATTGAATAAAAACTCTTGAAGGCTCCATTCATTCTCATGGCAAGGGATACCACATCTTCTTCACCAATTTCTTCATTCAGCAATCTATCTACCCTCATCTCTGAGATAGTATCAATTTTTTCGAGTAGTATCATTTCGGTTGTAGTTCTAATGATCTCGCCATACGGTGTAGTTGTATCAATAAATAAAATAGGATAATCATTTTTTTCTGCATATTCTTTGATTTCATCAGGCAATTCATTCATATATTCATCAATTATACATACACCTGCACTCCCTGTATTCACATAAAATTCAAAAACTTTTTTCATTTCTTGATAATTGTCTTTCACTATATATAAACTGTTAACAAAAAAATCTCCTCTCATTACAATTTCATGGTCGAGAGTATCATCTAATATAGGACAATCTGAAAAATTCACTCTTTTTATTTCATTCTTTAATCCTTTTTTTCCAGCAAATACTCTAGCACTCGCAAAAAGTTTTAATTCTAATAAATCTTCAACTCTCACAGCCATTCTAAACATCTCCTAAAACAACTATATATTTAAGAAATTATATAATATTTTTGTAATTATTACAAAGATAAATATGTGCATGTTGAATATAATTAAATAAAATATGTAATTATATAAAATAGGAGGTGAGATTTTGAAGAAATTGAATTATCAAGAACTGGAAGATATAATTTATGGATGCACTATTTTAAGTACCGGAGGTGGAGGTGATTTAAAAGAAGGTATTACAGCTGTAAAGGATGCTTTAAGCAAAGGAAAAACCTTTAATTTGTTAGGATTTAATGAAATAAAGGACGAAGAATATTATATAAACCCATACTTTTGCGGATCTATATCTCCGGAAAGCGAAGAAGAAATAATCATGAATCCTGAATTGATTTATGCTATCAACGGATTGGAAGAATACATGAAAGTTTCGTTTGATGGAGTCGTTTCTATTGAGTATGGCGGCGGAAATACAGGTCAATGTATGGCTACTGCTGCTATGCTCGATAAATACATTGTAGATGCAGATGCGGCTGGCAGAGCAGTTCCTGAGCTTCAGTTCTCAACTTATTATATAACAGATAATCCAATCTATCCTTTTTCAGTTGCTACAAAGCATGAAGATATTGCCATATTCACAAAAGTAGCTTCCGATGAAAGAGCAGAGAGTTTAGCAAGGATGATGGCAGTAGCTACTGATAATTTAGTCGGAATGGCCGATCATCCTATTAAAGGTGCTGATTTAAAAAGAGCTGTAATACCTAATGCTTTAAGTTATGCTCAAGAAATAGGCCAAGCTAGACGAGAAGCTGTTGCAAACGGAGAAGATCCTATAAAAGCGATACTAGAAAAAGGAAAGGGCAAGCTTTTAGCCAAAGGGGTAGTTAATTCCAAGAATACTTATTGGGAAATCAAGAATGGATTTACAACCGGACAAATAGGCATATCAGGTATTGAAGAGTATAAGAATAGAGATTACAGAATATGGTATAGAAATGAGAATATGATATTCTGGGAGAATGAAGAAGTAAAACTGACCTGTCCTGATTTAATATGTATAGTAAACCTTGAGGATGGTTATCCAATAACTAATCCAAACTGTACTGAAGGAAAACAAGTAGCGGTGCTAGCTTTTGAAGCGCATTCATTATGGAAAACTAGAAAGGGATTAGAAATATTAAACCCAAAATTCTTTGGATTTAAAGATATTGACATAATTGATATCTCTAGTCTTTAAGCTGTATAATTATGAAATGTAGCATAATTTAAAAATGTAGTTAAAAAAAGATTATTTCATCATTATTTTGTAGAATTTACAAGTATTAGAATTGCTTGACAAAAAAACAAATAAATAAAAAGATATATATTTTATGGAGGTGTTTAGATTGAATAAACGTAAATTATCATTTTTATTAGTTCTTGTTCTTTTATTTAGCGTTTTAGGAGGTTGTGGTAGCGGTAATGATGGAGAGAACCCTACTACTTCACCACAGGCTGAGATGGAAATTGCTTATTATGCCTATAACTCTGAACCTATTTTAAATTGGGACCCAAGTGTTATGTTCTCAAACGGTATTATTGTGCTAAACAATATATACGAAACCCTACTTAGATTTGATCCCGATGCAAAAGAATTCGAATACCTATTAGCTGAGGGTTACAGTGTATCTGAAGATGGTCTTACTTGGACTTTTAATCTGAGAGAAGGTGTCAAGTTCCATGATGGTACTGAAATGACGGCTGAAGATGTAAAGTTTTCAATTGATAGAACAATATCTTTAGGAACAGGAGCTTCATATATTTGGAGTGCTGTTTCTGAAATAGTGGTTATTGATGAATACACAGTTGAATTTCAACTTTCATATCCGTCACCTTTGGATTTAGTAGCTAGTTCTCCTTATGCTGCATTTATTATGTCCAAAGACGCTGTTGAAAATGCAGATGAGAATTGGTTTGAGAATGCAAACGAAGCTGGCTCAGGAGCCTATATGTTAGAATCTGCAGCAATGGGTGATGAAGTTATAATGACTGCTTTTGAAGATTATTGGAAAGGTTGGGAAGGCGATCATTTCGACAAAGTAATAATAAAGAAGGTATCAGAAACTTCATCTAGAAGACAGATGATTGAAAAGGGCGATGCGGACATAACTCAAAGTTTACCTTCTGAAGATGTTGAAGCATTAAAAGTAACTGAAGGCGTGGATATAATAGTTAAGCCATCATTTACAAACCTGATAGGATTTTTCAACACAGAAAAAGAACCCTTAGATAACCCGAAAGTAAGACAAGCTTTGTCATATGCTTTCCCATATCAAGATGTAGTTGATTATGCTGTTGGTGGTTATGCCAAACAATCAGTCGGCGTTATTCCTTATGGACATTGGGGACACAGTGATGATTTATTCCAATATACTAAAGATTTAGATAAAGCAAAAGAGCTCCTTTTAGAAGCGGGAATACAAGAAGGAGAATTAAGTCTATTATTAACTTATATGGCTGGGGATGAATCAGAAAAGAAATCTGCAGAATTATACAAAGCAGAGCTTTCAAAAATAGGTGTAGAGCTTGAAATTAGAGCTATGCCTTGGGAAACTCAGTGGGAAATGGCTATGAATGAAGATCCTGACCAGAGACAGGACATATTTGTTATGTACTGGTGGCCTGATACTTCAAGTCCTTACTCTTGGTTATACAGCTTATATCACACTGAAGAAGAGATTTTGTTCAACATGTCATACTATGCTAATGAAGAATTTGATACTATAATAGATAATGCTGCTGAAATAAGCGGTACGGACATCGTGAAAGCAGAAGAAGAATTTATAAGAGCTCAAGAGATTTTAATAGAAGATAGTCCTTCAATTTTTATGTACGATAGGGAAGAGGTGTGGGCTATAAACTCAACATTTAAAGGCTTTAAATATAACCCCTCTTATCCTTTAGTTGTATTCTTCTACGACTGTTATAGAGCTAAATAGTGTGAAAGAATTAAGAGGATTGATTCCCCACCGGGAATCTTCCCTCTTGTTTTTTAATAGAAACTTTGGAGGTGATGCTTGTGAAAAACTACATAATAAAAAGATTGCTATTAGGTTTAATGGTATTATTTGGAGTTATTTTAATTACTTTTTTTCTAACAAGGGTAATCCCTTCCAATCCAGCAGCTCAATGGGTTGGGCCAAGAGCGACACAAGAACAAATTCAGCAAGCTACAATAGAATTAGGTTTAGATAAACCTATTCCTGTTCAATTTATAAAATATTTGAAAGATTTGCTAAATGGGAATTTAGGATATTCTTTAAGAAGTAAACAACCAGTTCTTAATGAGCTTAAAACATATCTACCTCCTACTTTGGAATTGATCTTTTTCTCAACTATATTGGCAGTTTTTATTGGCATTCCTCTTGGTGTAAATGCAGCTAAGAACAAGGACAAGGCTTTAGATCATTTCTGCAGGTTTTTCTCAATAGGAGCGGTGTCTTTGCCAACATTTTGGGTTGCGTTATTTTTGCAGCTTATTTTTTATAGATGGCTTGACTGGCTACCTTTAGGAGGTCAGTTAGATACAAGGATTAAAATGCTTTACGAAATTCCAAAATACACGGGGTTTTTATTCTTGGATAGTTTATTTAGTGGGAACTGGATTATTATTAAAGATGTATTTAGTCATATGATACTTCCTGCAATTACAATTGCATTATACCCTATTGGACTAGTAGCTAGGATGACTCGTTCAGCTCTTTTAGAAATACTCAGTGAAGACTATATTAAAGCTGCAAGATCCTACGGTTTAAAGGAAAGATTGGTTTTATGGAGATATGCTTTGAAAAACTCATTGGGAACGACTGTAACTGTTCTTGCTTTATCGATTGGATTTACTTTAGTGAATACATTTCTAATTGAAGCTATTTTCAGTTGGCCCGGAATTGGGTCATATATTGCTACTGCAGTTGTAGCTTTAGACTACCCAGCAATTATGGGAGTAACTCTTTTTTCTGCATTTTCATATATTTTGTTGAATCTAACAGCTGATATAATTATAGCCCTTGATCCAAGGGTTAGGGTATAGGTGATGATATGATTGAAAACAGATTTATTAAAACTTTAAAAGCAAAATTAAAACAATTTAGACATTCAGTTTTTTTATTAAAAAGAAATAAGTTAACAAAATTAGCTTTTTACGGTGTTATTGCACTCTTTTTAATAGCAATTATTGTTCCTATCGCTTTACCATCAAATATTCACGTAGATCAGGACACAAATCCTATAGACAAATTGTTAAGCCCTTCTTTTGAACATCCTTTTGGTACTGATGAGTTGGGTCGTGATGTATTCAAAAGAGTTCTATTAGGAACAAGAATTTCCTTAAACACAGCATTAATTGCAGTCGGAATTGCTCTTTTGATTGGCGTTCCCCTTGGGGCTATTGCAGGTTATTTTGGTGGTTTTGTTGATGAGTTAATTATGAGAATCACGGACATTTTCTTAGGATTTCCGCCTTTGCTTCTTGCCATTGCTATTGCTGCTTTTCTTGGTCCCAATCTTCAAAACGCAATGCTGGCTATAGCAATAGCCTGGTGGCCTTGGTATACAAGAATAGTAAGAGGTCAGGCTGTTTCTATCAAAGAAAGGCAGTTTGTAAAAGCTGCTAATGCTATCGGTACACCTTCTATGAAAATAGTATTTAGACATATCCTTCCAAACTGTATTGCTCCATTGATAGTACAAGCATCTATGGACATAGGCGGTGTTATTTTGACAATAGCTTCATTAAGTTTTTTGGGACTGGGAGCTCAATCTCCTACGCCAGAATGGGGGCTAATGGTCAGCACAAGCAGAAACTATTTTTTAAATGCATGGTGGTACAGTATATTTCCTGGTTTGGCTATATTTTTTACCGTACTAGTATTTAATCTTCTAGGTGATGGACTTAGAGAAATTTTAGATCCAAAAACCAGGAAAAATTAGGAGGTGTTGCAATGAATGAACCCTATTTACATATTAAAAACTTAGTCGTTAGTTTCAAAACCTTTGAAGGAAGCAAAAACGTCTTAAACATAGATGAATTGAAAATAAACAAAGGAGAGGCTTACGGTATAATCGGCGAGAGCGGTACTGGTAAAACCATACTAGCCCTTTCAATACTTAAGTTAATCGAATCTCCTCCAGGAGAAATAGTATCGGGAGAAATCTTATTAGAAGGGAAAGATCTTCTGAAGATGTCTTCCAAATCTCTTCAAAAAGAGATAAGAGGCAGAAAAATATCTATGATTTTTCAAGATCCTATGTCTACCTTAAATCCTGTATTTACAATAGGCTCGCAGTTAGAAAATGTTATCATGGAAACGCAACATGTCAATAGAAAAAAAGCTTATATAAAAGCGGTAGAAATGATTAAAACTGTTAAACTATCAGATGCCGAGAGTGTAATGGAGAAATATCCTCATGAATTAAGCGGGGGTCAACGCCAGAGAGTGATTATTGCTCTAGCTTTGAGCTGCGGTGCTGATTTCATCATAGCTGACGAACCTACAAGAAATCTAGACGTTACAATACAGGCTGGAATACTAAAGTTAATGAAAGAAATCCAAAGAAATATGAATGTTACGATACTCTTTGTTGCTAACAATCCCGGTCTTATTTCTTCTATTTGTGATAAGGCAGGAATTTTGTACAGAGGACAGATTATTGAAAAAGGCACCACAAGAGAAGTGCTTAAATCTCCAAAACACCCTTATACCTTTGCGCTTCTTCATGCTGTTCCCAGCAGAAAAGAAGATAAAGTTGATTTAAGTCATTTTATTATAAAAGAAACAGAAGAATCGCCAGTTGAAGGATGTATTTTCTACAGTAAATGTATTAAGAGAAAAGAATCCTGTAAGAAACCTCAGTCTCTTTTGAAAATAAATGATAATCATTATGTTAGATGTCATTTATGGGAGGAGGACACACTATGAAAAATGAAATATTAAGAATAGAAAACTTAAAAAAATATTTCCCGGTGAGAAGTGGATTTTTTTCAAAAGTATCAGCTTATGTTAAAGCTGTTGATGATGTATCTTTAACGATAGAAAAAGGTGAAATACTAGGATTAGTAGGAGAATCCGGATGTGGCAAAACTACATTGGTAAATACAGTTCTTAATTTAATTGATCCAACAGATGGAAAGGTAATTTTCGACGGGAAAGATCTATTTTCCCTTTCAAAAAAAGAATTAAGAGAAGAGAGAAAATACATACAAATTGTTTTTCAAGATCCCTTTTGGTCTTTGAATCCAAGAATGTTGATCAAGGATATAATTGGAGAACCGCTAGATGTTCAAACCGACTTAAACAAATCCGAAATAATTCGTAAGGTTGAAGAGATGTTAGAAATGGTAGGCTTGCCAAAGGATGCAGTTTTTAAGTATCCGCACGAATTCAGCGGGGGACAAAGACAGAGAATAGCAATAGCAAGAGCTTTAGCCTTGATGCCTAAACTGGTGGTATTGGATGAACCTACTTCTTCTATAGACGTCTTATCACAAGCGCAAATACTTGATTTGCTTGAAAAACTCAAGGAAGAATTTGATTTAACCTATATCGTCATATCTCATGATTTAAGCGTTGTCAATTATATGTCTAACAAAATTGCTGTTATGTATCTGGGTAAAATTGTAGAATACGGCGAGTCGAAAATAATTTTTGAAAATCCTAAACATCCCTATACAAAAGCGCTGATTGACGCTATACCCAACATTAATTCAGAAAGTATAGAAGATATAATGACCCTGGAAGGTAATGTTCCAAGTGCTATTAACCCGCCTAAGGGATGTAGCTTTCATACGAGATGCCCTATGGCAGAGGAAATCTGTTCTGACAAAGAACCGGAAGAAGTAAATCTAAATGACGGAAGAAGAGTATCATGTCACTTTATAAAAGAATAAAAAGGAGGTCAAAATGACAAAATTTTTAGAATTTGAATTGCATAAGGCTACCGACAGGCTCGTAAATGAAATATTAAAAGTAAAGATAGGAGAAACTGTTGTCATAACCGCTGATACAAGTTCCGATGAAAGAGTTGTTAATGCAACTGCATCAAGTGTCTATTCAATAGGTGGAAAACCTATGGTTATATGGACATCAACTCCTCCAGGCGTAGGTAAAGCTGCTGATGAAGGGCTACCGGTTGAAGCTCTAGGAGGTGCTTTAGAGAAAACAGATGTGTGGATTGAATACAATAAACAGTGGCTTCTTTACTCAACACCTTTTGAGATAGCTTACGAAAACAATAAGTCACTTAGATATATTTGCCTTGTCGAGATGAATCCAGATATGATGATTAGAAATATTGGTGAAGTTGAGATAGAATTACTATCGGAATTTATGCACCATTTTACTGAAATGAATAAAAAAGCAAGTAAAATGAGAGTAACAACACCAGCAGGTACGGACTTGAATTTTGAACTAACCCCCAAGAATTTAGTAAGCTGCGATGCTGGAGATGCTTCCAAACCAGGTATTTATATGATGCCTGGACAAATAAACGTAGTACCTAAGTTTGATACTGTTAACGGTATATTAGTATTTGACGGCACGCTAGTACCTCCAGTAGGAAAATTACAAGAACCAATAAAACTCACCATAGAAAACAGCACTATTAGAAAAATCGAAGGCGGACATCAAGCAAGTGAGTTTGAGCAATGGCTTAAATCCTTTAATGATCCTAATATGTTTAAACTTGCTCATATAGCCTATGGCGTTAATCCAGGCGCTAAGCTTACAGGTTATATTGTAGAAGATGAAAGAGTATGGGGAGTTACAGAATGGGGTATTGGCTATGTTAGCCCTTACGATGCTCCCCCAAAAGGACAGGATGCCAAGTCCCATTGCGACGGCATATGCTTGAATTCAAGTGTGTGGCTTGATGATATACAGGTTTTAGAAGAAGGTAGTTTTATAGAAAAAAGCTTAAAAAAATATGAAGATAGAATTTTCAAAAGACTTTAGGAGGATTATATGAAAGAACTTAATAGACAAGACCTTCATGATATACTTCTCGGTGCGGCAATACTAGGTACCGGTGGAGGAGGAAGTTTAGAAGAAGGCATAGAATTAATTGACAAGACATACGATGAAGGATACAAATTTAACTTAGCTGATCTTGATGAAATACCAGATGATGCTCTAATCGGCACGCCATACGGCTGTGGTTCCGTTAGTCCACTAACCCCAAAACAAATAGATGAACAATCGAAACTTGCTAAAATCGAAACAACAGCTCAAGTTGTTGCAGTAAAGGTTATGGAGGAATATTATGGAGAGAGTTTCTATGGTCTTGTAGCTACAGAATTAGGTGGAATGAATACTGCTGTGGCACTTGAGGCAAGCGGGAGGTTGAATAAACCTTTAATTGATGCTGACCCAGCTGGTAGAAGCGTACCTTGCCTTCAGCATTCTACCTACTACTTAAATGATATACCGATATATCCATTGAGTATTGCAAATGATTTTGGAGATGAAATGATGATTACTAAATCCATGTCAGATGAAAGAGCTGAAGCATTGACTCGAGCAACGGCTATAGCAAGCTTTAATCACGTGGGCGTTGTTGATCATCCCAATAGATGGTCAGTTCTTAAGAATGCCCTTTTAAACAATACTATTTCTTTATGCCTAAACATAGGTCAAACTGCAAGAAACGCTCAGAAACAAAATATCAATATTGCTTATTCAATTGCTGAAAAGTTTGATGGGTATATTCTTTTCAAAGGTATAATAGAACAAGCAGATTGGGAAGATAAAGACGGGTTTACGTTTGGAAACTATTATATCAAAGGTCAAGATGAATTTGAAAATAAAGAAATGAGAATCTGGTTCCAAAACGAAAACATAATAAGCTGGATTAATGATGATATTTATATTACTGTACCTGACTCTATTAATATAGTAGACAACAAAGAGAATATGCCACTTTTAAATCCTTATGGTAAGGAAGGGATGGAAGTAACAGTATTTGGTCTCAAGGCATTCAATGAGTGGAGAAGTAAAAAAGGACTAGAGATCTTCGGACCAAGATTTTTCGGTTACGACATGGAATATAGAGAACTCGAATTGTTCTTCTAATGATTAAACAATAGTTTAAGGACTTAAGGTTTAGTTCATTATGTCAATAAGGAGGACTATCTAGATATGGATAAAACAATTCACCAGATAATCGATGAGAGGGCGTCTTGCAGAAGTTTCAAACAACAAGCAATTCCCAATGATGTGTTGAATCAACTTCTTCTTCAGGCATGCAAAGCACCCTCAGCTGGTGGTTTTCAAAATTATTCAATAATCAAAATCACCGATCAAAATATTAAGGATGCATTAGTTCCTTTGTGTAGAAATCAAGGTTTCATATCTAAAGCACCAATAAGTTTAGTTTTCTGCATAGATTTCAGAAAAATCATCAAAATGCAACAGATTGAGCCATTTCCCTTTGAAGAAACAAGCAATTTTATGAATCTGTGGATGTCAATTCTTGATACAGCTATATGTGCACAGACACTAGTGTTAAGTGCTGAGTACTACGGACTTAAATCTGTTTATATTGGAAATATAATAAATAACATGAAGCAAGTGTCTGAGTTGTTGAAATTGCCAGATTATGTTTTGCCTTCAATCATGTTGACTTTAGGCTATCCCAAAAGTGTTCCAAAACCATCTGAAAAATTCACAGAAGAGGTTATTGTTCATGAGAATACTTATAATGAAATCCCTATCAACAAATTAAGCAAAGCATATAGAGATAAATATAATAATTGGAAAATGAAACCTAACGATAAATTTACAAATCTTATTTACAAAACCTCAAAAGCGTATAAAAACGAATTATTTGCTCAAAATTGCGTTGATTTTATCAAAAAAAATGATTACATATCGCCTTATCAATACTGGTTTGGATGCTACTATGTAGATGATGATTTCATGAAGATAGAAGATTATATCGAATTTATTCGCAATAAAGGTTTTAAATGGTTATAATAGTTTAAAATAAAGATTTCTGAATAAGCTTTTTCTAGTATTTTCTTGTGTGATGAGATTTAATCTGATTCTAATTTTAGATTAAGCCACTCCTAATAACAATAAAATATAATTGAGACAAATCAAATGAGGAGGCAACAAAAATGAAAATCACACTTGAAATGATTGACGAGCTAAGAAGCAGAGTCAATGTCACTTATGAAGAAGCTAAAGATGCTTTGGAAAGAACTGAAGGAGATGTTGTAAAATCTATCATCCTTTTAGAAAGACAAAAAAAAGGATATAAGGATAATAACAAGCAATCCAAAAAAGCAAAAGCAAACACAGGTGCCAACAAAGCCCTGAACACTTTCTTGTCAACAGACTTTGTTTTGAAAAGAAAAGACAAAATATTTTTGAATATTCCACTTTGGATCGTAATGCTAGTCGGACTGTTCACCATGCCATTCAGCATCATCCTATTGGTTGTTCTGCTATTGGTAGGCTACCAAATGAGAATTGTTACAGGGAAGAAAACGAAGTTTGATATCAACAAAAATGTGGACAAGATGACCAAAAAGTTCAAAGAAACCACAGACAAGATCTTCGAAGAAACTGAAGAGAGAAAAGCTGCAAGAGACTTAGAAGAAGAAGATTCAGAAGATGACACCAACGAAGAAGACGAGATAACCATTGAATAAAAAATTTTGAGCTTAGCTCAAAATTTTTTATTTATCACAAGCAATCATGTTATAATAATTAACAAGGGTTCTTGGGTTCAGATGGCGTTTGAAATGCCACCTGAACCTTAGAGACTGTTATCCAGGGACTCTACAGTGCTTATCTCACACTTACAGAAGTGGAGTCCTAGCACTGTTAGTCATCGGATAAAAACAAATATATGGATGGTCAGGTGGTTGTATGGAAAAAAAGAAAATTTTAATTATTGAAGACGAGAAAAAAATCGCCAGATTCCTTGAACTGGAATTGGATTACGAAGGCTATGAGGTCGAGATAGCCTACGACGGCAGGGAAGGTTTGGATAAGGCGATGGCGCAGACAGCAGATCTGATTGTACTTGATCTGATGCTTCCCGGTTTGAGCGGGATAGAGATTTGCCGTCGAATCAGGCATTCTTCTGATGTTCCAATCATCATGTTGACTGCGAAGGATGATGTTACGGATAAGGTGACTGGACTTGATGTAGGAGCAGATGACTACATGACCAAGCCTTTTGCCATCGAAGAGCTGCTTGCAAGGATCAGAGTACTGCTTAAACGTAAAAACAGAGAAGAAATCAACAACATCGAGAACAATAACAAAGATATTTTAACCTATGGAAAACTGAAATTGTTCAAGGACAACTATCGAGTAGAGTACGACGAAGAGCTCATCGACCTTACAAAAAAAGAGTTTGAATTGCTTGAGTATTTGATGTTCAACAAAAACATTGTCCTTTCCAGAGAAAAAATCCTTGAAAATGTCTGGGGCTATGATTATTTTGGAGAAACAAATCTAATTGATGTCTACATACGATATATTAGAGGCAAAATCGATCAAAAATATGATATAGAACTGATAAAGACAGTCAGAGGAGTAGGCTACATCATAAGAGACCATTAACCGGGTGAGATAATGTCAATAAACAAAAAAACCGATAAGAAATATAAGAATATACTACTAATTCCTGTTGTTGCGATAGGAAGATTTTTTAGTAACCTGAAAAAGAAAATAAGGTTGTCCATATCCTTTAAAATCTCAGTCACCTATATGGCTTTGTATCTTTTAGCGATTACCATTGCCATTCTAGGAACGGTGGTGGGATATATGAGTTATAAGGCCATGGAGCTAGAAAGAATCGGTGATTTATACAGCAAATTAATTGTGACCAAAACAATCGAGAAACAAGAGGTTTTAGAAGACTATCTGATTGATGAAAGGTTAAGCGGGGTGTTGATTTACGATTCCGGATTTAACCAGATTTTGAATACAAAAAACTATGAGGATGTCTACATCAGCAATACATTCTTTAAGCTAGAGACCATGCTCAGAGAAGAGATATATGTCTTTTCGGCTAGCTTATATGAACAAGAGGAAATATACTATATCAACATATATTTCAATGCAGGAAAGATTATCAACGAGGCAATGGTTATTGGCATGCTAGTGAGCCTGGCAGGATTGCTAGGCCTTATCATCATAGCTGCGGTAGGACCGGGAGTTAGCCGAAAGCTTGTAAAACCCATTGGTGATATGACCGAGGTTGCCAGAACCATATCAGTCAACAACATCAATACGCGACTGAACGTCAAGGCTTCACAGCATGAGTTGAGAGAGCTTGCAGAGACCTTCAACAACATGATGGACAGGATCGAGGAAGACTATCTAAGACAGCAACAATTCGTGTCGGATGCATCACATGAGTTGAGGACCCCTATAGCGGTACTAAAGGGTTATACTGATATGCTCGATAGATGGGGCAAAAATGATAAGGCAATACTGGATGAATCCATTATGGCCATCAAGAATGAGGCCAATAACATGCAGGATTTGGTTGAAAAACTTCTATTTATTGCCAGAAACGACAAAAAGTCTTTAAAGCTATCTAAAGAGGAGTTCAATGTCAAGGAAATAATCGAAGAGGTCTATAAAGAGACCAACATCATAGACGACAAGCATGAAATCAGCAGCCTCCCATGTCAAAGCGCCCTTATCTTTGCAGATAAGAACAGAATCAAGCAAGCGGTAAGAATTTTTGTGGAAAACGCCAGAAAATTCACCCCAGATGGCGGCAAAATAGAGATTTACTGCTCTCTGGATGGAGAATATATTGCAATCAATGTGAAAGATTCAGGTGTAGGGATTCAAAAGAAACAGCTCAAAAAGATTTTTGACAGATTTTATAGGGCAGAGGCATCTAGAGAAAAGGAAACAGGGGGACATGGACTTGGCTTGGCTATAGCGAAAATAATCGTACTGGGACACAGGGGAAAAATCAAGGTAAAAAGCGTTTACGGTGAGGGCTCGGTCTTTACAATACTGCTTCCCTATATTAAACTGTTAGAAGATTCTACGAATCAAACTATAGAAACAGCACAAGGAGGTACTGAATGAACAGAAAAGCAGACATTGGCATATTCGGCGGCTCGGGTTTTTATAACTTGTTGACGGACATCGAAGAGATTGATATTGAAACGCCATTTGGCAAGACAAGTGACAAAATTGCACTGGCCAAATACAAGGGAAAAACCATAGCTTTTTTACCTAGACATGGAAAGGACCACTCGATACCACCACATCTAATTCCATATAGGGCTAATATATTTGCCATGAAGGAACTAGGCGTATCATGTATCATATCACCCTGCTCCTGCGGTAGTCTGAAAGCTGAGATCAAACCAGGCGATTTTGTAATAAGCGATCAATTCATTGACAGAACCAACGGCAGAGCAGATACCTATTATGAGGGACCGGATGTCAAGCATGTTTCACCAGCCCACACCTACGATGATAGACTAAGAAGCATCGCTATAGATACATGCAAGCGTCTTGGTATTCCTGTTCATGAGAAAGGAACCATCGTGGTGATCAACGGCCCAAGATTCTCAACCAAGGCAGAGAGCAAATGGTTCAGCATGATTGGCGGAGATACAGTCAATATGACCCAATACCCTGAGGCCTATCTCGCAGTGGAGATGGAGATACCTGTAGTCAATATTGCGCTAGTCACCGATTACGATGCCGGTCTGGAAGGAAGAGACGATATCAAGCCGGTTACCATGGAAGAGGTGTTCAAGGTTTTCAATGAAAACCTAGCTAAGCTAAAGGAACTGATATTTGAAATGATAGAAACAATATGATCCCATGAACGAATTAGATGCGATAGAGTTTATTAGAAAACGATACAGATTGACAGATATTGATTCCATTAATCCTGTAGGCAATCACATGCTTAATAGAAATCAGGTTTTTAGATTTGAGAAGGACAATAGCCATTACATATTCAAGCTGTCCATATCCAAATACAAATGGGAGAATGAGATTAAATCCCATCTTTTATTGAAGGAACTTGATTTTGTACCTGAAACTCTTGATTATGGGACTATAGGAGACAAGAATTTTCAACTAATGGACAAAAAAGAAGGCAGGGACTTGTTCATCTATTGGAACAGGGTGAGTTATCGCGCCAAGAAAAATATTGTCAAGCAAATGGGAATTTCTATTGCACAAATTCATGATGCCCATGAGTACAATCACTATGGTTGGTGGGAAGAATCCAAGGGATTTGCAAATATCATCGAGTATCGACAGTTCAAGGATCAGATTATTATAGACAGGCTTATAGAATGCGGACTGAATGAGAATAAAATCATCATGGATGGAATCAATCATCTTACAAGATTGAGAAGCCAACTCAAAAATGAGAAGACCTCAATCGTGCACAGAGATTTTAGTCTAAGAAACATACTCATCAAAGGAGATAGGGTGACAGGCGTAGTTGATTTTGAACATTCGCGGCCAGACGATCCTGTCATTGATATTTGTACAGTATTGCAGACCGATATGCTGGATGATGACGAGATGATGCAATCCTTCTTTGAAGGCTATAGCAGTATCAGACAATTCCCGGTCAATTTCTCAGACAACAGATCATATTACTACATCAACACAGGCCTATACGTCTGCAGCAAATACGATTATAGAAAAGAGGACTTGAACAGGGGTCTTTTTCTCATTGAAAAAGGACTCAAATATCTGGAGGCTTCAATATAATGAAAAATTTGACCAAAATACTATTAACAATCTCATTGCCTATTTTCATACTTCTAATGGTTTTTCAACTGGTTGTATTTGATCTAGGTTACTTTGAGAAGAAATTTGCGGAAAACGACACCCCTTCTGTTACAGGTCTAAGCATGGATCAACTAATGAGAGTCTCAGACCAGACCCTTGACTACCTCAAAGATAATAGAGACGATCTCATCATCTATGAGGAAATGAGCGGAGAAACCATTCAGGTTTTTAAAGGTAGAGAGATTGAACACATGGTGGATGTGAAGAATCTTTTTATGATTGGATTCACCATCAGAAATATATCAGGTGTCATTTCATTTTTATCAGTAGCCTATCTCTGGATGAAGTATAAGAAATCAATTCTTCAATCCATTAGAGCAGGTTCTATTTTATTTTTTGCACTAATAGCTTCCATAGGCTTATTTGCATTTCTAGATTTCAACAGGGCATTCACTATTTTTCATGAGCTGTTATTTACTAACGACCTTTGGCTTTTGAATCCAGAGACAGATATCATGATTCAGATGCTGCCCATTGATTTTTTTATGGGTATAGGTCTGAAAATCGCTATCATTTATATAATCTATCTGATACTATCTTTTGTAATCACTAGCGTGCTGATAAGAAAAAGATTTAACAATGAATAAAAATCTTGTATAATAATTGTTATACAATTTAGAAAGGAGTTTTTATGAGATATTTAAGCGCAGGAGAATCACACGGAAAAGGAATGGTACTGATATTGGAAGGGTTTCCAGCCAACGTCAAGATAGATATAGGTGAAATCAATCATGAGCTTGGAAGAAGACAGAAAGGATATGGCAGAGGGAGGCGGATGAGTATTGAGACCGATGCTGCTGAAGTGCTTTCAGGTATCAGATTTGGGCAAACACTGGGAAGCCCTATATCAATATTTGTCAAGAACAGGGATTGGGAAAACTGGAAGCTTAATATGTCCTGTGAAAATATATTTCATGATGAGGGTCTATCTATAAAAGCACCAAGACCCGGGCATGCAGACCTTCCTGGTGCGATCAAGTACAATCAGGCAGATATAAGAAACATACTTGAGAGGGCAAGTGCCAGGGAAACGGTTATTAGAACAGCTGCTGGGGCATTGAGTAAACAGCTTCTGAAAGAGTTCGGCATTGAGATTCATAACAGGGTAGTCAGTATTGGTGGTATCGAGGATCTGAATGTCATTGAAAAGAGCGATGGGTATTGGCAAAAGGTAAAGGACTCAGAGGTCAGCATGTATGATCCTGAAACCGAAAAAAAAGTTAAACAATCAATAGACAAGGCAAAAGAGGATGGAGACACACTGGGTGGCATCATTGAAGTGTCTATTTACAACTGCCCTGTAGGTCTGGGGAGTCATGTACATTATGACAGAAAACTCAGCGCTAAGCTTGCCATGGAAATCATGTCCCTTCAGGCAGTGAAAGGATTTGAGATAGGTGCTGGATTTGGCTCCGCCATGAAACGCGGATCTAAGATACATGATGAAATATACTATGAGGACACCTATCACCATAAAACAAACAACGCAGGCGGTATAGAGGGTGGCATATCCAATGGAGAAACCATCATGTTCAGAGCAGCCTTCAAACCTATACCGACGTTGATGAAACCTTTGCAATCGGTCGACATGGACAGCAAAGAAACAGTGGCGGCTTGCAAGGAAAGATCAGACGTTTGCGCTGTACCGGCAGCAGGCGTCATCATGGAGAACATAGCGGCTTGGGTTATTGCAAAAGAAATAGTCGAAAAATTCGGTGGAGATTCATTAGAAGAATTAAAAGCAAATTACAACAACTATATGACATACTTAGGAGAAAGGTAGGAAAATGAAGAAAATAAAAGTAGATTTGACGGATAAACAATACGAGATAACAATAGGAAGAAGACTGGTACGTCAGATCAACCGGTTTTTAAAAGAAAAAAATTATTCGAAAGTGGTCTATCTGTTGGATGCAGAGTTCTATAAGCTTTATGTGGACAGAATGTATAACCTGATAAAGGATTATAATGTCATGTTTAATTTTGGTGGGGAAGATCACAAAACTCTTAAACATCTCAGCTTTGTTTTGGAAGATATGATTAAATACAAAATGGACAGAAAATCTGCACTTGTCATCGTTGGCGGTGGTGTGGCGGGCGATTTAGGCGCATTGGCTGCCTCTCTGTATATGAGAGGAATCAGCGTTATTCATGTACCAACAACGCTGTTATCTCAGGTAGATAGTAGTGTCGGTGGGAAGACAGCCATCAATTTCGAGGGCATCAAGAATATTATTGGTACCTTTCATCAGCCGGATGCTGTGTTTATCGATACATCATTCTTAAAGACATTAAGTCAAAAAGACATTTTATCGGGCATAGGTGAGATTATCAAGTACGGCTTCATAATGGATGATAATTTTATAGACTATCTCAAGCTGCACATCGATGAATTGATTCAAATGGAGCCATCTATTCTGGAGCATGTGATACACGAGTCAATCCGATACAAGACACTAGTGGTCACTGCGGATGAAAAGGAAAGCGATCATAGAAAAATATTGAACTTCGGACACACCATTGGACACGGCATAGAGCTGCTTGAGGACATCGGACTCAGCCACGGTCAGGCAGTGGCAGCAGGAATGGTATATGAGAGCATTTTAGCCTTTGACAGAAATCTGATCAGCAGAGAATACCTAGATGAGATAATAGATCTGTGCAGTAAGGTGGTTACGCTTAAGGTGTTCACCGACAGTGAAAAAGAAGCTATCATAGAGAGTCTGTTACATGACAAGAAAAACGAGGGCGAATCCATCAATATGGTGTTGCCGATAGCAAGGGGTCAAGTTAAGGTGACTGAAGACATTAAACGTGATGAAATATATAATAGTTTCAGGAGTGACATATGATAATCAAAAAATATAATGGCAATTATAACGGGCGCATATCTGTGCCCGGTGATAAATCCATATCCCATAGAAGCATTATACTTGGATCGCTGGCTCAAGGAGAAACCCACGTTGAAAATTTCCTTATGGGCGAGGACTGTATATCGACTATCAATTGCTTCAGAGCCATGGGTGTTGATATAGAGAGAGAAGGGACTAGTGTCAGGATAAAAGGAGTCGGTCTTAAGGGCTTGAAGAAACCTGATGGCGTCTTAGATGCCGGAAATTCAGGAACGACTATCAGAATACTGACAGGTCTGCTGGCTTTCCAAGACTTCGAATCAGTGCTGGACGGCGACGCATCCCTGCGAAAACGCCCCATGTCCAGGGTATCAGAACCACTGAACTTGATGGGTGCGGATATCAGCTGCACCAATGGAAAATATCCACCAGTCACTATAAAGCCGACTCATTCAAGTAGGGGCATTAGCTACAAACAGCCAACGGCCAGCGCACAGGTCAAGTCTTGCCTTCTTATGGCAGGCATGTACTGCGATGATGTGGTCGAAGTGATTCAACCAAGTATCTCAAGAGATCACACAGAACGAATGATGAAATATTTTGGTATTGATATTACCGTGGAAGATAAGACTGTCAGCATTAAAAAATCAGATGGGTTTAAAGGTAAAAAAATATTTGTTCCAGGCGATATATCCTCGGCTGCTTTTTATATTGTAGCTGCATCCATAGCTGAAGGATCTGATGTTGTCATAGAAAATGTAGGTCTGAATCCAACCCGAACAGGTATCATAGATGTCATGAGAAGCATGGGAGCGGACATCACCATAGAGAATGAAAAACTGCTTAACGAAGAGCCTATAGGTGACATCAGAGTTAGAGGAAGCAAACTCAAGGGCATAACCATCAACGGCGACATTATTCCAAGAATCATCGATGAGATTCCTATC
>CAKMKB010000200.1:0-8175 GCA_927435965.1 uncultured Clostridia bacterium
CAGCCAAACACAGGCATCTTCTCCAAACCTTTCTCTTTTAAGATATCCGCTGATAATCCTTTCGGTGCAAATCCGCTGCCATTCAAGCCATAGTTTATTCCCCCTTTTGCATTTTGTTTATTATAATTTAACATATGTAAAGCAAATTATCAATAAATTATCCTAAATCTAATAATAATGTATATATATGAACAAAAATACTTCCTTTTGTCGATTGATTAAAGATTATTAATGGGTTATATTTATAGATAGCAAATGATATATTAAGGAGGCAATGCTGTAGATGCTGCAATAGCGACAGCAGCCTGTTTGACAGTTGTTGAACCTACATCAAATGGAATAGGTGGAGATGCGTTTGCCTTGGTATGGATTAAGAATGATGAAAAACTATATGGCTTGAATGGCAGCGGATTTGCACCGAAAGGATTATCAGCGGATATCTTAAAAGAGAAAGGTTTGGAGAAGATGCCTGTGTTTGGCTGGACGCCTGTTACTGTCCCTGGAGCTCCTGCAACCTGGGCTGCTCTATCAAAGAGATTTGGCAAGCTGCCTTTAAGTGTGGTCTTAGAGCCAGCAATAAGATATGCAAGAGAGGGTTACCCCGTGACACCAACCCTTGCTTACAATTGGGATAGAGGATATAAGAAATACAAGGCTGAATGTAACTCAGAAGAATATGCCGAATGGTACAATACCTTTACAGTTGATGGCAAGCCCCCGGTAGTGGGTCAAATGGTAAAATTGCCAAACCATGCAAAAACACTAGAAGCTATAGCTAAAACCGACGCAGAGAGTTTCTATAGGGGAGAATTGGCTGAGAGAATTGACACCTGTTCCAGAAAACACGGAGGTTATCTCAGAAAAGAAGACTTAGCTGCTTATCAGGTTGAATGGGTAGAGCCAATCAAAGTTAATTACAAAGGATACGAAATATGCGAGATACCTCCCAATGGGCAGGGTATTGTCGCCCTGATGGCATTAAATATTCTGAATAAATTTGATTTTCCTGCGAAAGAGTCTGTTGATACTTATCACAAGCAATTTGAAGCGATTAAGCTTGCTTTTGCAGATGGTAAAAAATACGTGACAGATCCAAATTATATGAAATACAAATCGGAGGATTTACTGAGCGATGAATTTGCCGATCAAAGAAGGAATCAAATTACCGACAAGGCTCAGGATTTCAAACCGGGCATACCACCATCAGGCGGCACTGTATATCTGTGCACCGCAGATGGAGATGGCAACATGGTGTCATTCATTCAAAGCAATTACATGGGTTTTGGATCAGGTATAGTTGTTGATGGGACTGGTATCGGTTTGCAGAACAGGGGTGCTGATTTTTCGTTGGTTAAAGATGATTACAATTATCTGATTCCTGGAAAAAGAACCTATCACACTATTATACCGGGATTTATACTCAAGGATAATAATGCGGTTGGTCCTTTTGGTGTCATGGGTGGTTATATGCAACCACAAGGACATCTTCAGGTAGTGATGAATCTGATAGATTTTAACCTAAATCCACAAATGGCCTTAGATGCACCAAGATGGCAATGGACCGAAGGTAAAAAATTCTCAGTTGAGCCAAATTTTCCATCTTATCTTGTTAATGCACTTGAAGCACTTGGGCATGATATGTCTATAGCGACTTCTACTGGAAGCTTTGGAAGAGGTGAAATAATTATCTCAAATGGCGAGGTGTTATTTGGCGGTACCGAATCAAGGACTGACGGATCAATTGCTTGCTATTAAAGTGAGGAGGATAGTATCATGAAAATTATACCAAAAGACCAGTTTGTTTATGCCATGTCTAAAGACAACGGAGCTGTTGCACATGTTGCAGAAAGAGAAGTGTTTGCTTTTGACACGATGGATGCCTTCAGCAATCAGATTGTGTCTGAAACTGATCTCTTTGAGAGTGCGGATTGGTCAACAGTCAATCCGGCTACAGGGCCAGTTTTTATTGATGGCGCAGAACCTGGTGATGTTTTAGTTGTTGATATACTAGATATTGAGGTTGGGAGTACTGGCGTAATGGTAGCGGTTCCAAACATGGGTGCTATGGGACATATGGTTGACCAATCAGAATCAAAAATCATTGAGATTAAGAATGGATTCGCTTTATTTAATGAAAATATAGCGCTTCAATTAGATCCTATGATTGGTGTCATTGGGGTAGCGCCAGTAGGAGAACCGGTACCTAATGGAACTCCCGATTGTCATGGCGGGAATATGGATACCAAGGTCATCAGGAAAGGCAATCGAATCTACCTACCAGTTAATGTAGATGGCGGGTTGCTGGCTTTAGGAGATCTGCATGCGGTTATGACTGACGGAGAAGTTGGTATTTGCGGTGTTGAGGTCGGAGGTAGAGTCACTGTAAAAGTCCATATCGTTAAAAATAAGAAACTTGAAACACCAATTGTAGAATCTAAAGACCATTGGTATGTCATTGGCAGCGGAGATGATTTGGATAGCGCAGTGAAATTTACTTTGGATCAGACTCACATATTTCTAAGCTCAAGATTAGCTTTGTCGACAAATGACATCTGCATGCTCATGAGTCTGATTTGCGATTTGCAGATCAGTCAGATAGTCGATCCAAAAATCACTTGCCGTATGGCGATACAAAAAACACCATTAGCACAGTATAATTTGTCATTTTGATTTAATATAATGAAAAATGCGACCTTCAGTTATTTAACTGTCGGCCGCATTTTTTTTACTTATTTCACAATCTCATAAGGCCAATCCAAAATTCCACCAAAATCCATAACATCGGAATAACCCATATCAATCAGGATTTTTGCAGCAGCTTCACTGCGATTGCCGCTACGGCAATATACAAGTATGGTCTGATCTAAATCAGGAAGCAAATCAGGACCAAGGTCTCTTATTTGAGTCCCTGGAATTAGCACTGCATTGGGGATATGTCCATCTGCATACTCTTCTGCAGTACGCACATCTACGATTACCACATTTACTTCTGTGTCCATGATTTCTTTTGCTTCTTGAGCTGTAATCTTGATATATTCTGCCTTTTCTCTACTTTCCATCTCAGGTGATGGGATTGTCGAAACATCTGTCTCCACAGCACAACCGGATATTAGCAGAGTAGCAATTAACATTATTGTTATAATTTTTTTCATAGTTAGCACCTCTTGTGATTTCTGTTGATATATTATACCTCAAAATGTAATAATCAGCTATATGATTCTAGTTTAATTATAGTACATATCAACAGGGTTCTAAGGTTCAGGTGGTGTTTGAAACACCACCTGAACCTTAGAGACCGTTATCCAGGGACAGTACAGTGTGTATCTCCCACTTATAGAAGTGGGAGTCTTAGCACTTTTAGTCATCGGATAAAAGTAATTTATTATATACAATAAAAATATATTGACAATAATGTATAACGTACAGTATAATAAAATCAAGAAGGAAAGGAAGTGATGAAATGGAAGAAAAAGACAATTTGCTCGATTCCTATATTCAGGAGTTGAGAAGAGGGACCTTGGTCCTGAGCGTACTAAGTCAATTGAAGGAAGAAGAATACGGCTATACACTTTCAACTAAATTAAAAGATAAGGGACTTGACATAGAGCAAAACACTCTCTATCCATTGCTCAGAAGACTCGAAGGTCGGAATCTTCTAGAAAGCATATGGAAATTGGAGGAAGCAAGGCAAAGAAGATATTACAAGCTTAGCTCGGAAGGACTTGAAATGTTAAAGATGTTAACCGATGAGTGGTCAAAAGTAGTCAGTATAACTGACAAACTATTAAATGAATAGGAGGATTAAAATGGACTTGATTGAAAGATATATATATGCAGTTGGCCAAAAAATATGGAGCAAGAATAGAAAAGATATTGAAAACGAATTGAGAACAATATTATATGACAACTTGGATGAAGTCACCAAAGGCGAAGAAGCAACTGACCAACAGATCAAAGATATGCTTAAGAAGTTCGGGTCTCCAGGTGAGGTTGCCTCAAGATACAACACAACAGAAAAACACTTGATAGGTCCTAATGTATATGACCTCTATATGCTGGTTTTAAAAATAGTTCTAATTGTAACATTTATATTAACCACATTAGGTATTGTGACATCATTTGTCACGACTTCCCAGGATGCAAATGTTATTGGAAAGTTATTGCTTATTATTCCTCAATACATAGCCGCTTTAGCGACTGCACTAGGATATGTGACAGCGATTTTTTATCTGGTCGAACGTTTTGGAACTTCAGAGGAGATAAAAATTGACAGTGACTGGTCCCCGGATAAGCTTCCCAAGTTGGTATCTGAACAAGATCGCGTGAAACGTATTGGAATCATCATCAATATCATATTAATCATATTTGCGTTGGTGATCTTTAACTTCTATCCAAATCAGATCAGTATATCATATACAAGCGGAGATGGATGGGTACGATTCTCAGCCTTGTCGGAAGTGGCACTCAAGCAATACATACCATTATGGAATATCGTATGGGTATTATCATTGATAATGAATGCCATACTACTGAGAATGGGCAAATGGAGCCTTCACACAAAGATTTTCAAAGCATTTCTATCAATTTTTTCAATTATAATTCTTGCCATGATGATCAAAGGACCGGATTTACTGAGTATTGAAAGTTTAACAGCTGCAATGCTTCAGACTGGTCAGGACATGACAGATGTATTGCAGATGCTTCTAACATTGTTTAAGACAATCTACGCGGTAGTTATAGTTCTGATAGCTGTGGAGTTGGGCATGGATGTCTATAAGTATGTGAAACAAAAACACTAACCATTAATAATATTGTAAGCACATCATAAAACGAGAGCGGCCTTACGCTCTTGTTTTTTTGCGTCTTTAAAAATATAACTATAGATTAATTAAAATATATTTTTTTAAAATTATATATTGACAGAAAAATAACCTTGTTGTATCATATGACTATAAAGTCACATGACTATAAGTCATAATTAATAAAGGATGGATAAAAATGGAAATGAATTTATTTAAAGCAGTCAGTTTTATTCTGGCAATCTCGGCGTTCATTAAAGTTTTTTTTGGAGTTTTCTTTCACGAACAATTATATCTGTGGGCAAGGAAGCATTATACCCTGCAGAAAAGGTCAGTTGTTGTCAATTTACTTCTCCTGTATGCTATGGCTTTACTGATTATGGTGTGGGCTGGATTCTTCATCGATTATCTTCCAAAAGGATGGATTATCATAGCTTTTGTCACTGTTTCATCACTGAAATCACTAAACATACTTTTCAACTGGCAGAAAACTTCGGAAAAGTTTGTTTCGTTTATTGACAAAGCTGGGAGCAAACTACGGCTAGTAGATCTACTAGTAGGCACTTTAGGTGTTTTTTTCCTGTATCTTGGAGTTTGGGTTTATTAAACATTAGTTTATCATTAGAAAGATTTAATGAAATTTTAAGATTAGTTATGATTTCTTTTAAGACTGATTTGATATATTTACATGGATAAATGTTTAACGATAACAACATCTGTAAAGTGTGAGGTAGATCAAATTGAATGAAAAAGAAATCATACTGATTAAAAAAAGTCAAAAGGGCGACGTTGATGCATTCGAAGCATTAATATCTGATAATACCAGGTTTGTTTACAATATTGCACTGAAAATGTTGAAGAATAAAGAAGATGCTGAAGATGTATCACAAGAGGCATTGATTAAGGTCTATAAGAATATCGACAATTTCAATATGGATTCCAGTTTCAAGACATGGATGTACAGAATAGTGGTCAACACCTGTTTGGATCACATGCGAAAAAACAAGACAAAAGTATTGTCAATCGACAAACCTATAAAAACAGAGCACAACGAGTTCCAAATTGATTTAGAAGACAAGAGACCAACACCAGAGGAGATTTTCGAAATAAAAGAAACCCAAAAACTGATCATTGCAGCATTGAATCAACTTGATGATAGCTTCAAGACTGCGATTATCTTAAGGGATATCAATGACTTCAGCTATGAGGAAATTTCTGATATTCTGACTTGTAGTATGGGAACAGTTAAATCGAGAATCAGCAGAGGAAGACAAAAGCTTAGGGAAATCATTGAAAAAGATGAGACACTCAATCTCTATGGAATTAAGAAAGCTATTTAGGATTTAAGTAGAAGAGGGATAAAAGTGATGGATAAAAAGAATATTGGGTTTTGTATTATGACAATAATTATTTGCTTTTTATTAGCAGCTTGTACCAGACAAAGTGATGTTGAAACATCGAATCCAGACGAATTTTTTACTGTAAATCAGTCTAACGAAAAAACTGTTATTACTGATAAATTTGATAATATTTTAAGTCTTATTAACAACTGGGTCGTAGATGGTGAAATAGTTGGAGCCCAATTGCTTGTGATTGAAAACCAAAATATTTTGATTAATGAGTCTTATGGATGGATGGACAAGGAATTGGATATACCCATGGAAAATGACACTATTTTCCGAATTCGTTCCATGACCAAACCAATAACAGGGACAGCTGCATTAATGTTGGTGGAACAAGGCTCGCTAAGTCTTTCTGATCCTGTCTCTAAGTATTTGAGTGCATTTGATAATGACAAATCCCGAATGATTACAGTTGGACATCTGATAACACATACAGGTGGGTTTGGTCAACCAGGTTCCCCTAAAGATTTTGAGAATTATGATTCACTGAGAGAAGCGGCGGATGATATAGGCATTACAGGCCCTGAAGTGGAACCGGGTACAATGTATATATATAGTGATGCGGGCGTTGCTGTGCTAGGCGCTGTCATTGCAGAGGTTACAGGCATGCCTGTTGAGGAATTTATCCAAAAGAATATTTTTACGCCATTGAACATGTCAGATACCTTTTGTACCTTGGATAGTCAGCCAGACAAAAGGTCAAGAATAGGTGCTACCTATTTGAGAATGGGAGACAGTTATGTCAAATACTGGGATAACTCTAAGTCTCCGTTAGTGCCATACTTCAGAGCAAGCGGCGGGGTTTATTCTACAACTCTGGATTATGCAAAATTTCTATATATGTGGTTGAATGATGGAAAGCTGGATTCAAAACAGTTTATCTCAGAGAAAATGGTTTCTCAAGCGTTGCAACCCAATGGATTTAGTAACCATTACGGCTATCTGTGGGAACTCGGAAATACTTTCGGTCATGGTGGATCAGATGGTACGATTGGTTTTGCCATACCAAACAAGAACATAATGGTATTGTATTTTACACAGTCAAGGTCTACCCATACCGTAGAGGTGGTAAAAGCCATGGTATTGAAAGAATTTGGGTTATCAGAATCTGTTCAACATGATATAGCGATAGTTGATCCTAGCATTTATCAAGATTATGCTGGAAAATATCAACACCCGCAGATTATACTTGAAATCACAACAGATGGAGATCACTTATACATGAAAACACCTGACACATCATATCAGCTTTTCTATCCAGCCTCAAAGGATTTTTTCTTCCATGAGATATTGGATATTCAATTAACATTTACAAAAGATCACGAAGGAAAAACAACAGGTATGATTATACATCAAAATGGTGAAGATATAGAAGCAATCAAGATTGAATAATGTTATGCTCTGGGAACAATAAATGCGATTTCACCGTCATAATTGTTATAGGACATTGATAAGCTGTTAACAGGAGGAAACCTTGAAAAGATATCTGGTTAAAAGACTACTTGCGGGATTATTAACTGTCGTCATCATTTTAACCGTCAATTTTATAATTATCAAGATTGCACCTGGAGATCCTATAAAAACACTTATGGGTAAGGAGCATGACAATCCTGATTTGAGGGCAGCATTAGAAAAAAAATATGGACTTGATAAACCATTACCAGCCCAGTTTTTAGTTTATCTTAAATTAGTGTGCACTGGTGATTTAGGCACTTCCATTATTTATAACCGTCCGGTTATACAAATGATTTATGAGGGATTGAGGCCAACATTGTTGTTGACACTGATATCTACTCTATTCGCATTGTTAATCGGTACAGGTTTAGGGATGATAGCGGCCAGGCAGGAAGGGTCGCTTTTTGACGTGGTTTTTTCTGGGCTTGCCTATCTGTTTAATGCAACTCCCTAATACCTTATTCTAGGGTCAAAAGCCACATACACAAGATCTATCGCCAGCATGACAATTGCAACCA
>CAKMKB010000201.1:0-13328 GCA_927435965.1 uncultured Clostridia bacterium
CCACCTCTTCCACGTAACCCAGATTTCTTGATTTCTTCTATAACCTCTGCTTGACTCATGTTGTTTAGTATTTTAGAGATTGCCTTATAGCCACCCTTCTGAATGTAGTCCTCGATTTTTTCAGGGTTAATAATCCCGCAATTCTCCAAGGCTATTTTGACCTGTTTTTTTGTGTAATCAGCAGGTTTATCAAGCTTATATAGCAGATATTCTTCCAAAGGCTTTTGCTCTTTAATATGGCTGTCCAGAATTTCTTTAGCTTTTTTACCATCAACAAATCCATAGGAAAATACATTGCCATCAGTGACAACATCTATAATCGGCTCATAAAAACACATACCTATGCATCCTGTAGGCTCGACGATCAACTCCAAATTGTTGTCCTTAACTTCATTACGAAGGACCTCCAAAACTTTTCTTCCCCCAGCCGCTATGCCACAACTTCCTAAACCAACTCTAATTTTCATTGTTTTCACCTCTGTCTTCCTGCTTCTTGATTTCCTTGATAATCTGAACAGCTTTTTTGGGTGTTAGATTACCATAAGCCTCTCCGTTAATCATGATAACAGGCGCAAGACTGCAGCATCCAAGGCATGCCACATCTTCAACTGTAAACAGAAGATCTTCAGTGGTTTCACCGGCATTGATCTGCAAATATTCACAGATGGCTTTTGATACGTCTTTAGAACCATTGACATGACAAGCAGTTCCCTGGCACTGAAGTATCAGGTACTTACCTATAGGATGCAGTCTGAACTGGGTATAAAAAGTGGCAACACCGTAAATCGTTGCTTTTTTATTATCGGTTGTCTCAGCCACATATTCCATTGCCTGTTGTGGCAGATAGCCGTAAAGGTTTTGAATCTCTTGAAGGATATTAATCAGGCTACCCTTGATTTTCCCATATTTTTCAATAATTGGTTCCATAAGTGACAGATCTATGGCTATAACCGCGTCAGTCAATTGTATTTGTTTTTCATTGCAGTGTTCACGCATAATTAGAGTTGGTTTATCAAGCTTATATAGCAGATATTCTTCCAAAGGCTTTTGCTCTTTAATATGGCTGTCCAGAAGGGTGGCTATAAGGCAATCTCTAAAATACTAAACAACATGAGTCAAGCAGAGGTTATAGAAGAAATCAAGAAATCTGGGTTACGTGGAAGAGGTGGTGCCGGATTCCCTACCTGGTTCAAATGGGATGCCGCATTAAAGCAAAAAAAAGAAAAGAAATATATGGTTTGCAATGCTGATGAGGGAGACCCGGGTGCCTTTATGGATCGTAGCATTTTAGAGGGAGACCCGCACAGAATAATAGAGGGAATGATGATTGGCGGGTATGCGATTGGCGCCGATGAAGGCATCATTTATTGTAGAGCAGAGTATCCGTTAGCGATAGAAAGACTTGAGGGAGCTATTGCCCAAGCTAAGGAGAAGAACTATCTCGGTAAAAAAATACTTGGCAAGAATTTCAATTTTGAAATACGTATAAAAAAAGGAGCAGGTGCTTTTGTTTGTGGCGAAGAAACTGCTCTCATAGAGTCTTTGGAAGGAAAAAGAGGCATGCCTAGACTCAAGCCCCCATTCCCAGCAGAGTCCGGATATTGGCAGCAGCCTACAAACATAAACAATGTTGAGACACTGGCTAATGTTCCCTGGATTATATCGAACGGAGCCGATAAATTCGCTTCTGTAGGGACTGAGAAAAGTAAAGGCACAAAGGTTTTTGCATTGTCAGGAAAAATCAAGAACGGTGGCTTGGTCGAGGTAGCTATGGGTATGAAGCTAAGCGAGGTCATATTCGATATCGGCGGAGGCATAAAAGAGGACAAAAAATTCAAGGCAGTTCAACTCGGAGGCCCTTCAGGTGGCTGTATACCAGCTGAGTTGATGGATACACTTGTTACCTATGAGGATATAAATGCTACAGGTGCTATAATGGGTTCTGGTGGTATGGTTGTAATGGATGAAACCACATGTATGGTAGATATTGCCAAGTTTTTCCTAGATTTCACTTGCAAGGAATCCTGTGGAAAATGCTTATATTGTAGAATTGGCACCAAAAGAATGCTTGAAATCCTAGAACGAATTACCCAAGGAAAAGGAAAACCTGAAGATTTAGACGAGTTGGAAACGTTGGGAGACAGCATTAAGGATGCTTCGCTTTGCGGACTTGGTCAGACAGCACCTAATCCGGTTATAACAGGGTTGAAATATTTTAGAAAAGAATATGAGGCTCACATTATTGATAAAAAATGTCCGGCTAAGAAATGTCAGGAGCTGTTGACATTTACCATTTCAGAAGAAAACTGTATCGGATGTACTTTATGTGCCAGAAATTGTCCGACTGATGCCATAACAGGCACCGTTAAGAAGCTGCATCATATTAACCAGGAGCTGTGTATAAAATGCGGTAATTGTAAAAGTGCATGCAATTTCAATGCAGTTAATGTTGATTAGAAGGGAGATTGAATATGCCTAAAATAAGATTAAATATCAATAATATAGAGATAATAACAACAGATGATAAAAATATACTTCAGGCGGCCCTGGAAAACAACATTGAAATACCGCATCTTTGCTTCGACGAAAGAATGGAAGCATATGGTGGCTGTGGTATGTGTGTCGTTGAATTGGAGGGAATGCCAAAACTGATTAGGGCATGTGCGACTCCTGTCAAGAACGGTATGGTTATAAAAACCAATACTGATAGAACATCAGCTACGAGAAAAACAGCTCTGAAGCTTCTTGTTTCTGATCATAGAGGGGATTGTAGACCACCTTGTATGATGGCTTGTCCTGCCCATACAGATGTGCAAGGGTATGCTGGATTGATTGCAAATGGACAGTACAAGGAAGCCGTTAAGCTAATAAAGGAAGATCTGCCTATACCTGCCAGTATTGGTAGAGTATGCCCTCATCCTTGCGAGACTGACTGTAGACGAAATTCTGTGGAGAAGCCAGTGTCTATAGCTGCATTAAAAGCGTATGCCGCTGATTACGATTTATTTGATGACAGAGAAGAAACATATATGCCTGAATTGCAACCTACAACCGGGAAAAAAATAGCCATTATCGGGGCAGGTCCTGCTGGATTATCCGCTGCTTATTTTCTATCTAAGGATGGACATAGTGTAGAGGTTTTCGAGGCTATGGATAAGCCTGGTGGTATGATGCGATATGGTATTCCTCAGTATAGATTGCCCAAGCACGTAATAGATGCTGAGACTCAGCTGATCGAAAATATGGGTGTCAAGTTCAATTATAATATGAGGCTTGGCGAGGACATCACCCTAACTTATCTGCAAAAGCATTATGATGCTTCCTTTGTTGCAATCGGTGCATGGGAAAGCTCATCCATGAGGTGTGAGGGAGAGAATGCAGCGGGTGTAATAGGTGGAATAGATTTTTTAAGACAAGTGACGCAGAATGAGCCCATAAGACTCGGAGAAAAGGTTTTGGTAGTTGGTGGTGGAAACACAGCCATGGATGTTGCCAGAACTTGTGTAAGACTTGGTGTAAAAGAAGTTAGGATTGTCTATCGAAGAACCGAAGAGGAAATGCCTGCTGAAAAAATAGAAATAAAGGAAGCAAAAGAAGAGGGTGTGGTTTTCAGCTTTTTGTCAGCTCCTATCAATGTTGTAGAAGAGAATGGCAAGGCAACTGGTCTCATGTGTCAAAAAATGAGACTTGGAGAACCGGATGAATCAGGAAGAAGAAAGCCCGAGCCTATCGAAGGCGAAATTGAGATGCTGCAATCAGAGACAATTATTGCCGCCATTGGTCAAAATGTCTGCATGGGGAATAATTCAGAGATTCAAACAACAAAATGGGGTACGATACAAGTCAAAGAAGGAACCTTTGAAACCAACATAGAGGGTATTTTTGCCGGTGGAGATGCAGTAACAGGTCCCAAAATTGCTATACAAGCTGTAGCGGACGGGAAAAACGCAGCTAAAGTCATCCATAGCTACCTAAATGGTTTTATCATACCACACAGGGAACCAATCATTGTAAGACAAAAGGATCTGACTGAAAAAGACTTTGAGAAGTACAAGAGTGAAGAAAGAATGCCGTTAACACATATGGAAGCTGATCTCAGGAAGCATAATTTTGAGGAGATTGTGACCTACTATTCAGAAAGCGATGCAAGAAAAGAAGGTTCAAGATGTCTGGAGTGTGGTTGCAAAGATTATTTTGAGTGTCAGTTGATTGATTATATCGAAGAAGAAGATATCGATACAGACAAGGAGCTCGGTCAAAATCACAAGCGTTATGAACCACAGACTCACGAGTTTATCGACAGAAATCCAGATAAATGTATCCAATGCGGTCTCTGTGTCAGAACCTGCGATGAGTTCATGGGTATCACAGCATTAGGTATTGTAGATAGAGGATTTGACGCATTGATAGCACCTGAGTTCAATAGACCTTTGGAAGAAACAGATTGCATATCATGTGGTCAATGTATTGATGTCTGTCCGGTTGGCGCTATTCAGGAAAAAATCAGAACGCACAAAGAGATACCTTTAAATTTAGAAAAGACAGAAGGAGTATGCTCCAATTGCTCTCTCGGCTGTAATGTAATCTATCAGCATGAAGGTAAGCTGATCTATAAGGTGACACCAAATAGACTTAAAGATGATGGTGTGTTATGCAAAAAAGGAAAATTTGAATTTGATTACATCAATAACACAAATAGAATTATCAAACCATCTTTGAAAGTGAAAGACATCGCTACTGAAATAAGCTTTGAGGATGCAAAAATTGACTTTGTTTCGAAGCTTAAGTCTATTAAATATTTGCATGGAAAAGACAGTATCGGATTTCTTGTATCACAGAGACTGACAAATGAAGAGTTGGGACTCATTAGAAAACTGAGCACTCATCTTGAGACAGATATACTAGGTTCCATCAACTTATCAGGAGAAGATACTCGATCTACCGTTAAGTATGAAGAGTTGAACAATGCAGAACTTATACTCGCAGTAGGCGATGTTTATGAGAGTTTCGCTCCTATGGGTGTGAAGATCAAGAACCTGAACAGACCATTAATATCGATATCAGAAAAGGGAACCAGACTGGATCAATTCTCTACTGCTTCTTATCAGACACAAGATTTGGAGACTTTGTTCAAAGATGTTCTAGGATATTTGATAGGCAAGAAAGAAGATTTGGCAAATGATCAAGCTAAGCAAATAGCCAATGCTTATATGAAGGCGAATAAACCAGTCATTGTGATTGATGAACTGACTATTTCCCCGACTATTCAGAAACTGCTTAAAGAGATGGCTGTGGTAACCGGAAAAATCAACAAACCACACAGAGGCTTGCTAACTCTTAAGAAAGAAGCAAATGCTCAAGGTGCTCTGGATTTGGGCTTCACGAAATCAGGCAATGAAATATTGTCAAAAGCAAAGGATGGAAGTATCAAAGCCTTGGTGGTCATCGGCGAGGAAGAGGTGGATATATCGGGAATAGATGTGGAATATCTGGTAGCGATAAGTATGTTCCCAAATGATCTGACAGATAAGGCCAACCTGGTATTACCACTTGTTAGTCTTGCTGAAAGCTCAGGAACCCTAACCAGGACTGATGGAACAGAACAGAAGACGAATATAGCAATCCAGCCTAAAACAGGCAAATCTAATTATAACATGTTTGATGAGTTCATCGAATATCTGGTACCATAAGCACTGTAAAACATTGAGCGGGAGTGAAGACTCCCGCTCTTAATTATTCTAAAGCTTAATCAACTCCAAATCAGATTCAGTATAAACGAAATTACCTAAATACTTGTTGTTTTCATCAGGATAATCTGATCTGAAATGAGCACCTCTACTTTCTTGTCTTTGCAATGAAGATTCTATCATAACCAAGGCCAAGCTTATCATATTGTAGGCTTCAATCCAGTCTTTGAGACTAGTAGGTTCGGATTTTTGCAGTTTAGCTTTCATTTCTAAAATGATAGACTGAGCCTCTAACAAACCATCTTCATTTTTTACAATTCCTGCTTTTTCCCACATCACATCCCTAAGTTGACGCTTAACTACCTTAATATCGTCTTGGCCGATTTGAGGTAAAAATGGTGCTTCCGGAATAGCATTCTCATATTCTTTGCTATGAGCATATAGCGCTGCATTCTTGCCTGCAATAGGGCCAAAGACAGCTGTTTCTGTTAAGGCATAACCTGCCAGACGATTTGCACCGTGAAGCCCACCAGTCACTTCCGCACAGGCATACAGACCGTTTAAGCCCGTTGAACAGTCAGGTTGAATCCTAATGCCGCCCATTGAAAAATGTGCTTTAGGGACCACTTTGAGTGGCGTTCCCGGGTATTTTTTTTGTATTTCAAGCAGTTCAGGAGATTCTTTTGAAAGATAAGGGATTGAACAGTTATCAAGATTCAAGAACACCTCCTTTTGCTTAAATATCTCTCTTGCTAAAACATCTCTGTTCTCTAATTCTTTGTTGGGAAAATTCTGCATAAATCTTTCATTTTTTTCATTGAGAAAAATGGCACCTTCACTGAAAAGATTAGGAAATATGTCGTGAATGGCAGGCGATACAACACGATAGGGATAGAATTGAACAAACTCCATGTCAGTCAGAGGGAGACCTTTTCTCATTGCCATAGCGATTCCGTCACCGGTTGCATCATTTGTTGTGCTGGTTTCTCTGTAGATATAAGCGCAACCGCCTGTGGCCAATATGATGGATTTGGCTGAAAAATATTGGAGCTCATTGTTGTTTTCCGCAATCAAGCCACAGACAGAATCATTTTTTGTCATTATTTCTACACCCATATAGCCATCAAAAATGGATATAGACGTATGGCTCTCTATGTATTCTCTAATTTTGGAGGTCAGGAAAAGCCCCTTTTTGGGATTGTGATAGGCAATATTACTATATAGCATATCATCGAGGGACTTGTTGTTAAAGTATAGATTTGGCAAATATGATAATAGATTTTCAACTGAATCAGAACCATTGTCGACCAAAATTTCCATTAATGCTTTATCATTGATAAATCTACCGGCTTCAAGGGCTTTGTTGATATAATCAGTTTTCAAAGACGAATCCTTTGGTGCAAATCTGTGAATTGACTTTGAAACAACAGAAGCTCCAGATTTTCCAGTCTTCTTTTTTGATATAATTGCGACATTTGCGCCGTTTTTATTGGCTTCAACAGCCGCATGCATTCCTGAGAACCCACCTCCCACAACAATAACGTCGTATTTGCTTGCTCTTTTAATTAACATTTGAAGACCTCCGATTCTTTAGTTGCTAAAAAACCTATGATAATGATATTAACAAAATTTTGATAAAAAGTAAATTCTCATAAAAGAGCACACAAATGAGCAAAGATATGGAAAAACCAACTCTATTATGGTAAAATAAACACAAAAGGAGGTGCATCATGTCAAAAATAATCGTATATTCAAGTAATACTTGCCCTCATTGTGTTACAGCGAAAGATTACTTAAAATCAAAGGGTATTGAATTTACTGAAAAAAACGTATCAACTGATATGGAAGCCAGAAAAGAATTGATGGGCATGGGTTATATGGGCGTTCCCATTATTTTAGTAGATGATAAGGTCATAGAAGGATTTAATAAAGCAAAACTAGATGAATTGATTAAGGAGTAAATATGGATTTTGATTTGAAAACAGGACTTAAGCATAGCGTTGAGAGGGTTGTCGCGTATAAAGATACGGCTGCTTCTTTTGGTAGTGGATTAGTAGAAGTTTTAGCTACACCAGTTATGATTGGTGTGATGGAAGGTACTTGTGCAGCTTGTGTTCAGCCTTATTTACCTGAAGGTTACAGCACAGTGGGTACACATGTCAACGTTTCACATCGTGCGGCTGTTGCTATCGATGGCACTTACTTCACCGAGTGTGAATTGATAGCTATTGATAGAAAAAAACTGACTTTTAGCGTTAAAACTTACACTGATGAAAAAACAATCGGAGAGGGAACTCACGAGAGGTTTATCATTGATGTGTCTAAATTCATCAAGTAATGATTGATAAGGTTTTGAAGCGAATGATGCACGGTCAGCGACATCAACCGAAGTCGTTTTTCGTGCATTTTTTATTTACAATTAAACATTTTGGAGGTATAAATTCATGTTGGATGGAAGAATCAGATGCAAGGCCTTGAACGACAAAATTATGACAGCTAAAGAAGCCGCGGAGTTAATAAAAAGCGGGATGGTAATGGGAGCTAGTGGGTTTACACCAGCAGGTTATCCAAAAGCAGTCCCGTTAGCCTTAGCCAAAAGAGTTGAAGACGGAGAAGAAATCAAGATAACCTTGATTACAGGAGCATCTGTAGGAGACGAACTCGATGGTGCATTGACCAGATCAGGCGTGATAGCAAGGAGGTACCCCTATCAAACAGATGCTTCAATGAGGGACGCTATTAATAACGGATCGGTTAAGTATTCAGATATGCATTTAAGTCATGTTCCTCAGTGGATAAAATACGGTTTTTTTGGGAAAATAGACGTAGCTGTCATTGAGGCTATCGGTATAACAGAGGAAGGGGGAATCATCCCTTCAACCTCTATAGGCAATTCCAATGTATTGGTTGAGATGGCAGAGATGGTAATTGTAGAAATCAACACATCCCAACCGGTAGCACTTGAAGGAATCCATGATATCTACAGCGTAGAAAAACCACCTAACAGGAAAGCAATCCCGATTTTCAAACCCGATGATAGAATTGGTACCACCTATATTCCTTGCGACCCTAAAAAAATCAAGGCTATTGTATATACAGATATCATTGATAAGACAAGAGATGTTGCACCAATCGACGATGATTCAAGAAAGATCTCTAATCACATTATCAAGTTTCTGTATGACGAAAAGATGGCTGGGAGAATTCCTGAAAAGCTTCTACCATTGCAATCTGGTGTTGGTAGTGTTGCAAATGCAATACTTGGTGGGTTATGTGAATGTGATTTCAGGAACCTTACAATATACTCGGAGGTTTTACAGGACTCAGTACTTGACCTGATAGACGCCGGCAAGGTTGATTTTGCTTCAGCCACATCACTGACTATTTCACCGTCAAGGTTGGAGGACTTTTATAAGAATTTCGGGAAGTATAGAGATAGAATCATCCTAAGACCCCAAGAAATTAGCAATAACCCGGAAGTCATAAGAAGGCTTGGTGTTATAGCAATGAATACTGCAATAGAATTCGATATTTATGGCAATGTAAACTCCACTAACATTGGCGGTACAAGAATGATGAACGGAATTGGAGGCTCAGGTGATTTTACACGTAATGGATATATTTCAATGTTTACAACTGTTTCTACTGCGAAAAATGGTAAGATTTCCAGTATAGTGCCATTCGTGAGACATGTGGATCATACAGAGCATGATGTTCAGGTCGTCGTGACGGAGCAAGGATTAGCTGATTTACGAGGGTTAAATCCATCTGAGAGAGCAGATCTTATTATTAAGATGTGCGTCCATCCGGATTTTAAGGATCAACTGAGAGAATATGTAGAGAGGGCTAAGAATACGTCTAAATTTCTACATACGCCCCATGATTTTGCAACAGTCTTTTTGGATTGATAAGCAACTCGCAAGATTCAAAAAATAAATAAATCATTTTTGCATTAAATCTTGCATTTTAAAGGCTTTTAATATAGATTTAATATGATAAATGTACATTTGGAGGTATAATTAATGTTTGACAAAGAAAAATTTGAGCAATTAAAAGAGGCTAGAAAAAACTGGGAAGAAAAAGACTTAAACAAATCACTTTCCAGATCACCCGAGAGAAAAGAAGAATTTAAAACTGGATCAGGCGATATAGTCGAAAGATTGTATACACCTGAAGACATTGATGACTTGGACTATATGGAGGAAATTGGTTTACCGGGTCAGTATCCTTATACCCGTGGCTATCAACCTACCATGTATAGAGGTAGATTATGGACCATGAGAATGTATGCAGGATTCTCCACAGCGGAGGAATCTAATAAGCGATATAAATTTTTGGTCGATCAGGGATCTACAGGATTATCCGTCGCCTTCGACCTTCCTACCCAGATTGGTTATGACTCAGACCATCCGCTGGCTGAGGGTGAAGTTGGCAAGGTGGGCGTCGCCATAGATTCTTTGGCGGACATGGAAATTCTTTTTGACGGCATAAATTTGGAGAAAGTAAGCACATCGATGACAATAAATTCTCCTGCATCTGTACTGTTGGCGATGTATATTGCTGTTGCCGATAAGCAAGGCGTATCTCCTGAAAAGTTGAGAGGAACTATTCAAAACGATATTTTAAAGGAGTACATTGCTCGCGGAACTTATATCTATCCTACAGAAGAATCAATGAGACTAATTACAGACATATTTGAATACTGCTCAAAAAATGTCCCTCAATGGAATACTATCAGTATTTCAGGATATCATATCAGGGAAGCTGGCTCTACCGCAGCTCAGGAAGTCGGATTTACTTTAGCCGATGGTATAGCGTATGTTGAAGCCGCAATCAAAGCCGGTCTTGATGTGGATTCTTTTGCACCTAGATTATCATTTTTCTTTAATGCTCATAACGATTTATTGGAAGAAGTAGCAAAATACAGAGCAGCCAGAAGACTATGGGCGAAAATCATGAAAGAAAGATTTGGCGCTAAAAAACCTCAGTCTATGATGCTTAAGTTCCATACACAGACAGGCGGATCGACATTGACAGCTCAGCAACCAGACAACAATATTGTCCGAGTTGCAATCCAGACTCTGGCAGCTGTTTTGGGGGGGACACAGTCTCTGCATACAAACTCTAAAGATGAAGCTTTGGCTTTACCGACTGAAGACTCAGTAAGAATCGCACTTAGAACACAGCAGATTGTAGCACATGAAAGCGGTGTTACCAATACAGTAGATCCTTTGGCAGGCTCTTACTATGTGGAAGCCAAAACTAAAGAGATTGAAGATAAAGCTATGGAGTATATCACCAAAATAGATGAGTTGGGCGGAGCACCAAGGGCAATAGATGCCGGTTACATCCAAAAGGAAATCACAGACGCAGCCTATAAGTATCAAATGGATGTTGAAAAAGGTGATGTGGTAGTTGTAGGCATGAATAAATTCAAAGTAACAGAAAAAGCACCACAAGGTTTATTGAAGGTTGACCCTATGGTTGGAGAAATGCAGAAGAAAAAACTGGTTGAGTTAAAAGAAAAAAGAGATAATCAAGCAGTTACAGAGAAACTGACCGCTCTCAAAAAAGCATGTGAAGGCACAGAAAATGTAATGCCTTATATTGTGGAAGCTGTCAGGGAATACGCCACTTTAGGTGAGATATGCGATGTCATGAGAGAAGTTTTCGGCGAATACGAACAAAGCGTAATGCTTTAATAATAGTTGAGATTGAGTCATTAGGAGGAAAAAATGGACAAACCAATAAGAGTTTTAGTAGCTAAGCCTGGTCTTGATGGACATGATAGAGGGGCAAAAATGATTGCCAGAGCCCTAAGAGATGCAGGTATGGAAGTTATCTATACAGGGTTAAGACAAACACCTGAGCAAATAGTAGCAGCAGCAATACAAGAGGACGTTGATATAATAGGCATGAGTATTTTATCCGGAGCTCACAACCACTTGTTTCCAAAGGTTATAGGATTGTTGAAAGAGCAGGACGCTGAAGATATTATGGTGATAGCGGGTGGCGTCATACCTGAAGATGATATTCCAGCATTGAAAGAAGCGGGAGTGGCTGCCATATTCACACCGGGTGCTTTGACAACTGAGATTGTTCAATTCATCAGAGATAATGTTAAACGATAAAGAAACTAAGGCGATGATTTAATGGAATTAATTAATAAGATGCTTAAAGGAGATAAGAGAGCCTGTGCCCGTCTTATCTCCATCGTTGAGAACGACGAGAAAGAATCAGAAAAACTGATAAAAAAAATATATAAATACACAGGAAATGCTCACATCATAGGGATAACAGGACCTCCCGGAGCCGGCAAGAGCACTTTGACTGACAAATATGTTAAGCTATTGAGAAAAAGCAATTACAAAGTAGGCGTCATAGCCGTTGATCCAACCAGCCCTTATACCGGTGGGGCTATTCTTGGTGATAGAATCAGAATGAACGATTTAGCTCTCGATCCCGGTGTTTTCATTAGAAGCATGGGTACGCGAGGTTATTTGGGCGGATTGGCAAAGGCTACCAGAAATGCCGTTAAAATACTGGATGCTTATGGGTGTGATTATATTATCATAGAAACAGTAGGTGTCGGACAATCTGAGGTTGACATTGTCAAAGCCGCAGATACAGTCGTATTGGTAATGGTTCCGGGTCTGGGTGATGATATTCAATCTATCAAAGCAGGCATTATGGAAATCGGCGATCTGTTCGTTGTGAATAAAAGCGATCTTTTTGGCGCTCAAAGAACTGCAACAGAAATAAATATGATGCTTGATATGAGCCCAAAAACAGATAGAAGACCACCCGTTGTAATGGTGACTGCAAACCAGAACAAGAATATTGAGCAGATGGAACAGGAAATTCAGAAACATTATCAGTACTTGGTTGATAATGGTCTCTTAGAGGAAAGAAGAAAGAAGAACATTAAGAGAGAACTTCTTGAATTAGTTGAAGAAGAGCTTAAAAAACTGGTAATAAGAGAAACAGAAAACAACGGTGAACTGGACCTTATGACAGAAAGCCTCTTTAACAAGGAGACTGATCCGTTTACATTAAGGGATGTATTGCTATCAAGAATAAAATGAACAAAAGGAGAGCACATGGTTACGAAAATTGATCATATAGGCGTTGCAGTAAAAAATCTTGAGGAATCACTGAAGTTTTATCAGGAGACCCTAGGATTGGAATTGCATGGCGTTGAAATTGTAGAAGAACAGAAAGTAAAGGTAGCGTTTTTACCAATAGGAGATACAGAAATAGAACTACTCGAGTCCACTGATCCAGAAGGTCCTATTGCCAAGTATATTGATAAAAAAGGCGAAGGGGTACAACACATCGCATATAGAGTCGATGATATAGAGAAGGCAATCGCTGACATGCTATCAAAGGGTGTTAAGATGATTGATGAGAAACCTCGATATGGAGCAGGTGGGGCGAAGATAGCCTTTTGCCATCCCAAAAGCACGAACGGTGTTTTGGTTGAGTTTTGCCAGAGGGATTAAGAAAGAAGAAATGCTCATGTGACAGACCAGCTAGAAATAGTCAAGCAAAATCATAGAAAATATTATTTGTAAAAAAGAGCACCATAAACAGAGGGTTTTAAAAACCCGAACGTTAAAAACTTTTAGGTTTAAGCAGCGT
>CAKMKB010000202.1:0-7063 GCA_927435965.1 uncultured Clostridia bacterium
CATGACAAAGGTAGGCCATGTGGGGCTGAACTACACAGGCCAGGAAGTGCTGAACGTCAATGATTGAAATACTAAGGGTGGCGAAACGCCACCCTTTAGTCTTGTGATTTTCTATATGGAGTTATAAGTAATTTAATATTGTAGGTTTTAATGATTCTAACAGGTCAGTATTAGTGGTATAATATACCGGATTAAAGATACTCGGAGGCTTAAATGGACTACAGTGGTAAGCGTGATCTGATTCTGAAAGGAAAAATGGCTAGGGTCATTCTGCTTTTATCAGCTCCAATCATGCTGAACAATCTTATACAAACTATATATGACCTGACAGATACCTATTGGGTTAGCAAAATCGGCAGTACACAGGTTGCAGCGATTACGCTGATCTGGCCGATTATATTCTTGATGATATCCCTGGGCATGGGTGTCGGCATCGGCGGAACCGCTCTGATATCCCAATATGTGGGAGCCGGTCAGCCAGCAAAGGCGAGAGACATAGCGGGACAGATCATCACTTTCTCATTCCTTTCATCTTTGGTTATAGGCTTTTTCGGTGCACTGCTTTCTACCAAAATCGTCAGCAGCATGGGTGGTACCGGTGAATTGCTCCGCGAATCATCCAATTACCTGAGAATCATCTTCGTGGGCATGCCTGCCATGTTCTTGTTTTTTGCCTACTCAGCTATTCAGCAGGGACAGGGCGATACCATAACACCAATGAAGTTTGGTGCTTTATCCGTCACTCTCAACATCATATTGGATCCGATTTTCATATTTACCTTCGATTTAGGAATCAGTGGTGCTGCTTATGCAACAGTTATAGCCAGAGGCATTTTCGCGATCATCGCCGTTACCAGACTATTCAAATACTCAGAGGGTATCCACCTTAACAGAAGCCATCTCGGTTTGAACAAGCCTGTCCTGAAGAATCTGCTAAGGATTGCTTTGCCATCATCAGTGGGCCGGTCTACAGAGGCTTTTGGATTTGTTATCCTGACGGTGTTCATCATGTCCTTTGGTGAGAATACCATGGCTGCTTTCGGTATTGGTAACCGGATCAACTCACTCATTCTTATGCCCGCCATGGGAATTAGCGTTGCTCTCATAACCATTATCGGTCAGAATCTGGGTGCTAACAACATTGAAAGGGCAAAACAGGCTATAAAAACAAGTGCTTTACTGACAACTGTCTTTTTAGTAATCGGCGGGTTGCTGATTTTTTCATCAGCTAATACAATTGTCGGTATTTTCACATCAGATATCGATGTGCTTACTCAAGGAGCGTTTTATCTAAGAGCCATTACGCTATCGCTCCCCTTTATGGGATTTTTTGTGATATTTGTTGGTACCTTCCAGGGATCCGGACATACGGTATCCGCTATGATGATGATGTCTGGAAGACTGTGGGCTCTGAGGATACCGATGATTCTTATCTTCAAGAACTATACCAACCTTGCGGAAAAATCCGTGTGGTTTGCCATGGTTCTCAGCAATGCCATCATCTGTCTGGTTGGGCTAATCATATACTCAACTGGGCGCTGGCAAAAACCAATCATTGAAAAGGAGAAAGGTGATTTAACCAGCTTATTATGATTAAAAAATTGATTGCCTTATTAGTAATAGTATTAATAGTTACCGGCTGTGCTGTTTCCGAGGGGCAAAAGCAAAGCGTCAGCACCAATGCTGAGCAATCGGGTTTATATATTCGTCTGTCGGATTTCGATGAAGCTTTGTTTTGGGTTACCCTGAAAGACAATGAGCTGCAATCATATGAGGATGTAAAGGGAATCATCAGCACACACCATACATTGGCATCCGAACTGATACACGATCTGTTCCGTTCAGTACAAGGCAACGACTATGACAACATCGTCATCATAGGTCCAGATCACAACAGCCGAGAAGGGCTCAAAATCATAACGTCCGATGCGGGATGGAGCACACCCTTTGGTACACTTGAGTTGAATGAATCCTATCACGTAAAGCTCCTTCAGCATCCCTTTATGGCAGTCAATAATACAATCATGAAAAACGAGCATTCCAGTGGCGCCATTATACCCTATATCAAATACTATTTCCCCGATACATCCATCAATACCGTAGCGATTCCAGCTACTATGAATCTTAAAGAATCTCAGGAGTTTGGTGAATTTCTCAGTGAAATGATTGATGTTGAGAACACGCTTCTAATCGCTTCATTGGATTTTAGCCATTACCTAAACGTTCCCGAGGCTTATAAAATGGATGAGATAACCCTGAAAGCCATTCAAGAAAAAAACTATCGCGAGATCATGAGATTTACCAACGATAACGTTGACTCTCCACAGACCTTGATAGCTTTCTTAACGTATATTGATGAAATTGGTTGTTCAAAAGGAATCCTGTTGAACCATAAGAACTCGTATGACCTAGTCCCCGCAGATTACAATTCGACCACCAGTTATTTATCTTTCATATTCTCCGATAACTAACAGTTTCCCTATTGATTATTGATTCTGCTTTAAATCGAAGAACGACATATCAAACTGATAGATCATGTCTTTTCTCTCCACAGCTACTTTTGTCTTGTTGCATATTTCCAATACTTGACTGATTTTGGTCAGTAGCTCCTTGGTCGGATTGACAGCTGTAGGATGTCCCACCATTTTGAACATAGATAGGTCTCCAGCTGTATCACCATAGGCATAGGATTGCTGCAAGTCGATGTCGTATTTACTGACAAAATCCATCACTGCCTTCTCTTTATTCGCACTGTCCCACATAGGCACAATCTCACCGGTGAAAAAATCATCCTCGTCCTTAATATACTTGGTTCCGATAAAATCATCAAATCCATGCATCAGCGACATCTGTTCCACAAGTTCCTCCGGCGAACCTGATATTGTAATTATTTTATGCCCGGCTTCCTTATGAAACCGAATGCGGTCACGGGTGAAAGTGTATACTCTACCGCCATTTTTCGTCACAACTTTTTTTGCGATATGTTCTATCTGAGCTTTGTGCAAGCCTTTAACCGCCTCGACGTAGATCTCAGCCATTTTCAGAAGGTAATCATCATAGTTTCCTATTCGCTTGTCCCACATGGTGTATTTTTCCTTAACCTCATTGTACCATCGCTCCTGATCGATTATTTCCGATTTGACCAACATTTTGAAGGTAGCAGTAATTAGACCCTCCCTGTAAAGCGTTCCATCTATATCGAAAAATGCCGCTATGTTTCCCATCAATAACCCTCCTGTCTTTTTTTGCTTTTCCACTAAGCTTTCTTGTTAGTAATTAATTAAGTCATTATACTCGTTTAGAATCTTGCTGTACTCCAGTTCGCTATATCCTTTATCTGCTTGTTTTTCGAACAAGTGCTTTGCATAATCATCGATTATTTCAATATTTGATCTTGTAGCCTTATCTCTGGCAAATCTTAAAGACTTTAACCCTGCTATCACAATCGATACATCAGATTGCCCATAGAACATAATTTGACTATATGTATCATATAACAGAATTTTAAAATCATACGCTTCTGATATTATAAAACCATATTCTTCTTTTTCCTTTAGTATAACATACCCTTTTTCAATATCCGCTAAGTCTCTTAATAGAACGCCAATAATCTTTAAGCAATGAATTGCTGTATTGGGATCATTAATGCCTGGTGATAGGGCTTTTACTGCTATCTCAACTATTTTTTGTATTGTAAAACTAAAGTCTTGGTTTTGTGTTTTTTTATTTCCTACTGAAATACATTCATTTATCTTGTCTAAAGCATCTTTATCGAACTCATCATGACCTTCATAATAAATTGTCAGGATTCTAGTTTCAGTTGTGATAAACTGACCTACAACTTTTTTAAAGCAAACTATGCAATTAGAGTTCTTAGCAATTCTCTGCAATATTTTATAATCGACCTCTTGAATATAACCATCTGAATGACCAAACACGTCTACATAGTTTTTGTTATCAATAATCTCCTGCATTTTGAATTCTGATATTATCTCGGATTCCTTTATGAAATCACCATATTGTCTAATTTTCTGCAACGCTTCTTTATGAAGCCTTGATATTAAATCATTAGCTTGTATATGATTCGATACGCTTTGGATAAACACTAAAAAATAAACAAGCCCTACTATAACATATATAACTCCGACACTAGCTGCAATTACAACATTTCCTTCTTCACCTGCGTTTGTGAACAACAAGGAGGTTATCGCATATATAAAACCACTCAGAAAAACACCAAAAGATTTCATTGTTACTTCATTGTTTAAAAAGTTTTCTACAACGCGCGGAGTAAATTGAGAAGAATACATTGTCAATACTACCATAGTTGTTGAGAAAGTAAAAATAGCAATTGTAATAAAGGCGTTAGCCACTATACCTAAAACAGTTCGAGCTAATGATGATGAGGTATATAACAGATCGTTCAAATAATTAGACATCTCATCCGCATATGCCTTGTCAATCAAGGTTACACCAATCGAGAGTATCAACGCAAATAAACTATAGATCACTGGATATAGCCAAATACTTGTTTTGATCCTATTGATTATTTTTTTCATTTATATGTCCTTCTTTCACTGTTAATTGTAAATCGCTGAATAAAAGACTTTCCTCTATCAAAGCAACGGAGCGAATATCCTCAGCAACAATCGACCTAGCATTCTATACCAAGGTAGACTGATGGCTTGCTCCAATGGTATTTGCTCGCACATCGCCAATGTATCAATAAAATCATCCCTCATGTGAATCACGCTCTCTGTCTTGAACAACCAAACACCACACTCAAAGTGAAGGTATAGGCTTCTATAGTCCATATTGATGGTGCCAACCACTCCATAATCATCATCCACAATAAAATTTTTTGAGTGAATAAATCCCGGAGTATACTCATATATTTTAACACCGCCTTCTAGCAGCTGCCTGTAATAAGAACGCGTTACTGAATGGACATACCATCTGTCGCCATGATGGGGTGTAATAATTCTTACATCCACACCATTTTTAGCTGCTGTAGTCAATGCGTTGATCATTTCATAATCAATGATGAGATAGGGTGTTGTGATGTAAATGCTTTTGCTAGCTTTGCTGATTAGATTCAGATATACGGTTTGTCCTACGGATTCATTATCAAGAGGGCTATCCGCGAAGGGTTGAACAAAACCATCATTCATCACCGAGCTTTCATTTTGCGTATAGTTTCTAAACTGATTGAAATCCTCATCAATACCTCTGAGATAATCCCACATGGACAAGAACATAACCGTAAGATTCCACACAGCCTTTCCTTTGACCATGATAGATGAATCCTTCCAATGTCCGTGTTTTTCAATCTCATTGATATATTCATCAGCTAGATTGATACCGCCTGTAAACCCTGTATGGCCATCTATGACAGCTATTTTTCTGTGGTCTCTTGTGTTTCCCTTCAATGATAATATAGGCTCCAGTGGATTAAATACGCAGCATTGGATACCCATTTCTTCAAGCTGCAGATAGTAGTCTCTTGGCAATGTGAAAATACATCCCACATCGTCGTAAATTATTCTTACCTCCACACCTTCAGCCACTTTTAATTTCAAAATATTCAATATGCTATTCCACATCTTGCCTTCTTCTATGATGTAATACTCCAAAAATATAAAATGTTGTGCTTTTTCCAATTCTTCTTTAAGTCTCTGAAACTTTATTTCTCCGATATGAAGGTATTCTGTCTGAGTATCTTGATAGGGTGGATAGTAAGCATAGTTCTGAATATAGCTTGCTTGTAAAGCAGCCCCTCTTCTAACTTTTCTGATTTCTTCCAAAACATGGTGATGGGTCTCCAACACTTCCTTGGATTTAATCTCAATTAACTGCATCCTTTTTTTATTTCTATTGCTGAGCTTATTTCTTCCAATTAAAAGATAGAACACACCACCAAAAATAGGTAGTAACATAATTGGAATAATCCAGGCAATTTTATAGGCTGGGTTGCTCCTACTATTGAGTATCATAATAACGACTACAATACTGATCGTGATACTGGCAACGTAAAAATACCCGAAGAATTCGCTGAATCTCAGGACTAGAACGACAAATATAGCCATTTGTAACAATACAGGTACGAGTAGCAACATGGTTCTTGGTATAAATCTTTTTTTTAGCATCGTTTAGGTTTCACTCCCGTGTTGTAGTTAAATATATTATACTAATTAACGAATAAAACTTCTACTAAAAAGAAACAATTGCAGCTAAAAGCTGCAATTGAAGTTTTTTATATTTTCTAAACTGTTTTCAGATTATGACAAGTTTTCTATTACAACGCTCATAGATGGTCCGCCACCAACACATAAAGAAGCCACACCATATCTTCCGTTTCTTCTTTTCAGTTCGTTGATTAGTGTCTGGACAAGTCTTGCACCTGTAGCGCCTACGGGATGTCCAATTCCAATACCCGAACCATTGGCATTGACCTTATTGATGTCAAGCTTCAAGATTTTATTAACTGCTAAAAACTGTGCAGCGAACGCTTCATTTATTTCATAGTAATCAATGTCCTCTGCTGTCAATCCAGCCAACTCGATTGATTTTGGTATAGCATAAGCTGGTCCTATTCCCATAATTCTTGGTTCAACACCATAATTAGCTGTTGCAAGAACTCTTGCCAAAGGCTTTAAGCCAAGCTCTTTTGCTTTCTCCATTGTTGTCAGAACAAGGGCTGCTGCTGCATCATTAAGGCTTGAAGCGTTGCCTGCAGTAATGGTTCCATTCTTGTCAAATGCAGGTCTCATGGCTGCTAGTTTTTCCAATGTCACATCTTCTCTTGGATGCTCATCTTGATCAATGACGGTAACTCCTTTTCTGGTTTTGATTTCCATCGGAACTATTTCATCAATGAACAAGCCGTTTTTCTTTGCAGCTACTGCTCTCTGATGACTCATCAAAGCCAACTCATCCTGCTCTTCTCTGGTTATACCATACTCTGTTGCATTAGGTAAAGCATCCATTGCTGTTGCACTAGGAATGGAAAGCATGACCAATGCGCCTTATCTTTTGCTGAATGCAAGAGAAGGGTATCGTATGG
>CAKMKB010000203.1:0-3388 GCA_927435965.1 uncultured Clostridia bacterium
TTCATATCAAAAAACGGTAGCAATTTTAATGACCCAGATGTAGTTGAGTTGGAAATTTCGACCAATCAGGATATTATTCTGAATCCAACCAGTGACGCTTTATTTCTAGTGGATATCTACCAGGATGGTAGCTTGATTAAATCCAATCATGAAATCATGCTCATCGAATCTTTGAACCTGCAAAATGATTCATACTTGCTATCTGTTGATTCTCCTATAAATATAACCGCAAAAATCAATCAGAAAGATTTGGGTCTTAAGAACGGATCATATAGATTGGTTATTAAGTCGACTTTTACTGAGCTATCGAACAAGACAGTAGAAATCGTGACACAATATGTCGATGAAGGCGTTTATGTCCGCTCAACAAATGACGTGCCCGCTGGTCTGATAGGCATCTCTTATTATTTATCAAGTGAAGATAACGAACTGGTTCCTGTCTCAGAATTCGTAGCTAACAACAACTCAATCCATAAATTGATGGAAGCCGCTTATTTGAGAGAAAGTGCCATTGAAGGATTATACAACCCAGTTGGCGATATTAACTATATTATTCTAAGAGATAGTGTAATTTATATTGATATTCCTGGGGATGATGAAATTTACAACCTGGAAGATCAAAGGGCTGTAAATGCCTATTGGGCCTTTGTTAGACCATTTTCTGAAATCAGGGGTGTCGTAAGGGTTAGGTTTACAGTAGATAACTATGTTAGAGAGGAGTTCTTCAACGGGCAGAACATTCGTTATTCAATCCCATACGAAAACAAAAATAAACTGTATGTGCCACTATTGATTAATGAAAGATATGTATTAAGCGAAAAAGATGTCGAAAACGAAGATGTTCTAAGCGGTTCTGAAATTGTAGATTTCATGATGGAACAAATTAAGGCAGAATCATTGCTGGAATTTTCTTATTTGATTGAAGGACAAACATTGCAGTTAGTCATCGAAAATTATAATACCAATCAGAATATCGAAGCGGATAAATGGGACATGTTAATTGAATCTATCCTTTATTCGGTAACAAGTACTGACATAATTAGTAGTATCATTATAGAAAATTTTGAGAGTGGAGTAGAAAGTCTAGGAAGCTATCCGGTCGATGTGCCAATCACTCCTAATCTGTATCTGAATCCCATCAATTAAAACGGAGCCAATTTGGCTCCGTTTCTATTACTGTTGCTATTTTATTCTAACCGCGTGTATGATGACTCTGGCATTATCATACCAGAAGTTGCATGTCACCAGTGTAATAATCTCATCATCCATTCCAACATCGATATCAGTGTTGACAATCGATCTTCTATTGATTTCATCTATGAAAGCCTGAAAATTCTCGTCTGTACTATATTTCGTGTACAGATAATAATCTTCTTTATCCAAGTTGACAACATAGGCTGAAAAGATTTTCCATTCTGTCTCAATTTCCAGATTATCGTATTTAACAATGTTATAGTTCTCAAAATATCTTTTGTATGAGCCATCCTGGACGTATAACATAAGGTCTGAGAACATGGTGCCATCTATCATTTTATGGCCGTAAATGTTATAGTTTCTGTTTTTTCCAAGTTCTTCATTTCTAAAATCCATGTAGATAGAGCCTTTTACGTCCCTGTTACCAAGATAATTATGTGTCAGATAAAAATCATTGTCTGTGGTTTGAGTTACAGGATAATCTATTGCAGTTCCAGGGATAGTAATCCATCCAATAACATCTCCCACCTCGGCTATGCTTGGTCTAGGTGCGGATGTAGGATCTGTGTTGTTATTATTCTCTGGATTCTCAACAGAGGTCTCTTCAGGTATCTGAGTTTCATCTGGTACCACAGGTTGTAAAGGTGTCTCTATGTCTGGTGTGAAATCCGGATCGTGATTATCTGGTTGGTTAATTAAATCTTCATTGGCTATGATCATAGCCCTTTCGAGATTGTATCGTTCTCTAGCTTGTTCATATATGATATCGGATTTTTTATACTGATAGAATTGATTGATTGCTAATGCAACAAATACAATAAACATTATCAGAAATCCAGTTTTAACAATAATTGTTTTTTTCATTTCATCACCTTCTATGTGAAGCCGTCTATAATTATATTGTATAGACCGCCTCTGATTTGTGCAAGCTCTTCAAGAAAAATGTAATAATTTTATGAAACCTGATAATCTTCTTGTTATGTTGTAATGTCAACACATTATTTAAATTTTATTTGACTTTTTTTGAATAGAAGTGTTACAATGGGGTATGATTAAATTAATAAACATTTGTTGATTAGTAAAGCTTTTCAACGATAAAGGCAAACTTTCTGAAAGGAAAGGACGCAAAGCCAAAGGGCCTAACCGCGAAAGCGAATGGCAGCCGCGCTACCGAAAGGAAAGATTTTTTATGTTTAAAAAAATATTGTCATTCACTCTCATATTCATTCTAGCTTTTACGGCGATTGCCTATTCTGTAGATACCACCACTTCAGATATACCAAAAGTGACTGAAGTAAGAATGTCTCCTTACGAAGTAGTACATACAGGATTGTTCAAAGAGATCCTAATCGTTGAAGATTACGTAGATGATGGTAGCATCGGTGTAAGCACATTTAACTTTGGAGATGCCAAGCTGAAACTGATGATCTCTAAAGATGGTCAAAACTACACATATGATCTGACGCCAAAAGGTGTTCCTGAGTTCTTCCCTCTTCAACTGGGAGATGGCGTATACAATGTGTCCATTCTTGAAAACACTACCGGTACAAGTTACAAATATGTCAGAAAGTTAGCAGTTGAAGCTACCATAGAAAACGAGTTAAATGTTTACCTTCAGCCTATGCAGTATAATGACTGGACTAAAAATGTTGAATTCATGAATTTTGTAGATGAACTAACCACAGACGCTACTTCTAACCAAGAGATCATTCAAGTTTTATATGATTATATGGTCAATAACTTTGGATATGATTATAACAAGGCAGCCACAGTCAAATCCGGATATCTACCTGACATATCACTTCTTCTGAATGATCAGATTGGCATATGTTACGATTACGCAGCCGTATTCTCCGCTGCTTTGAGATATAAAGGAATCCCTTCAAAACTGGTTAAAGGATATACTACCTATGTCAGTTCATATCATGCTTGGAATGAAGTTTTAACCGATGAAGGCTGGGTTACTGTTGATCTAACAATAGATGCTTTCTACAACACACACAATATGGCATACAGTTTTGCAAAAGATGATAATGACTACACCACTAAGTTCGAATATTAGGAAAATGATTAGTAAATTGATGAGCCTGAGCAATCAGGCTCTTTTCATTTTTACATAAGATGCAATAAGATCAACCACCAGTCCATAACTTTTTGTGCCTTCGATTTGCCCTGTGCTTTTTAGAAAAATATC
>CAKMKB010000204.1:0-3518 GCA_927435965.1 uncultured Clostridia bacterium
GCAGGTCAAGGACAGCTTGCTGTGCATTTTATCCTTGACCTGCTTGGACGGTGAATCAGACTTCTGATGGTCAATCAGAAGGTGACATTTTGTCGCGTTAATTAATCTATTAAAAAGTGACATTTTCACAAGTTATTGACAATTCTAGTCTCTCTTTAAGCCGATGCCCTTATCAGAGATTGTAATCAGGTCTCGCTTATAGAGTCTTCCTATTGCGATTTTGAATGAGCCCTTGCTCATATTGAAGGTTTCCTTTATAACGTTGGGGTTGGTTTTATCGCTGTATGGCAAGAAGCCGCCTGCTTTTACTAGTCGCTTGTAGATAACCTCAGCGTCATCGTCCATTTTTGTATGTGTCTTGTCAAAGAGGTTAAGATTTAGTTTCCCGTCTTCTCTGATTTTGACAACTCTCGCCTCAACCTGATCTCCAATTCCTTTTCCAAAGAAGTCTTTTTCCTGTATCAGACCATGGTACTTATTTTCTACTGCAACCATAGCACCCAATCCTCGTTTAAGGCTGTAAATGGTTCCCTTGACCTTGTCCCCGATTTTATAGGGTGAATCAGTCCTTAGCATTTCATAGATGTCCATAGTCGCACACAGGCGCTCTGATTTATCCAGATAGATACCCACTATGTATTCGTGGCCTACTCTGATTTGTCCCTTTTGCTGTTTGAATGGAAGAAACAGATTCTTGTCCAGACCCCATTCCATAAAAGCGCCTATTTCTGTTATATCAACTACCTTCAGGTATCCAATCTCTCCTATTACAAGCATTGGCCTTTTCAATGATCCTTCCAACCTGTTGTTCATCTTATAGACAAAGACATCCCTCATTTCGCCTTTCTCAATAATTTTCTGACCTTTTTCTTTCTTAACATAGACCTCTGTTCCATTTTCATCAATGAAAATCAAGTCTTTAACATCTACCTTGTTTAGTTTTAAAAATTGCATTTCTCCTAATTTAATCATTTTTCTCCTTCTTTTCAATGAACAAAAAGTCTATTTCAGCCTTTTGTATATTGACACTTGTTAGTTTTACTTGTACGATATCACCTATTTTAAAGGTTTTTTTAGTTCTTTCACCTATCAGGCAGTAATTTTTCTCATCATAGATATAATAATCATCGTCCATATTTGAAATGTGAATAAGCCCCTCTACGGTGTTGTCCAGCTCTACAAATACACCAAAGCTGGTGACACTTGAGATTACACCTTCAAACTCTTCTCCAATGTGATCAGACATATATTCTGCCATTCTGATATCATCCACATCTCTTTCGAGCTGCGCTGCTTTTCTTTCATTGACTGAACATACTCTGGCAATTTCCGGCAGGCTATCATGCAAGCGCTTAGTCTTTTTATCTAAGGTGCCATTAAGATGGTCTTTGATAATCCTGTGAATTTGAAGATCCGGATATCTTCTGATCGGCGAAGTGAAGTGGGTATAGAATTTAGAAGCCAGTCCAAAATGGTCTTCGGCCTCATGACTGTAGACAGCCTTTTTCAGAGATCGAAGCATAATTGTATTGATGACTGTTTCCTCTTTTTTACCTTTAACCTTATTTGAGACCGCTTGAAACTCTTTTGGATGAATATTGCCTATACCCTTGATGCTATAACCAAAATTGGCAATGAACTTATTGAATTCCACAACGCTTTCATAATCAGGTGACTCATGGATACGATATAGGAAAGGCGCTTTGGCCCAATACATGTTTTCAGCTATGGTTTCATTACAAAGAATCATGAATTCCTCTATGATGCGATTGGATACTCTACGTTCATACTTTTGAATATCAACAGCCTTTCCGTTTTCATCGAGTATGATTTTCGCTTCATCAAAGTCAAAGTCAATACAGCCTCTTTTTTCTCTTTTTAGGCTTAGCTTTTTGCTTAATTCTTCCATCACCTTAAAGTCTTCCACATAGGGCTTATATTTTTCCATCAGTTCAGCGTCTTGGTTTTCCAATATATCTGATACTTCTGTGTAATTCATCCTAACCTTTGATTGGATGATGCTTTCATATATGTCGTGTGATTTGACTGTTCCTTTAGAGTCCACTTTCATGATCACAGACAGTGTAAACTTATTCTCATAAGGATTCAGGCTGCATACCCCATTGGAGATTTCTTTTGGAAGCATGGGAATGACGCTACCAGGCATATAAACAGAGGTGCCTCTCTCGTAGGCTTCCGCATCCAGAATGCCACCTTCCTTCACATAGTGAGCTACATCTGCAATGTGAACCCCTAGCTCATACATGTCATTGTCTAGTCTCTTAATGTGTACAGCATCGTCAAGGTCCTTAGCATCTTCCCCGTCAATGGTCAATATATTGTAATCTCTGAAGTCTTTTCTTCTGTTGACTTCCTTATCGTCTAATTCTAATGATACTGATTTAGCCTCCGTCAACACTTTTCCCGGGAAATCAATCTTGATGCCGTTTCTTATTAGCGCTGATAGGATATGTGTATCCATATCGTCTGCAGATCCTAATATTCTAGTCACTATTCCCGCAGGGTTTTTTCTTTTTTCTGGCCAATCTGTTATTTTCACGATGACTTTCTGTCCGTCTTTGGCTTTGTTGAAATCTGACTTTGAGACAAAAACATCCTGAGATAGTCTTTTGTCATCCGGCAACACAAAACCGAAATTTCTGGCCTCTTGGAAAGTACCGATGATTTCTTCGTTTGCTCTTTTGATGATCCTGATGACTTTTCCTTCCTGTTTTTTTATGTCATGGGTGCTTTTCATCGGTCTTATGATGACAGTATCGCCATTCATAGCGCCATTCAGATCCACAGGTGGTATAAAGACATCTTTAATATCTGAATCCTCCGGTATGAAAAACCCGAAACCTTTCGCAGATCCCTGTATGGTTCCTTTTAGCAAATTCATTTTGCTAGGCAACCCGTATCTGTCATTTCTGGTTTTGATAATCAAGCCTTCATTCTCAAGTTCAGTCAGTATTTTTAGTATCTCCTGCTTCATATCTTTTGATGAATTCAGTTCTTTCAGTATTTCACCAATCAGCATGGGTTTGTAAGCATCTTCACTCATGAAAAAAATGATTTTTTCTTTAATATTCATATTTAACTCCTTTTGTTACTGTTATCCTTTGATTCCTTTGGACATGTTATTCAATAGATCAACATCATAAGAATCAATTTTTTCTGAGTTATCCTTATGCCTTTGCAATGCGATATCGATTAAACTGTCGATTAGATCTTTAAATTTGATTCCTGATGGTTCCCACAAATAGAATGATGCAGAACCCGGTATTGTATTGATTTCATTGACATAAATCTCTTCGCCATCCAGTAGAAAGTCTATTCTCGCTACACCATTGGCGTTAATTGCTTTGAAGGCTTCTATAGCCAATGATTTAATTTTGTCTGAAATACTATTGGGAATATTAGCAGGAATGACTCTCTTGTCTGTACCTTTTTCATTCTTGCTACCCTGTTTATTCATGTACTTATCTTCAAATTTCAGGTATTCCTGCCAGCCTACA
>CAKMKB010000205.1:0-17143 GCA_927435965.1 uncultured Clostridia bacterium
GCTCAGGGGTAGGGATAGCAATCGTTGATTACTGATTAAGTCAAATCAGGGCTTAATCGGTTTCTGTTGTTTCAATAAATCACGGAGGCCTTTTTCCTGACCACCAATTCTCCAGCAGCATTGAGATCCAGCACCAATGCATCAAATGTATCATTTCCTCTGATGACACTAACTTCTTTTCCAATCAGGATAGACTTTTCTCTACAGATATTAATTGCTTCAATACCTTGCTTATTGGTTATAAAACTATGATAAAGATCCTCAAAATGATTCAATATATTTGCGCAAAGCTCCTGTCTGTTTACAGGTCTACCAGATTCTATCTTGATAGATGATGCCTTTTCTCTCAAGTCATCTGGAAAATCGCCATTTTCCAGATTGGCATTTACGCCAATACCCAAAACCACGTAGTTGATTTGATTCAATTCACCACTCATCTCAGTCAAGATACCACAAACTTTCTTATCATTCATGATGATATCATTAGGCCATTTAACTGAAAACGCATAGTCCATTTGCAGACCTGCCTTTACAACTGCAGCCGCAGCCACCTGTGTCACTTTTGATATCTCGCTTGGATCGACCTGTGGTCTGAGAATAATGGACATCCATATACCCTTATACTTTGGTGAGGTCCATTGTCTACCGAGACGACCTCTACCGCCTGATTGTTCTTCACTGATAATTACCGTTCCATCATGAGCGCCTTTATCAGCCATTTCTTTGGCTTTTGTATTAGTTGAAGCAATTGTATCAAAATAGAATATTTCGCGAGCAATAAATGAAGTTTCAAGATATTTTGAGATTTCGTTTTGCGTCATAACATCCGGTGATTTAATCAACTTATATCCTTTTCGGGAGAATGACGCTATCTCATACCCCTCTTCTTTCAAAGACTTAATATGTTTCCATATTGCCGCTCTACTGACTCCAAGAGCATTGCTGATCTCTTCTCCAGATATGAAGTCATTTTTTTCATTTAACAATCCAATAATTTCTTTTTTCATAAACACCTCTATTGTAAACTGATTTATTTAAATGGTTGACAATTAAAACTCTCTGATATATTATTGTAAACATAATAATTGATTTTAGTTTACAATCTATTTTAGCACTTATATTGATGCAATAACAAGAGGAGTTTCTATGGAAAACAAAACAAAAAACATGATTTTAACAGGTCTTTTCGCAGCTTTGACAGCTATTGGGGCTTATATCGTCATCCCTGTGGGTCCCGCGCCTATTACCCTCCAGCTTCTGTTTACCGTTATGTCGGGTATCTTTCTCGGTGCCAAATATGGTGCCTTATCTCAAATCATTTATATCCTAATGGGTCTTGCAGGTCTACCGGTATTTGCAGGTGGAGCAGGTGGATTTTCATACATCTTCGCCCCTTCATTCGGTTATGTCCTAGGATTTGTTGCTGCAGCATTCATAGTCGGAAAGCTATTAGAAAACGACAGAAAACCAGGCTTCTTAAAGATCTTTCTTTCTTGCATATTGGGTACAGCTATTATCTATCTTATCGGTTATCCTTATTTATATATTGTATTGACACGAGTTTCCGGTGCTGCTGTCACATTTCAAGGGCTGCTAAAACCTGCTGTGCTGATTTTTTTGCCGGGAGATCTTGCCAAAATCACAGTTGCAGCCTATGCTGGTAGAAAGATGATTCCAATTATAAAAAGATAAGCACTTCCTGTTTCAAAATTCATTAAATCTTGATTAATATAATAAAGTGTATATAATATAATTTGTATTGTCATATTTTATACTAGATTATATTCAATTTATGATTAAATTTTGTGGAGGTGTCAAATGTTTAAAAATGCTATTGTTAGAAGACCTGGGAAATCTCTAGTTGATGGAATCGGTCCTGGAACTTTGGGAGCTGTTGATTATGACAAAGCAATCATTCAGCACGATGATTATATAGCTGCATTTAAAAAAATAGGTGTTAATGTTACAATCCTCGAACCCAAAGAAAACTTCCCTGACTCCTGTTTCGTTGAAGATACAGCGATACTGACAGAAAAAGTAGCCATTGTCACAAACCCTGGTGCCCATTCAAGAAAGGGTGAAGAAATATCTATCAAACAATCTCTAGAGAGTTTTTATGATAATATTGAAACCATAAAATCGCCTGGAACTATTGAGGGTGGAGATGTAATGATGGTCGGAGATTTCTTCTATGTTGGACTTTCCGCAAGAACCAATGAGGACGGTGCGAATCAATTCCTTGGTTATCTGAGAAAGTACGGGTATGATGGTACTGTTGTCAATTTGAAAGAAATGCTTCATCTTAAAACAGGAATGTCATATCTTGAGAATAATAATTTATTGATTACTGGTGAGTTTATTGAAAACTCAATGTTCAAGGATTTTAATAAAATTATTATCCCAGAGGATGAAAGCTACGCTGCCAACTGTATTTGGGTGAACGATTATGTGATAGTTCCTATGGGTTATCCTAAAACCAAAAAAGCGATTGAGGAACTCGGTTACAACATAATCGAGGTTGATACCACAGAATATAAAAAGCTAGATGGCGGATTGAGCTGTCTGTCACTGCGATTCTAATCAATACTTATAACTACTCATAAATTAAAGGTTGTAGATAGATGCTATCTACAACCTTTTAATTGTTACAAATCACCACAAATATTTAATCCATCAAGCTTGCTATATATTCAAATGTTTCCGGGAAAGCTTTTGTGACTCTCAAGGAGAAATAGTTTTTTGACTTCATGCTCTCCTCATTGAAACTGATCTCCACATAATAAGCTTCTTCTACAATATATGGTTCTGTGGTATCCACTTTATATCTTCCGTATGGCTCCATGAAATAATAATCATTAGGTGATTGAATCAGGAAGTTAAGACTTTTGTCGCTTTCCATCAGATATTTGTCAAAGTCTTTTTTTAAATTTGCTCTGAAGATTTCTACGTCAAACTCTCCGATGGCGCTTTGTGGAATGCTCTTTACATCTTTCCCTTCATAATGAATAGTAATGCTAGGCTTTACTAAGCCTGTGAGATAACCGTCATCATAAACGAATGGCATCCTCTTCAATTTGAAATCGTCTTTATTCATCAGTTCTTTGACAAAAACATCCTTTTGTCCGTCGTAATCTGATTTTTCCAACAAATTGTAATATCTATAGAGAACATCACCATTATTGTAGTAATAAGCGATGACAAAGCTCATATTGTAGTAATAATCTTGATTCCTGATAACCTCACGATGCACGTCGATAATCGCTTGAATGGTCTGCTGGTCCTCATAAAGAATCACATTGTCAGCCTTTTTCATAAATTCTTCTGTCGCACTGTAGATTTGTCTGCCTTCGAACTCACTTTCGTCGGTCTCTTGAGAATAAATCCAAGTATTGGAACCGATATAGACGGAGCTTATCTCTGAAGCTACAGGCAGTCTGCCCTCAAACTGATTGGTGGCAAAGTCCGCAATGATGATAAACAAGGCAAAGAACACCATGAATCCGGCAAATAACTTGATTGTCAATCTATTCAGTCTGAAAGATTTTTCCAATACAGCGTTAATCAGATAGTATGCCAATGCAAACAGTATAACGAATGTTATGATCCGACCTGAGAATCCAACATTATAGAAAATACTCGAAAATGCAATCGGCACCAAAGATGCTATGATGATAGAGATAAAGCTTTTGTATCCATCAGACACTACTAATTCCCCTGACCTCTCGTGCTTTCGCCTCTTCGCCAACACATATATCAAACCGTACAGTATAACAAGTACTGTTGCTAGCACAATGAAGTATGTAAAATCAAAACCATCCTCCACGTATTTTACAAAGTATAATTTATCTATCCTGTAGTAGTTTTCTATGAATGTATTGAACAATATGCTGGAATTGAATCCTATTGCGATATCTTCGACTATTCTGAAAAAGTAGTTGATAATCGCCAAAAATGATAGGGGCAGCGTAAAGTTGATGATGGTTGCCAACGAACCTGAGATGCTGTTTCCTGTCAATATTCCTGATATTGCAGCTGTGAATATGCCTGTTATCAACCAAGGCACAGTGAAGATGAACACCTCATTAATGTCCATATAGCTTGTTGTAATAAACCTACTGATAACAAACAACACCGTAACCAGTACTGTTGTGAAAACCACATTGGTTATAATGGTCACATTTATCTTTTGAAGGTCTGTAATTGGTTTTGATATGCTGTAGGCAAGTTTTCTTCCATCATGCATATAACTGAAGTCAATCATACAGTTGATGAAAACCAGAAAAAATACCTCAACCATACCTACTGCTATATGACCCTCTTGTATTCTGGATCCGGTTATAATCGGGATGATAATAACGGTGATGAATAGAATCAAGAACGAAACAAGAAACCAGCTTCTTTTCTCTTTCAGTCCATTGATTACCAGCCTTCCTGTATTCTTATGAATCGAGTTCTTCCATTCCATATCCAGCACCTCCTAACTCAGTAATGAAAATTTCTTCCAGATTGACAGCCAGCTCATCAAATATCAACAGCTTGTATCGATCTTCGAGGGATTTTCTGAATGCGTCTACGTCTCCTCTGAGTGTTACGAAATAAACACTACCTACTTTGATGGACTTGAGAAGTGTAAAGGATTCATCGATTATGTCCTCATACTCTCCCTCTATTGCAAATTGAACTCTTTTCAGGTTCTCCTTCAAAGATTCCATCTCTTCTTCTTTGATTATTGTACCCTCATGCATGATACCAACCTTGTCGCAAATGTTGTCCAATTCTTTCAATGCATGGGATGAAATGATTACAGTTATGTTGTTCTCAATAACCTCTTTGATGAGTACATTCCAGAACTTCCTTCTGATGACTGCATCCAGACCATCAACAATCTCATCTAGCAGTAACACTTTTGGATTGGCCGCCATAGCCAACACAAATGCCGCTTGTCTTTTTTGTCCCTTGGACATGGAATTAAGTTTTTTGTTGATATCAATTTTGAAATATTTGACAAGCCTGTTGAATTTCTCCAATGACATGTCGGTATACAAGAGCTTTTCAAAATCATAAAGGCTCTTTAAGGTGCTATTTTGGGGAAAGAACAAATCATCCTGTACATAATAGAAATCTTTGATCTCTTCTGATTTTTCTGTTATCAGATTGTTGTTGTAATGTATTTCACCGCTGTCTTGTCTAAAAACCTGAATAATGTGTTTAAGCAGGGTGGTCTTTCCACATCCATTTGATCCCACCAAGCCATATATCTGGCCTGCTTCAGCATTTACATTTATATCTTTTAACACGTGAAATTTTCTAAAGCTTTTATTCAACAAACTTATTTGAAGCATCGCTTTCAACTCCCTTCAAAGTCATTTGGGTCAAGTCCATAACCCTTTCGTCGGTTATACCTAATATTTTCATTTCTTTTATACTTCTGACAAACTGGTTTTCGGCTCTTTCCAATTCTGCAGAAATCAAATTGTCCGCCTTGGATACAAAATTTCCCTTTCCAGGTACAGAATAGATGTAGTTTTTGCTTTCTAATAATTTGTAGGCTCTCTGTATGGTATTGGGGTTAATCCTGACAGAGGATGCCAAATCTCTGACGGATGGTAACTGTTCATCTGTTTTGAGAACTTTATTACTTATAAGTTTGACGAATTGCTCATAGATTTGTTCATAAATTGGTTTTGAACTGTTTTGATCAAAGTTGATCATCATCCGTCCTCCTTTCGACTGTATTAATACAATTCATACAGTATATCTGTATTATAGCTCTTAGTACAGTTATTGTCAAGTATGGTTTCAGCCAAAAAAATAATACTGGACTTCTACCATATATTTGTCTATAATATGGTCTGATATTTTAAAAGGAGGTACAAATAAATGAAAGAAAAAAAGGATTTAGGCCTTCGCAAATCTTATGTTGACTATGCTTTGCTGGTACTAGGAAGCGCCTTGCTGGCTTTTTCAATTACAGCCATATTAAGACCCAACGAACTCATAACTGGTGGAATAACAGGAATCAGCATACTATTAGGTGGTTTCCTAGGGGTTCCCTATACAATATATTACTATGCTCTCGCATTGATTGTTCTTATCGCCACTTTTCTGACTCTCGGGAAAAAAGAGGTCAAAAAAATAATCGTCTACAGCATCCTATTTCCATTAATACTGATTTTATTTGAAAGTCTCAATTTTAGACTGTACTTAAATGATATGTTTCTTGCAGCTATTTTCTATGGACTGATTGCTGGTGGTGGCTTTGGTCTTGTAGTAAGCAGTGGATTCGCTTCAGGCGGTACGGATACAATAGCCAAGATTCTGCATAACAGATTGTTCCCTTTCGTAGGCATCAGTAAACTGTTGATGATGATTGATGTCCTAATCATATTGCTGTCTATCATCAAATATGATGTCAATACAGCCTTATACGCCATCGTCACATTGGCTGTCTTTGTCAGAAGCATGGAGTCTGTAATCTATGGATTCAGTGCTAAGAAGGTCAAGCTAGAAATTATCACTGAAAAGATTGATGAAATAGAAGACTACATTCTTAATACTGTGGTCAGAGGTGTCTCTAAATATAAAATCATCGGTGGATATACCAAAATGGAAAAAACAGTGCTAACAACCATCTGCACGCCACGAGAGTCCATCATGATTAAGCATTTTATCTCCTCGGTAGACCAGGAGGCTTTTATAGATGTCTTACCTGTTTCGACTGTCTGGGGTAAGGGTGCTGGATTTGAGCCGTTGATAGAGAACCAATAGCAATACTTGTATAAAAAGGCTGGGATATTACTCCCGGCCTTTAAAATTGAATGGTTAAACAATCTCTATTTACTTCATAGGTCTTAAAACTTCCACTAAATCTGTCTATTATTAGATTTTCAAGAGCCCGCATTGCTCTGTCAAATTTTTCGCCATGCTCATCCTCAAAACCAACTAGTTGAAATATCACATCAGTACTATCCAATCTAACCTTGCCGAGCTCACTCTGTCTCCAGAGCCATTGCCTTGTCTGGATTTTTTTACCACTTGTAAAGACCAGTTCTCCAGCTTTCACCTGCTCAAACTCCGTTTCTCCAAATGGCAAGAATGTGTCTTCATCTGTAGTAATCCGTACCTCCAGATCCTCATCAATATCTCTGAGATCATGACCCCCTAAAGATATGACTTCAGTCAATGCAATGGCATTGCATCTATCAACCAATGCATTGATTCGTGGCAGTGAATCACCTTTGATGACCCTTTTACTCATCGCCTCTACTGAATTCATGAATTTGTTGGGATTGATACCTACTGATAATAGAGCATTCCTGTAGATCTCAATATCCTTGTGATTTTTCAGATTTCCTGCTTCTATCCTGTTTCGTAACAGTTGCTCAGCCTTTTCTAATATTTCTGAGTCTTCTTCAGTTGTTTCAGAGTTCTTTATTCCTTTACCAATTATAATTCCAAATCTTACACTGGGGTTTTTATCAAACACCCATTGGTCTACACTATATTCCATATCCAGCTACCTCCATTATGACATATATATTAAACCTAATTTCATAGGTAAGTCAACCATGAAAAAGGAAGAGACCAGAAATCTCTTCCTTTTTAGATCAATTTTATGTGATTATGTTCTATGCCGCCAAGTTAAAATATAAGTAAGATACATCTTCTACTGTCATGATTCTACCTTCAACCTCTGAATCCTCGGCTCCAAATACTTGTATATAGTCTATCAATACTTCATCCAATCCAAGATATTCCCCAAGATGTGGTGTGCCTTTGAACATGGTATAACCATCTCCACCTGCTGCTATAAAATCATTGGTGGCAACAGAGTAATGCTCATCAAGAACGATTGCCTCTCCACCAACCATTACAGAAACAATTCTTTCTCCTGCGGCTTTAGCTGGATCGAAAACTACCTTCATACCTGCTATGTGAGGGAAGGACCCTTTTTGAGCTGGATAGGTGTCCATTCCAAGTTCCAATGCAGCAACAATCTGAGCACCGGTCAACTCTTTGGTGACAACATAGTTGCCAAAAGGTAGGACAGTAATAACATCACCTACTGTAATTTCACCAACCTCTATTGAGGCTCTTATACCACCACCGTTTGTAAATGCTATTTGCGCTCCTGTTTCATAGAGCATGGCATCGGTAATCAGATTACCTAAATTAGTTTCACCTGTTCTTACCAGTTCTCTTTCACCATCTAGCCTGATTGATGTTGAGCCAATCACTTCAGATGTTATAACTGTATTGTCAGCTTGTATCTGAGCTACAAGATCGACAATCGCTTGATCTGATTCCATGGCTTCAGCTTCAGCTTTAGTGATATGTTTAGCTGTTTTAGTAAGAACTCCATTGGCCAATTTCAACTCCACAACACCAACATTTTTGATATAATCCCCAGCTTGTACAATCAGTGTATTGTTGACCAGTCTACCTTCAGGTAATGAAGTATGACTATGTCCGTCAACGATGACATCAATACCATCCACGTACATGGCTACCTTTTCACTCGAATAATCTCCACTTGAATCAAGGCCAAGGTGAGCAAGGCATACGATTATATCCGCCTTGTCTTTTAGCTGAGCAACCATTAGTCTTCCAACAATAACCGGGTCAAAGAAATCAAGACCGACAACATTGTTCGGATGTGTTGTAAATGTGGTATCCGGTGTGTTCAACGCAAATACCGCCACCTTTACACCGTCAAATTCCTTGATGATATATGATGGTAATAATGTGCTGTAGTCTGCTTTATAAACATTTGATGATATGATGTCGAAATCTGACATTTCAACCAATTCCAGCAATCTGTCCTGACCATAATTGAAATCGTGATTGCCGACAGTCATCAAATCATAGCCTACTTTATTCATTATCTGAACAATACTCTCGCCTTTATTGAGAGTTGAAATGGTTTGTCCATGGAAAGCGTCCCCGGCATCCATCAATAATGTGTTAGGATTCGTTGATCGCATTTCTTTGACAATTGTTGAGAGCTTTTCATACCCCATTCCGTCATATGCACTAAAAGATACTCTTGAGTGGACATCGTTTGTGTGAAGAATAGTAATCTCCACAGTACCTTTTGGTGTTGGTATTGTTGTTCCGTCTGGTATCAGTAATTTGTCCCCCGGATAAATCAGGTCGGGGTTTTTAATGTCGTTTGCGTCTACTATCTGTTGAACTGTCACGCCATACTTCTGAGCGATTCTGTAAAGCATGTCACCACTTACTACTTCATAGGTTGTTGCAAATGCAGGCAACATCATCATGCTAGTCAGTAAAACCACTGTAACAATTAAGACAATAAATCTTCTGCTTTTCATCAAAAAACCTCCCTTATTATTTTACACGATTAACTCGCATATTTAATTATATCATGTATAGCATTAAATGAATAAAGATTATTGAAAAAACAGTAAGGATTTAACACATATTTTTGATTGATTATGGACACTGAATAACCCCTTGAGCCCATAGACATCCACCGCATGCTGGAAAGTCATTATTAAGGCAATCTTTTTCGTTGGAGCTGCCTTCCTGACAACCACCACAAAGGACACAGGGAGAGAATTCAAATCTCATGACATCTTCTCTAAATTGTCTATATTCGTCGGATTGCCATATACGCATCAATGTTTCTTCTGTGATACTGCCCAATGTATATGCATTTATGGTTCTTTCGTTTCCATTCAAGTAAGTCTTATAGGAATGGATCAATCCCATACAGGGGGTCACCATACCATCCCACCTGATAAAGGCATTACCCTTGTTGATGAACCGACAATAGTCCTTGTGTTCATTGAATGGTTCATCCAGCTTTTTGATTTTCATCATCGAACTATGTATATCATACAAGGCTTCTTTGGTGTCCGGGGTGTAATCAATTTTCGGTAGACTGATTTCAGGTATTACTATCTCTTTGAAGCCTATCCTATCCTCTTGGTCTTCTTTATATGCCAAGGGCTTGAACAGTTTCTTCTTGCATAGCATCTTTTCTTCCATCTCCTGATCATAAGGAATGACGTTGCTGATGGATATCTTTTCAGCCCAGACGCTGCCTGCAAATCCTCTCAGTTTCGACATCTCATCAACATTGTCCTTTGTGACCACAAAGGCAATTCCTAGTGTGATCTTGCTTATGCTTTTCTTGTTCTTTAGTTTGAATTTTTTCAAGTTTCGGTAGACCTGGTCAAAATCTCCGCCTTCTCTAATCTCATTGAATTTGTTTGGAGTGACACTATCAATAGAGACCCACAAATCATTCAATCCAGCATCAAATAAACCATCCACCATGTCATCGTCCAATAGGGTTCCATTTGTTGTAACCTCTATGTTCAGTCCCAGATCACTGAACGCCTTTATCATGTCCAAAATATGCGGATGAGACAATGGCTCTCCAAATCCACTGAACATAACAGATTCAATTGTTTTAAAATCTCTTACTTGCTCGATTAAAGCATTGAAGACTGACATATCCATAAAACCGGATTCTTCGCTCCAGTTGCTTCTGATACAAGTCACACAGTTGAGATTGCAGGTCGAGGTTGGTTCAACGTAAAGTCTCGATAAGGAATGGATAGATGGCACTAGAATGAGCCTGCCATTTTCTTCTATCATCATTAATTCGCTATGATTTTTCAGCGTGGTGCTATTTAGAAGATGTTCCGGTATCACTAGAGAACCGTCAACATTTCTATCGATAAAATTTTTGTTATTCACTTTATGACTCCCTTTCTTGTTTATACTGATTTCACAACTAAAACCATTATATCAGTTTTTAATGAATGATATCAAGAAAATGAAAAAATCCCCGACATGTGAAGTGCCAGGGATTTCAGATTGTGGTTAGAGTTTTTCTTTAAACTGTTTTTTTAATAATTCACTAGCCTGGACAGGACCGAATTCCATTAATTCCCCGAGAAGCTTGAAGGGATAAGTCTTCAAACCCAAAACACTGACCTTCCATTTCATAGGATTGACCATCACCGGTTCGAAAATCATGTATCCAAGATTGGTGATATACAGATTTTTTCCCCGCATGAAAGGTGTCATCTCGCTAATCTCTACAATGTCTCTCAAATTAACCTTTTCGAATCCTTTGTGCAAAACCTCGTGGATATCGATGGCTTGATCGCTCATCTTTAAGACACCTTTATCTGATAGACTTTGCAACGTCGAATCCAGATTATCCTGATTCAGTAGTTTTTGAACCTGCTCCGGATTCAGATTGAAATAGTTGTTTTCGTTAATGTAAGATAATACGTCCTGGTCTCCCATTGATTCCAGAGTCAATTGTCTCTCACCATCCATTTGTTTGAGGTGATTTTTGAATATAATCATCACCATCAGCAGATCAAACTCATCTCCGTTTAGCTCCCAGTTCATATTGATATCACTCTTGTTCTCTATTCCTAAATCTCCGATGAACTCATCATTGAACCAGGTAGACAGAAGTTGTTGGTTGAAAGGATAAGCTACAGTATAAAACGCCTGATCTTTCCCAACGGAGAAAATGACACCTGTATCACCAACAAAGGTGTAATAAGCCACCATATCCTTTTTGGAAGCAACTTTGATTCTCACAGTCTTTTCAGGACCATTGATAATGTCAAATACACCCTGAAGTTCTCTGATCAAATGAGGTCGACCAGTCTCATCCTTCCATATAGCACCATCATTCACGAAATCATCTATTACTGACATATGTATTTCTTTTTTGTTTATAAAGCTTTCCCTGTCGAAACAATCCATTCCATTCAATACCGAGAAGGAATTAATCCTATTCCCATTAATCAATGAAAGCACTTCTAACTCATCTTTTCTTAAAATCAACAAAGCCATATTCTACCTCCCTACATCCAGCTGCCAAGCCAGGAACTCAATTGCTTAACACCATCCGCTACTTTGATCAGTCCTTCTGTTGTTTTGTGCCCAACATAACAACCTGCCCTTTTGATAGCCCATGAGCCTTCAGCTGGTTTCCACAGCTCGTCGTTTGTCTTATACATACCATCATAAAAATCATCAGAGGTAACGACATTCTCAAAGTCTTTTTTAAATTCATCAGGATTATATACACCTTCAGCTATCAAGTCAGTCGTATCATCCGCTACTTTCCATACACCACCATACTTTCCGTCTTTCACTCTTTTTGAAACGTCATCAGTACCATTGTACATGTCTGTAAGCTTATCAATGATGAAGTTTGCACCACCTTGGATTGTCTTACCCGGGCTAATGATATCTCCTGCTTGGGTTCCTCCTGCAAGGATTGTTGTCAGGATATCCATGACAATCAAGCCTGGATTGGTGTCTTTGTTGAATATAGCACCCTTGATTTTGTTGGATAAATAGGATTTGAGGCCTGCGTACACGATATTATCACCCATGCCGATGTTGTCCAAAGCATCCTTTGTGATTCCAGCCCAATCCATCAACTCTGCAATTGGATGTCCTTCTGGAATTTTACCATTAAGGTCAAGGATGTCTTTTACAACACCCATATAATCCCAGGACTCATTCGCTGTTTTTTCCGCCCCATCTGTTACCCACTCAGGAACAACCCAATCATAAGCACCAAATATAGCATCTATAGCACTTGAGGTTAGAACAAAATCCTGACCAGAATTTATTAGATCTCCTATTTCTCCAGGCAAAACTGCAGCCAGTTGGCCAAGATTGACCATACTCTCAAGCTGATCATCCGGGTCTCCCATAACAAGATTAATCAAATCCTCTATGAAATCCTCAACATCTTCCTCGTCGTATCCTTCTTCATCCTCAGATTCCTCTTCATCCTCAGACTCTTCTTCATCCTCAGACTCATTTTCGGTTTCTTCTTGTGGTTCTTCAAAGTTATCGTCAGGGATATCTTCCACTTCAGTCTCTGTATAGTCAATATCATCTGAGTCCACTTCATCCACAAATGTACCGACAAAGTCTCCTGCTCCGGTTACTATTCCAATCAACCCACCAATTCCAGATCCTATACTAGGAGGAAGTCCGATTGCTACCGCTCTCCCTGCACCGTCGCTTGATATCCACGGTCCAAAACCCCCAGCCTCTGCTACGCCTCCGTCATCTGCATAGACTTTTATCAAGTAATACAGGGATAGATTTATACCTACCATTCCAAGCAGCAAAAGATTTGCAGCAATTTTGTTGGATTTTCTGAATTTCGAAAAAATAACCAAAGCTACTGATACTCCACAAAAAAGATAGATATATAGTGGTTGTTTGTTGAGAAAAACAAAGAGTATCATAGCCGCTATAATGGCCAATTGATAGGCGTCAAAATATATATCATTGAATTTAGCTTTTTTCTTAAACAATCTTGTAAAATCCTGATATCCCAACCTTAAAGCCAAATAGCTAAGATCAGCCCTAAAGGTAATAATAGCTATGATTGCTCCAGCAGCCAACGTATAAGCTATGGCTGAGTTCTTAATCAGAAATTGTCCAAGCAATAAAAACACAACTGTGCTCAACAGAAAGAATGTCAGGAATTTACCGTTTTTATTAAAGGCTGATTTGACAACCCTTGCAGGTCCTGTAAAGACACCTCCAATGATCTTTTTGGGTCCAAGACTCATCATTTTTCTCAATAACGATGTAATCAGGTACGCTCCAATCGTCCAAAAAGCAGTTCCTCTTCCCCTGTTGCCAACAAGCGCAAGGACTTTATCCAACGTCGGATTGGTGCCAGGCCAGAAGCCACCATTAGGATAGATGACAAGATAGGTATGAACCAAAAATGTAATAATTCCTACGACTGCAAAAAATAGCAGTCTTTTCGGGAGATTAGTGAAGAGACTCTTAATAATCATAACCACTAATTGCAACAACGTCTGAGGTCCCTTGGGAGTTTGTCTTGGTTTGATTTTGTCCTTGATCCACTGATCATTTTCCTTTCTGTACCAATTACCATCTTTGTCCACTTTCCAGTCAACACCATCGTCTGAAACAGCCTTGATTTTATCGACTGCTTTTTCAAACTTTTTGTCATTTAGCTTACCGTCATCTTTTTTCTTCTTTAATGCCTGAAACTCTTTTAAAGCCTTGTCTAATTTCATGAAGTACCTCCTTTCATTTTCTGTTTTGGAATTCCTGATAGAGTTGATCCATAGAAGCAACCGACACACCTTTTCTTGTTGCAAGCCATACCCTATTCAAATCATCGAAAAGTATGGATTTTACTTCATCATTAACCAGTCCGTCATCAGTGTCTATTCTCACAAATGCATCCCCGTCCATAATACATATTCCGTTATATTCTGTTCCAATCCACAAGTAATCATTATCATTATTAATACTTCTTGCCTTGCTGCCATGTTTTCCCCATTCTTCAACTATAGTATCTTTCAGTGTTATCCCGTGGGGGGATGTTTCAAAAACAGCAATTCCTCCAACCTCGTAGAATCCTGTGGTTATGTAGATTAATTCATCCACTCTCAAACCCGCGGTAATATAGTTATGAGGGAGTCCTGTCTCAACAGTAAAATAAGTCCATTTTCCATCCTTTAAATAACTGATTCCATCCTTTGATGAAGCATAGTGTCCAAAAATAATACCTCCATAGCCATCCTCCATAATCAAAAAGACTGTATTAAACAACAGCCCATCTTCTACCGTGATGCTTTGCCAGACACCGTTCTCAAGTTTTAAAACACCACCATATGTACCTGCCCAAAGGGTCTCTGATTCATCAATCATCAGACCATTTACTCTATAATCCGGAACATTGAAGGTTTCATCCAAGATACTGGAATATTGATATCCATCATACATTAAAATGCCACTATCATGACCTATGTAAAGAATTTCACCGTGTACAATCATGTCTTTAGCCAGAAATATACTGCCTAAGTCCAATGTTTCCACTTCCAGAGTATTGGGATTTATCTTGTAAACACCTTCCATACCGCTGGCATAGACAAACCCTTTATATTTAACAATATCAGATACCTCTTTTTCCACTAGAATATTTTCGAATAAATTCTCTTTCATTTCATCCTTAGTGCAAGAAACCATTAGGCAAAAAATCAAAAATATAAATAACAAATAAAGAATCCTATTGCACTTTTTATCTTCTATCATCACTCTGTACATATGCAAGTAATCCTTTCATCTGGAATCGGGTTTGCTTTAAGTATATTATGAAACAATGTTTCTTAATTAGAATTATACCACTTTTTTATTATATTTATTCACTACAGAAAAATATTTATTCAGTCCATTTTCACAAAAATAAAACCTTTCATTTGATAGAAAGGTCTGTTTAGTAGCTATTATTCATTCTGCTATAACTTAGCTGGTCAGTAAAGGCAAATTATTTAAGAAAAATACATCACTCTTGATTTAAACTCCCTGATATTTTGTCTAATTTCAAAAATCCAATAGGAGAACTTATGATGATGTGATATAATAAAATTCGAACTTATGATTTGATTTGTTCAGTTAGATTTAAGTAAGAAGGTGAGCATATGGACCAGCTGTCTTTAATTAAACTTCAAAATAAAATGGTTGTTAAATTATTATGGATTTCGGCTTTTCTATCATTTCTGAATAACATGGCAAGTGTTAGAGATATAAAAGCGGCCGTTGTGATTATTGTTTTTATAGGTGGTGTGGCTATGGCGATGTCGTATATGGTCTATACCAATAAAATGATTCATGAAGTTAAATACTTGGCTATTGCAGGTACTTATCTGACAGTTCTGGTATTTATAGCATTCACACCTGGCATGTTGTCATATCTAACTATTTATATCGCACTTTTTATTCTTGGAATCTATCAGGACCAGAAGGTCATAGCGATATCTGCTATATTGAGTCTAATTTTATCAACCTTTGCGTTTGTTTTTTACAAAGAAATGATTTTTCATGTACGATATCATAATCTACTTTCTCTGTTGGCATTCAATTTTTTCATTATCCTTTCCTGTTGTTTGTTGGTCCTTCAAGGTCAGTTCAGCGCCAAGGTCTACCGAGAGATTGAGAAAACACCAAAGAATAAGAAATAGATTAGCTTCATAGTTTAAAAAAGCAAAACAGCTATCAGTGGTATTGATAGCTGTTTTTAGTTGGCGCATCCAATTAATGATAATATTTGCAAGTAGTTATGGCTTGTTCACAGAAAAGCTCATTCTAAAAAAGTTTTCCTCTGTGTTTTCTGACCGAAGAAGAATATTAGACCCAGTGACTACAAAACCAAAGTACTCGATATCACAAATAAACGTTAGCCCTGCCGCATAAAATTGATAACTCTTAAAAGAATGCTGATCAATCTGGTCTGATATTTTAATCGGTATCTTTGAAAATAATCCCATTTCCCTTTGAGCCCCAGCAAAAGCAAGAGAGGCTGCAAGCATGTGTGTGTCATATGATGTGAGCCAGTGTTCATGATCTTCAATATCAATTAAAAAGATAACCTCTGTCAAATAGCCATTTTCAGTTGTGAAGTGAAACTCTGGTTTTTGCGTTTGCCACATACCTATGTGGATGACAGAACCACCAGATTCATCCTCTACCCATTTTCCGTTTTCATCCAAATGCAAATCATCATAACTCAAGTCAAAAACTCTGGCATAGTAATTATAATTCTCAGAAAACTCCGCGATAGTCAGCTCCCCCCTGTTTGGAGGAAGTCTTTGTGCGGATATGATTGATATCAGTAAAACAAATGCAACTGCATTTGCAGCAATATAGATCATGGCTCTGAACCACTTTGTGTCTTTGATACTATAAGATACTGATTCATCCCATGGCTGAGGTTCATTATCAATGCAGAGCTGGTAGCTTTTCCATTGACGTACAAGGTTGTATATCGGAATATCGAAGCCCATTCCAGTCCCTATCACGCCCCAAGTACGCTCAAAAGCCTCACTATAGTCCAGAAGACTTCCTCTAGGATTCTCTATCCTTAGTCCAAAGATTGCTTTTCCAGGTGTGGTACCAAGAAACTTGAGCCATAAAGGCTCCAGAAACAGCATCATCGCTATTGCTACAAAAGAATCAAATATGCTGCTAAAACCAATCCTTGTCGAAATATTAATTTGAAAAACGAAGGCTATAAAAGCTGTCCAGAGGATTCTATATAAAAATAAATCAAACATTCTAGCTAAATATCTTC
>CAKMKB010000206.1:0-9631 GCA_927435965.1 uncultured Clostridia bacterium
GTTTTGCTGGCCGAGTATAATCTTGATTCTTCCATTAAGGATTTCGCCATTAGCTGTTTTAAATATGCACTTTGTGAAAAAACAGATTTGATGTTTGCTACAAAGGACACCATATCAAAAATATATGACAACAGATTCAAAGAAATATTTCAAGAGACGTATTTGAACGATTTTGAGCATCTATTCAAGGAATCTGGAATAAACTATACCTATACTTTAATAGATGACGCTGTGGCTAAAATAATGAAATCAAGCGGTGGAATCATATGGGCATGCAAAAACTATGATGGCGATGTTATGAGTGATATGGTTGCAGCTGGATTTGGAAGCCTAGCATTGATGACATCTGTATTGATTTCACCGGATGGAGCTTATGAATATGAATCGGCGCATGGTACAGTTAAAAACCATTACTATAGATATTTAAAAGGTGAAAAGACGTCTACAAATCCGATTGCAATCATATATGCATGGACAGGAGCTCTCAGGAAGCGTGGTGAGCTGGACGATAATGTAGAACTGATAACTTTTGCTGATGCGCTTGAAAAAGCTGTAGTCCAAACGATTGAAAATGGAGTTATGACAAGGGATTTATTTGACATGTCAACATCAATGGATAAAGCATGGGTAACAGCAGAAGAGTTAGTTTTTGAGATAAGTAAGAACCTGAAGATATAGGTAAAATCTATGTATTCCATAATTTAATAAATAGTTCCCTATTGACAGGAAATATTGTATAATTATTTCATTAATATTGAATTAATTCTTTGGGGATTTAAATTAAAGAAAACGTTTACTGGAGGTGACTAATGAATCAAATAGAAAAGCTTTCAGAATTCATTCTAAATCTGGAATTAGACAGAGTTCCAAAAGAAGTCGTGAACGCATCAAAATTTTGCGTACTTGATTCTTTTGGAGCTGCAGTTGGCGCTTCGAAGGATCAACTGATTATTGATATTGTAAATGAGTATATTAAGTTATATCCTGGTCAGGGAGATGCCGACGTATGGGGATTTGATCATAAGCTACCATTCATACAGGCTGCGTTTTTAAATGCTATGATGGGCCATAGACTCGAACTTGATGACGTGCATACAAAATCAAAAACTCACATTGGAACGGTGGTTGTTCCAACAGCAATTGCTTTAGCACAACAACTCAAGTCTTCAGGAAAAGAGTTTTTAGAAGCCATTATTTGTGGATATGAGGTAATGTCAAGAATAGGAATGGCATTTGGGGTGTCGAGCCATAGAAATAAAGGCTGGCATGTCACATCCACAGCAGGAACTTTTGGAGCTGCGGCAGCAGCAGCTAAATTGATGAACCTTAACTTTGAACAAACTGTTTATGCTCTAGGAATGGCAGGAACTCAGTCTTTCGGGGTATGGGCATTTCTCGGAGATAGTGCCAGCTCGAAAATTCTGCATCCAGCAAGAGCTGCCGCAAGTGGCATTGAAGCTGTTATACTTGCAAAATCAGGAATGACTGGGCCATTAAGCATTTTAGATGCAAGTGATGGTGGATTATTCCAGGCTATGTCAGACGGCTATGATTTATCACAAGTATCCAATAATCTAGGACTAGAGTATGAGATTTTAAATGTTGACAACAAGCCTTATCCTTGCTGTAGAAGTACGCACTGTGCTATAGACTCAGCTTTATATCTAAGGGATCAACATCCAATAGACATTGATCTAATTGAAAAAATTGAAGTGGATACCTATTTGGTTGGTTATAAGCAATGTGGAACTACAGAAGGAAGTATTAATCCTGTGACACCAACAGATGCAAAATTCTCAACACCTTACACCATAGCGGAGATATTGGTGCATGGCAAGGTAACCTTGGACAGTTTCAAACCTGAAAATATTAAAAATTCTAAGGTCCAGGCATTACTCAAAAAAGTAACAGTCCAACCTAATGGTACATTTACAGAAAGATATCCGAATCATTGGGGATGTAAAAGTAAAATTGTCATGAAAGATGGAAGCACTTATGAAGTGGAGATAAATGATGCTTTAGGAAGCGTATCCAATCCTATTACTGAAAAGGAAATCAAAAGCAAAGTGAGACCATTACTGAATGTTGCTTATCTAAACGAAGCATCAACAATAACAGAGGCTTTACTTAACATAGAAAAACTGGAAAGTTTTAGACAAATTAGCTTTAACAAGAATGGAGTGTGAGAGATGCAAAAAATTTCTGTACCATATGGTAAAGGCTTACAAGAGGCAAATATTGATGATAATGTACTAGTTGAGTTTATCAATTATGAAAAAAAGGAACTTAAAGAAAATGACGAATCCATGCTTAAATATGCCTTGGACAATCCGATTGGGTCAAAACCTCTGGAAGAAATGATTTCCGAGGATGAAAAAGTATTAATAGTGGTCAATGATCAAACAAGACCGGGCCCTAATCGATTGATTGTGAAGGAACTGACAGAGAGATTGCTGACTAAATTAAAAAAAGATCATATAACTTTCATAATTGCAACAGGTAGTCACAGGGTACCAACGAAAGAGGAGTTAGTCAATATACTAGGTGAGGAAATAGTAAAGGAATATAAAGTAATTCTGCATGAATGCAAGAATGATAATAGTTTAGTATATTTTGGTGAATCACTTCATGACGTACCAATATATGTGAATAAAGCTTTAACAGAATGCTCGTTCTGTATAGTTACAGGATTGATAGCACCTCACCATGCAGCTGGCTACAGTGGGGGAAGAAAAAGTATTGTCCCTGGACTTGCAGGATTTAAGACACTAAAAATACATCATTCTTTACCGATAAGACCCTTTGAACCCGCTATGGGAAATATTTATGGTAATCCTTTCCATGAGGTAGCTTTAGATGTAGCTTTAAAAACTAAAACCAAGTTTATGATTAATGCTGTTCAAAACCCGCATAAACAAAACATTGCTTTTGTAGCGGGAGATTTAATAGAAGCACATAGTAAAGGAGTTGATCAATGCAAGGAAGCGAGTGAAGTTTATCTAAAGGAAAGAGCTGATATTGTCGTTGTAAGTCCTGGAGGATATCCAAGAGATAGAAACCTATATCAAGCACAAAAGGCTCTTTCAGTCGCAGAAACCATAGGCAATCCGGAGTGCACTTTTATTCTGGTAGCAGAAGCTAAAGACGGATATGGTGAAGGCGTTCTCAGGGAATGGCTTACAGAGGCTAAAAGTCCTGAAGAAGTAATTGAGAGATTCAGAATGGAAGGCTATGACATTGGCAGCAATAAAGCTTTTATGTTTGCTAGAGCCATGACTAAAGGGAAAGTAGTAATCGTTTCAGAGTATTTGGATGAAGCTGAGCTGAATGGGATGATGTTAGGACATGCAGAAAATCTACAGCAAGCTATGGACGAAGCCATAAGTACAAAAATGCCTAATAAGGTATTAGTATTGCCAAATGCAGTCAATATAATACCTAAAATAAATTAATCAAAGGAGAAACAAAATGAAGAGGGAAAGAATTCTGGTAATAGTTTTAGCATTAGTATTAGTATTTGCACTTGTGGGTTGTGGATCAACTCCTACGGCAACGACTGCCGCACCTACATCTGCAGGGGAAACAACTGCAGCACCTGAAGTAGAAGAGTGGACATTTGACAGACCTGTTGAATTTATTATTACATTTGGTCCTGGAAGTGGAACTGACACAACCATTAGAGCATTACAGGCTGCATTGGAAAGAGAACTGGGAGTAGGGATTAAAATCAATAACGTTGAGGGTGCAGGTGGTGTTGTTGGGGCTGAGTTTTTCGCCAATCAACCTAAGGATGGATACACTTTTGCAATGTATACACCTTCCCATATAATAGCTGCAGTTAATGGAACTACGAATTTTGATATCTTTAATGATACTATACCAGTAGCTAGACTTGTTCATGACAGCAACTGTCTATTGTTAGGAAAACATGTCCCATATAGCACAGTAGCAGAAATGATTGAGTATTGTGATGCTAATCCAGACTATATACCAACAGTAGGCATGATGTCTATTCAAGGTATTGATGGTGTTTCCACAGGTCAGTTCTTTGACGAGTTGGGAATAGAAGCTACATTCATTCCTTACGGAAGCGGATCAGAAGCAAATGCAGCCGTAATGGGTGGGCATACTGACATGGTATTGACTAGTCCATTTGATGGTGTTGCTTATGTGGAATCTGGCGACATGAAAGCATTAGTACTTTTAGCTGAACAAAGAGGCACAACAATGCCTGATGTAGAATGTACCGGAGAGCTTGGTATCAATGCATATATTGGACCTTGGAGAGCTATAGTAGCTTATAAAGGTACACCTCAGGCAGCAATTGATGCTCTTGAAGCAGCTATAATGAGAGCTGACGCAGATCCTGCATGGACCAGTTGGAAACAAACTGTAGGCTTGATGGATCGACCTGGATTCACAGGACAAGAAGGTATGGGCAAAGTGTGGACTGAGTATTACGACATAATGGAAGAAATACTAGGCAATTAATCAACAAATTGTAAGTAGTTAATATTTGTAATCTGATGACCTCCTTTTGAGCTTTCAATTAATATCTAATTCAAAGGAGGTCATCATTATATGACTAAACAAACGGGAGTGATTATTATGATTTTTGAGCTGGTTTTTAATGCTGCACTCGTAATTTTTTTCATCTACTGCTTTTTCTACGTTGGAATTACAACACCAGATAATACAGCTGGACAATTGGACGGAGCACAGTGGTCACAAGGCTTACTGGCAGTACTGGTCATATTGTTAATAGTAAATATTATTAAAATAATTAAAAATAAAGACAATACAAAAACTAAGGTTATTTCTTTTAACATAAAAGGGATCATAACCAACAAGTTAATTATTGGAATTGCCTTGTTACTTGTTTACTCAATAGCTTTAAGCAGGACCGGATTTTTATTGACCTCATTCATTCTTGTGTTTTTATATAGTTATTTACTGGGAGAAAGAAAAATAATTAGAATGATTTTAACATCAGCATTGAGCGTAATTGCATTGTATTTGCTTTTCGATAGAGCACTGGATATTATGCTCCCAAGAGGAACGGGAATATTCAGAACATTTGCACTGTTCATAGAATCATTGTAGAGGGGGCAGAATTATGAATATGGAACTTTTAATGCTAGGAATAGAGGTGGTTTTTACACCCGCTACTTTTTTACTAATCTTTTTTGGGACAATCATAGGCGTTATTTTTGGCGCTCTGCCAGGAGTTAGTTCATCTATGGCTGTTGTTTTAGCAATGACTTTCACTTATGCATTGGACCCTGTTACTTCAATCGTTTTCCTTGTTGCTGTTTATTGTGCCGCTATAACGGGTGGTGGAATCACAGCCATACTATTTAAAATACCGGGCACACCTTCAAGTGCACCTACTACGTTTGATGGATATCCTATGGTTCAACAAGGGTATGTTACCAAAGCACTTAGTATTTCATTGATAACATCCGCATTGGGTGGTATAGCAGCAGCGATCGCCATGTTTTTGCTTAGTCCACAGCTTTCGAAAGCAGCTCTAAAATTTGGCTCTTCAGAATTGTTTGCCATATCATTTATGGGTTTGTCTATTTTGACGGCGTTAGATGAAGGAAATGTCATTAAGACAATAATATCTGCCTTGATGGGTCTTTGGCTAGCGACAGTTGGTATGGACCCAATAATGGGCCACGCCAGATTTACTTGGGGCAACTCAACTTTGTTATCTGGAATTCAAATGATTCCTGTGATGATTGGAATGTTTGCCATAACTCAAGTGCTAAAAGAGACAGTTAAAAGAAGCACCGTAGAGGATCTTCCTGAAGCTCAAAGGGTTGGTGTAATAGATAAGATGGTTTCTATAGCAGAGCTATGGAAGATGAAACTGACAATTATCAGATCAGGCATACTAGGGACTATAGTAGGTATTTTGCCTGGAGCAGGTGCGACTATCGCTTCATTTTTGAGTTATACGATAGAGGTTAAATCATCCAAGAATCCTGAAACCTACGGAAAAGGAAATCCAAGAGGTGTTGCGGCTTCTGAAACTGCAAACAATGCGGCAACTGGAGGCGCTATGGTGCCTTTGCTATCTCTGGGAATACCCGGTGGTAATGCCGCGGCAATCATGATGTCTGCGTTGGTCATGAAAGGCGTACAGATGGGACCCTTGCTATTGCAAAGGCAACCAATTTATTTATCAAGCGTTTTTGTATCTATGATGGTGACCAACGTACTGATGGTTGTCGTTTCATTAGCAGTAGCAAAAGTGTTCAGCAAAATCCTCGCAATTCCTTATAGCGTATTAGGCCCTATAATCATTTTATTTTCCGTGATAGGCAGTTTTGCACTCCAGAACAATACTGGCAGTGTAATAGTCATGATGATAGCGGGAATCTTTGGGTATGCTTACTCAAAATTTGGTTTCAACAATGCGGCATTAATATTGGGACTTGTACTTGGAGGAATGGTTGAATCCAATTTAAGACGAGCTATAATGCTTGAAAGAGGCAATATAATGGCAGTGTTTAGCAAGCCTATAACAGCAACAATAATGTCAATCAGTATATTTGCATTGCTTTGGCCTTTTATAAAGCCATTAATATTCAAGAAAAAGGGAAATGTAGCAAGTTAACATTATTCAGCGAGTTTCAGTTTTCAAGGAGGACTATATGTACATGAAAAAATACCCTTGTGTTTATATGCGAGGTGGAACAAGCAAGGCGGTTTTTTTTCATAAAAAGGATTTGCCTGATGATGTTCAATCATGGGACGAAATATTCTTAAAGGTAATGGGAACACCGGATGTCAAACAAATTGATGGAATGGGAGGGAGTGTATCATCTACTAGCAAGATTGCTGTTATCTCACCTTCTACGCGTGAAGATGCTGACATAGACTATAATTTTTTTCAAGTGGATATCATCATTCCTCGAGTGGATAATAAGTCTAATTGTGGCAACATTTCATCAGCAGTAGGGCCTTTTGCAATTGATGAAGGTCTTGTGGAAGCTATTGAACCTATAACCGTTGTTAGAGTTTTAAATACAAATACTAACAAAGTAATTGAAGAACATGTCAGGGTTAAAAATGGGAAAGCCATGGTCCACGGTGATGAAATAATTAAGGGAGTACCTGATACTGGTTCCCGAATAGATATGTATTTTGAAAATCCTGGAGGTGCTGTGACGGGAAAGGTATTACCCACAGGAAATAAAAAAGATGTACTAGATATTCCGGGATATGATGCGATTGAGGTATCAGTTGTTGATAGTGGTAATCCTGTAGTATTCATTAAAGCCGAAGACATTGGTATGAAAGGAACCGAACTGGATGAAATAAATAGCCATGAAGCTATTCTGGAGCATGTGGAAAGAATTAGAGCTACTGTTGCAGAAAAAATAGGACTTGTGAACGATTGGAAAGACGCTCGTAAAATATCAACATCTGTTCCTAAAGTATCCATTATATCAAAACCACAGAACTATAATGACCTTGATCGGAAAGAAGTGAATTCAAGTGACATGGATATATGTTGTAGAGCTATCTCTGTTGGAAAGCTTCATAAGGCGTACCCCATAACAGTTGCAATCGCTACTGGTACTTCTGCCAGAATAAAAGGAACATTGGTCAACGAATTGATTAGCCATCCTGATGACAAAGAAATACTAAACATAGGACATGCTAGTGGGGTTACTAATGTGGATGTAAAAATTGAAAATGGGGTAATTGTTAAGGCAGGAGTTACTAGAACTGCTAGAAGAATCATGGAAGGCTATGTATATGTGAGAGATTAATCAGATTCAACTTTTTAACAAGATTAAGCGTTAAAAGACAGCAATTCGCTGTCTTTTTTTTATACAAGTAAAATGATATAATGAGTTTATTAAATACAGGAGGTGCAAAATGAGTATAATCAGTTGTTTTTTGATGCCCCATCCACCATTGATCATTCCGGAAATCGGAAAAGGAGAAGAAAAGAAAATACAAGATACCATTGACTCGATGGATAAAATAGGAAGGTTGGTTGCAGAATACAGACCGGACACAATAGTCGTCATAACACCTCATGGTAATCTATTCAGAGATGCTATCTCGGTCAATTATGACAAGCTGCTGATAGGTGATTTTGGTTCTTTTGGACATAGAAATATCAGCCAAGAGTATATCAACGACAGGGAATTTGCCGACGCTATAGTTGAAGAAGCAACAGACAACAATATACCTGCAGCGTTACTTGATTATAATCTAAAAAAAGAATATATGCTTGATTCCAGACTGGACCACGGAGTATTGGTTCCGTTGCATTTTGTAACAAAGTATTATAAAAGTTTTGATATGGTACATATTACATATGGACTCCTGTCAAATATGGATCTGTACGGCTTTGGACAAGTGATTCAAAACATATCACATAAACTAAACCGTAGAGTTGTTGTAATTGCCAGTGGAGACTTATCACACAAATTGACGCGGAATGCACCATCAGGGTTTTCAGAATCCGGACCGTTATTTGATCAGCTGATCATGAGACATTTGAAGGATGACAACCGAATTGACATTATGACAATCGATAGTAAATTCTCAGAAAAAGCTGGAGAGTGTGGCTTAAGATCAATTCAGATTATGATTGGAACTCTTGACGGGTTGGCTACAACGAACAAGGTTTTCTCTTATGAAGGACCATTTGGTGTGGGATATGGTTGCGTTGAACTTACTGTGACGGGAAACCAGAGTGATAAAAGTATATTACATGAAATAGACAGGAAGAACAATGCGATTAAGGCAGAAGTCAGAGAAAAGGAAGACGAATACGTCAGGCTGGCTAGAAAGACACTTGAGACTTATGTGATGGATAAAAAAAGAATCACACCAGATGCAAATGTCTTGGATAAGATCTTGCTGACAGAAAAAGCTGGTGTGTTTGTATCTCTAAAGAAAAATGGTGAGCTCAGAGGATGTATCGGGACCATAGAGCCTACCCAAAACAATATAGCAGAAGAGATTATTACCAATGCGATCAGTGCGGGGATTTATGACCCGAGGTTTAAACCGATAGATGAAGATGAGCTTGACCAATTGATTTACTCAGTGGATGTTTTGATGAAACCCGAAAAAGCTAGCACAAAAGATATGCTTGATCCGCAAGAATATGGTGTAATTGTCAGCAAAGGACATAAAAAGGGCTTGCTGTTGCCTAATCTCGAAGGAGTGGATACAGTGGATGAACAGCTGAGAATAGCTTTAAGAAAGGCTGGAATTAATTCGTGGGAAGATTATAAGATGGAGAGATTCAGGGTTGTCCGACATCACTAGGAGGAAAAAATGAAAACCGCGCTATATTGGGAGAAAGAAAAAGGCAGTGTCAGATGCCAGTTATGTCCTCATCTATGCCTGATAGCTGATGGTAAGACCGGTAGGTGCAGAGAGCGAAAAAACGTTGATGGCATACTATACTCTATGAATTATGGTGTCATAACATCAATTGGACTAGATCCAATTGAAAAAAAGCCACTCTATCATTTTATGCCGGGGACAACGATACTGTCTTATGGCAGTAGAGGATGTAATTTGAGTTGCAGCTTTTGTCAGAATTACCGAATTTCTTTAGAGCCAAATCCGCCATCAGTCATCATGTCAC
>CAKMKB010000207.1:0-9052 GCA_927435965.1 uncultured Clostridia bacterium
CTTATCCTGATGATTATTTTGACAAGTATAACAGGAGGTTCTGATGGCTGAAGAGTTTTACGCTAGAGAGGTTTTAAAAAAGAAAAGAAAATCCACCGCATTTTTTATTATTACCGGATTTCTATCAATAGTAATCTTGAACAATTTGATAACCTTAACCAATAAGCTTTCAAGCAACAGAAATATTGTCAGCGTTGGTCTAATAATAGTTTTTGGAGTTATGATTTTTTTGTTAATGGAGAGATATCTATCGGTTTATGTATATAAGATAGGAAAAGATGCAATCATTTTTGCAAAAAAAACTGGGAAAAAAGAAAATGACATCCTATATATTAAAATCAATGAAATTGAGAGTATTAAAGATTTGAGAGATATGGAACCCAACTCAGAGGTTAAAGAGACATACTACTTTGTCTATGGTGATATGGAGGAAGGGTGCAAGGTCTGTGAATTCAAGAAAGAGAATAAGCTCTACAGATTTGTCTTTTTACCGAGTGAAAGGATACTAAGAATACTAGATAGGAAGTTGAATCATCATGGACATGGAAGACCAATTAAAAAAGTACAATTATAGTAACCCCTACAGATTCCATATGCCCGGTCATAAAGGAAAGAACATCTTCTCACCAAATGATGAAATTATTTTGTATGGCAATGATATAACTGAAATCGAAGGCATGGATAATCTCCATAACCCGAAAGGGGTTATAAAGGACATGCTTGACCAAATTGCCAATACTTATGGTGTCAGAAGAACATTCTTGTCAACCAATGGCAGCACGACTTCTCTGCATGCTGCAATACTTGGACTGACTAATCCCAAAGACCAAATCATTATAACTCGAGATTGTCATAAGGCAGTTTATAACGCGCTGATATTGGGAGATCTGAACCCGGTATATTTACCGATAACATTCAATAAGAATATCGGACTAGTTAATTTAGATAATTTGATGGACTTTGAGACTACTTTGAAGGATACAGATGCCAAGGTTGTGGTAATCACATACCCCTCATATTTTGGCATATGCTGTGATATCAAGGAAATAGTCAGAATAGCCCATAAGCATAAAAAAATAATTATTGTAGATGAAGCTCATGGCAGTCATTTGAAGTTTAGTGGCTTATTACCCATTTCTGCAGAAGATGCGGGTGCAGATGTCATCATACAAAGCGCCCATAAAACACTACCGGCGCTGACCCAAACCTCGATGCTTCATATCAATGCAAATTTTGATACATCAAGAATTGAAAGCTACTTGTCAATTCTCATGACAACAAGCCCTTCCTATCTGATGATGGTCTCATTGGAAAAATCAGTCAGATTCATGGCAGACAATGCAAAATTTCGTATGGAAGAGAACCTCAATGCAATTGATAGGTTATCAAAAGAATATATCAATGCTGGTAGGATTTTTAAGGATAGAAATTATTTTTTGGCAAACAATGTGTATGACTTTGATTCGTCAAAACTACTATTCAGATTAGCTGAGGCTGGTATTGTTGCAACAGATGGCAAGAAACTTTTGAGAAAACGCTATAATATTGAGATGGAGATGGCGAACACAGAGTATATAAATGGATTTATGACGGTTAGTGATGAGGTAGACGATTTGCGTTTTCTATTTCAGTCAGTTGATGATATAATTAGAAGTGAGGGAGGCGATACCATCATTGACCCAAGTGCTTACGCTAGAATGGTTGTCGCACCTAAAATTGATATTAACATTAGGAGCGCTTTTTATGCAAAAAAAACTGTTTTGCCGTTGAGTTCCTCGACAGGTGAGATTTCAGGGAATTATATTATTCCTTACCCACCAGGTATTCCATTGATATGTCCCGGTGAAAGAATATCAAATGAATCAATAGATTTGATCAATGAGTTGGATAAAATGGGAATAGAAATATTGGGTTTAGAAAATGGAAACATTAAAGTCATAAAAGACACTTAATAGGAGAGGCTGATGAAGAAAGGTTTATTTATTGTATTGGAAGGCCCAGATGGTGCCGGTAAAAGCACTGTATCAGAAATGATAGCGAAATACCTGCAACATAAAGGCCATGAGATAGAATTCACACGAGAACCTGGTGGAACACCCATAGGAGAAAAAATCAGAGGAATTATTCTAGACAATGAAAATACTGAGATGGCTGCAACAACTGAAGCTCTACTATATGCCGCTTCTAGGGCTCAACATGTGTCCGAGAAAATAAGACCAATTCTCATGTCAGGAAAGACACTGATATGTGAAAGATTCTACCATTCAAGCCTTGTTTATCAAGGAATTGGTAGAAAACTGGGCGTGGAAGAAGTTAGAAGTATTAATGAATTTGCCATCGAAGGAACTTACCCTGATCTTGTACTGTTTCTGGATATTGATCCGGCTGAAGCATTATATAGGAAAAAAAGCCTAGATGGTGGTGATAGATTGGAACAAGAGCATGTTTCATTTCATACAGATGTATACAATGGCTATAAGGAAATCATTAAAGTATCACCTGAAATAAAGGTAATTGACGCATCCAAATCAAAAGATGAAGTATTTAAAAGTGTTATAGAGCAGCTTGAGAAAATATTATAAGGGAGGAATTTCTATGAAACTCATTATTGCAGTCATACAGGACGAAGACGCCAACAGGGTGTCAAATGATTTGAGAAATAAGAATTTTGGATTGACCAAGCTTGCGTCCACAGGTGGTTTTTTAAGTTCAGGAAATACAACACTTCTGATTGGCGTTGAAAAAGATAGAGTGGAGAGCGCAATTGAAATCATTAAGGAAAACTGCAAGACCAGAAAAAAAATAACAACAGATTCCATACCCAGTACCTATACTGCAGCAAGTGGATATATTCCTAGAACCATAGAGGTCTTGGTCGGTGGTGCAACGATATTTGTTGTCGATGTGGATAAATTTGAAAAAATGTAGACAAAGGAAATGACATGCAGTATAGTTTGATAATAGGTCAGCATAATATAAAGAAACACTTGAAGCAGATTTCGGAAAGCAATCAGATTTCCCACGGATACATATTCGAAGGACCCAGGGGAACAGGCAAATTTGATATGGCAAAGATCTTTGCTCAGTCAATTTTGTGTAAAATCAAAGGACCTGAGCCATGTGAGATATGTTCGTCCTGTATAAAAGCCAACAGTGGCAATCATCCTGATATACAATATCTTGATTTACAAGAAGACTCCATTAAGCGACAGGATATCGATTCAATACTAAACAAAATCTATACCAAACCCTATGAAAGTGACAGAAAGATTTTCATCATCAATGAATCTCAAAAAATGACAGTTCAGGCCGCCAATGCATTCCTTAAAACATTGGAAGAGCCACCTGAAGACACAATAATTATTCTGATAACGACCAATATCAACTTGTTGCTTCCTACTATAGCATCCAGGTGTCAGTATTTTAGATTTGAAGAAATCAGTTTTAATGAAATACAAAGGATTCTTATAACGGATTTCAACTCAAGTGAATCCGAGGCAATACTACTCGCGGGTTATTCAAAAGGGATACTACAAAGGGCAATCAACATAAAAAACAAGACCTTTGATTTATTGACACTAAGAAATCAGGTGCTGGAAATAATTGATGAGCTGATGGATGGTGGAAGATTCACTTCCTTCAAATTCGAAAAATATTTTGATCAAAATAAGGAACATATAGAAGAAATCATTGAAATAATGATGATCTGGTTTCGTGATGTTCTATTCTACAAAGCAGATCTCAAGGAAAAGATAATCAATATAGATAAGACTGAATGGGTTATAAAACACAGCAAAAGAGCAAATAGCATCAAATGTGCCGAGATTTACGGGCATTTGCAGATGACATACGAAGATATAAATAATAATTCGAATTTTAAATATGCGATAGACCATTTGCTATTTGAAATTCAGGAGGTTAGGCATGGTTAAAGTTGTAGGTGTAAGATTTAAAAAGGCAGGAAAAATATATTATTTTGATCCTGACAGAAAAATGATAAAAGAAGACGACTATGTAATTGTTGAAACTGCAAGAGGGATAGAATTCGGGCATGTTGTTGTCGGTCCAAAACTAGTCAAAGAAGATGAAATTATTCAGCCCTTGAAGAAAGTTTTAAGAGTGGCTTCAATAGATGATATAGAGAAAAATAATAAAAACCAAGAGGATGAAAAAAAAGCATTCTCCACTTGTATGGAAAAAATTGCCGAGCATAATTTGGATATGAAGCTGATCGATGTAGAATATACATTTGATAACAATAAAGTCATTTTTTATTTTACAGCAGACGGACGCGTGGATTTTAGAGACTTGGTCAAAGACCTTGCAGCAGTATTTAAGACAAGAATTGAGTTGAGACAGATTGGCGTCAGAGATGAGGCAAAGATGATTGGTGGGTTGGGTCCGTGTGGGAGACCACTATGTTGCACGACTTTTTTGGGTGATTTTGCTCCTGTTTCTATCAAGATGGCAAAAGAGCAGAACCTTTCCCTGAATCCGACTAAAATATCCGGCATTTGCTCCAGATTGATGTGTTGCTTGAATTATGAAAAAGATCTTTACGAAGAAAATCTGGATAGGCTTCCCAATATTGGCGAAAAAGTCGTGACCCCTAATGGAATAGGCGAGGTTGTTCATATTAATCCGCTGATATGCAAATTGAAAGTTAAACTAAAGAAAAAAGATGAGGATATATCTGAGGTTTTGGAATTTGAAGAAAAGGATATTTCAAAAACTAGATAAAGATTGTCAAATACTTGTCAAAACCATTGACTAAGGGATAAAAATATTGTAGAGTTTATTTAGCTTATTAAGGAGGTGTTTGATTATGGCTTATGTAATTACAGATGCTTGTATCAGTTGTGGTGCTTGTGAGGCAGAATGTCCAGTTGGATGCATTAGTGCAGGGGATGACATTTATGTCATAGATGAATCTGCATGTATCGATTGTGGTGCTTGCGCAAGTGTTTGCCCAGTTGATGCACCTATTCAACAGTAATTGTTCAAATCAAAAAAAAGTTCTCAGCGAGAACTTTTTTTAATGGCTTGATTCAGAATGCTATAACGATTCCGCCATCATCAGCGTATACGGTGCTGATACCTCTGGCTTCAAATATCATAATTTCCTTAAATGGATATTTTTCCAGGATGTCTTTTTTTAATGCTTGCGCTTTATCAAGAGCGTTGACATGTGTTATTCCTAAAACTGTATCTTCATAATCTACTGCATGCTCTCCAATTAGTTGAACAAGTCTGCTAAACGCTTTTTTCTTACCTCTGACCTTATCTAGAACATCAATCTCACCTTCATCAGTGGCACCCATAATTGGAGATATGTGCATGAAGGTTGCGAAGGATGCTTTGACACGGCTCAGTCTCCCAGCTTTAGCCAGATGCTCGTAAGAATCCAAAATAAACATTGTCTTAAGCTTTTCAATATAGGCTGTGGTTTGCTCAACGATTTCTTCTTTCGTGTAACTGGCATCCAATAATTCCTTAATCTTTATGCTGATCAAAGATTGTGCGGCAGATGCGGATTTTGAATTAAATATATGAACAAACGAATCAGGGAAGTTTTCCTTCATCATCGTGCAGGCTGCCATAGCACTACCATAAGAACCACTCAATTTATCGGACAATGTTACAACAAAGCTATTCTTGTATTTTTTGAATGCTTCGTAATATTCCCCTGGAGACGGGCACGCGGTCTTCAATGAATGCTTGCTTTTTTTGATCATATCTAGTAAATATTGGGTATCTAGATTGTCATCTACAATTTCGTCATCATCAATAAGAATCCTTAGAGGTATTGTCTCAAAATTGTCTTTAATTTGTTCATTGATATCTGTGCAACTGTCAACGATAATACCATTCTCAAAATCTGAAATGTTTTCCATTATTTTTTGTTCCTTTCATTATTTATTAACTAATTATATCAGTTATTGTTAGAAAAGTAATAATTTTTTTTAAATATTTGACTTTATTGACGATTTATATTAACTTATATTGTTGTGATGAACTGAATTTACTTTTAAAGATTGTGCAATAGTGTTATAATTATTGAAATATTTTATCATGATTTTGGAGGACTCAATGAAAGTAATGATTATCGGAGCAGGCAAATTAGGCTATAAAATTGCAGAGGCCATGATATTAGAAGATATTGATGTTACATTGATAGATGATAATGCAAAGGTGATAGATAGAGTAAACCAGCAGCTTGATGTACTGACAGTGGTCGATAGTGGTATCAACATCAGCATGCTGAAGGATATGTGTATTGAAACCTTTGACCTGTTAATCGCGACAACTGAGAATGATGCGACAAATGCTGTGATCTGTGCATTTGCAAAAAAACTGGGATGTCAAAAAACAATAGCTAGAATCCGTGATCCTGGGTACACTGAGCAGTTAGATTTTGTTAAAAGCGAGATGGGAATTGATTTCATCATTAATCCGGATTATGAAACAGCCTATTCAATCTCTAAGTATCTTCTGAAAAATGTTGTTTATTATTCGGGTGAGTTTGCCAGTGGCAAAGCTAAAATGATTAATTTTAACGTTGGACACAACGATCATTTTGTTGGCAAGCAAATAATGGAAATTAAAGGTCTTGAAGGTCTTCTGATAACCGCCATATCGAGAGAGGGAGAACTGATTATTCCAAATGGCTCTATTAGACTCGTCGAACATGATGTGATACACGTGATTGGACGTGAAAAGGATATCATAGGGTTTAGCAAATCATTCAAGCTTAATGGAAAAGAAAGAGACATTAAAAACGCAATGATTTTGGGTGGCGGAAATCTCTCATATTATCTTGCCAAAGAACTTCGAAAATCTAAAATCGATGTTACAATCATTGAACAAGATAAAGTGAGGGCTAATAAACTGGCGGAATTACTTGACCATGTGTTGATCATAAATGGAGATGGTACCGATATAACCTTGCTCGAGGAAGAAAACATTGCTGACATGGATGCTTTTATAGGCGCAACAGGATATGACGAACAGAATCTCTTGATGGCGCTCATGGCTAAACAATATGGAGTTTGTAAATCAATTGCCAAGGTCAGTAGGCCAAATTACACCAATATAATAGATAAACTGGATATCGATGCTGCTATCAATCCTATCAATATAACTGCCGGCAACATTTTGAAATTTATTAGAGGCGGTAAGGTGTTGTCCGTGTCACTATTGCTGGGCGGCAAGGGAGAAGTGACTGAAATCATAGCAACTCCCGATATGCCTTATATTAATAAGCCTTTAGCGCAGTTGAACCTTCCTGAAAGGATAATCATAGGCGCTATCATTCATAATGGGGAAGTTATAATTCCAAAAGGCAACTCTGTCATAATGCCCTATGATAGAATAATCGTTTTTTCACTATCTGATGACTTCGAAAACTTAAAGTCGTTTTTTAAGCCGGGTAAAGGAGGACTTTTCAGTGAGATATGGAATCGTAGCAAAGGTACTAGGTTCAATTCTAGTAATTGAATGCGGGCTTTTGGCATTTCCCCTATTCATTTCGGTATACTACAGGGAAGCAAGTGTAAATGCATTTCTGATAACTATTCTTCTTACAGGGGTTTCAGGATTTCTTTTGACACAAATCAAAACCAGTTCAAAGTCCATTAAAGCTAAAGAAGGTATAATGATTGTCACCTTTGGATGGATTCTCATTTCCGTGTTTGGAGCGATGCCTTTATATATGACTGGAAGTGTTTCTACTTTTGTCGATGCTTTGTTTGAAACGATATCAGGATTCACAACCACTGGCGCATCTGTGATATTAGATGTGGAATCCCTATCAAAAGGTATACTTTTTTGGAGATCATTCACACACTGGATAGGTGGAATGGGAATACTAGTATTTACACTTGCACTACTTCCAACTCTAGGGATTGGCAGCATGCAAATTTTCAAAGCAGAAACACCTGGTCCCTTTGCAGGTAAGATGGCGCCTAGAATGAAAGACACCGCAAGGGTTCTTTACATCACTTACCTGTCCTTAACATTAGTAGAGATACTATTCCTTCTAGTTGGAGGGGTAAGCTTGTTTGATGCTGCGCTGTTCACATTCGGAACAGTGGGGACTGGTGGCTTTGCACCTTATAATGACAGTCTAGCAAGATTTGGTTCTCATATACATATAATAGTTAGTATTTTTATGGTTTTTGCAGGTGTGAATTTTTCTCTGCATTATTTGTTTTACAAAGGTAGATTTAGGGTTATTCTGCATGACAGCGAGTTCAAACTGTATATAAAATTCATTGTAGTTGCTGTTTTGCTTATAGCAGTCGATTTGTATGTAGTAGAATATGACAGTTTTTTATATGCTTTGAGGGATTCCTTGTTTCAAACTACATCCATTATGACCACGACAGGGTTTTCAACGGTAGATTTCCAGTTGTGGCCCACTTTTAGTAAAATGATATTATTGGGTCTGATGTTCGTTGGGGGAAGCGCCGGTTCAACTGCTGGAGGGATGAAGGTTATTAGAGTCCTGATAATATTCAAGCTGATAAAAAGAGAGCTTTCTAAAACTTTTCATTCAAGAGCTTTGATTCCAATCAAGCTTGGCGGAAAAGCCATCTCAAATGAAAGTGTTGCAGGAGTTTATAGTTTTCTGGGTTTACACATATTGGTATTTCTTGTAGGTACCATTTTAGTGTCTTTAGATCGAGTTGACATGATTACAGCCATATCATCATCCGCCGCAACGCTAAACAACATAGGTCCGGGATTTCATCTTGTAGGGCCTACATCTACATATGGGCATTTTTCTGACTTTAGCAAGCTCGTGTTTTGTGTTTTAATGTTACTAGGAAGGCTTGAGTTATTTACTATTATTGCTCTTTTTGTTCCAAAGAGCTGGACTAAGGAGAGCTGACAGTATTTAACAAATATGCACTTCCTTGAGTGTAAGTGTACAATACATATGTGACAAAAAAGAATAAAAAATGAAAGGGACTCTGTTATAATGTTAATCACGACAAAAACAAACATAACGGAGGAAACCCCTTTCATGAAGTCTATTGTAACAGAAGAA
>CAKMKB010000208.1:0-2694 GCA_927435965.1 uncultured Clostridia bacterium
ATTTCATGCTCACAATACGGTTCTGATGGTATTCATAGAATTGGGTCTCATGGGTTTGTTGGCATGGCTCTTTATGATGTTTATCTGGGTCAGAGAAATTTTTAGTGCACAAAAGACAGATAGTGCATGGAGTTATAATTCATTTGTCCTTTAGCAATATTAGACGCTATAAAACCAAGAGCAATCATTAAAAAGTAAAAAAACAGAATATCATAATTGTGCCAGATATGGTCGACCATACCCTGTAGTATGCATCCCAGAACGCCGGCAAAAGCTGCAAACGAATAATAACTCCATGCACTATCTGTCTTTTGTGCACTAAAAATTTCTCTGACCCAGATAAACATCATAAAGAGCCATGCCAACAAACCCATGAGACCCAATTCTATGAATACCATCAGAACCGTATTGTGAGCATGAAATGACTTCGCAGCTGAGTACGCATATGCATTGTATAAAACCTTGAAATTACCCAATCCAACTCCCGTAAACAAGTGCTCTCTTAACATGTCGTAGGATGCCATATAAATAGATACTCGATAGGAAGTGGAGGTGTCCCCACCTTGAAATATAGTCAATACTCTTTCAATTATGGAAGATGGTAATATCAAAGGGCTTACCAAAAGCATCAAAACCAGTAATGGAAGATACTTTCTGTCTTTAAATATGACTATCATCACCATTACAATAAAGATAGCCAGCATTGAACCTCTCGAAAATGTCAAAAGTACATTCAGCATCCCTAATAGAAAAATGGATCCATAGACGACTTTAACTTTTTTATTTCTAATCAAATTAAATCCTGCAAACACTATCGGCAAAGTCAACGTGAGGAACTCGCCAAACACATTTGGATTACCAAACACACTGTATATTCTAATAACATTGCTGCTTAATGATTCATCAAGCCATGACGGGTCTACCGGAGCACCTGCATAAACCTGATACAATCCATACATCGAAACAGTCAGAACAGTTGCAGTGATCATATGTATAAGAACCATTGCATTCTTATCATCATTTATGGTGACAGTAAGTAACGCGGTAAAAAGCAAAATACTGGTATATGTAATAAAGATAAGCAAGCCATCACTTCTAACATCATTAAAAAACAGGCTCAACAATAAATAACCTATGAAAATCAGAGTGGTAAAGACAATCAGCCGTGATTTTTTACGAAAAGTCTGATTAACGATGGAACTAATCAGCATTAAAGCACATAATCCAGTAGAAAAAATAATTCCAATAGCTGTAGGGGTAAAAGGATAAAGAAAAACATTGAGAAATATAAGCGGATATAAAACTCTTTTAGCCGAAAAAAATGTCAGAAATTTACTCTCCATAAGAACATTTCGAGTTAAAGATTCAAGTGAATCTGATTTGAAATTTAAAAATTTTCTGTTTTCAAGACTGTTTTTCAACCGATCATTTGAGGATAACCATCCTGCGATTACACTATAAAGCATCAGGTTCCTGAGTCCAGAAAACATCATCTCAAATGATTTATACAATAGGCTTTGTTTGTACAGATAATATAATCGCAACAATACCTGCTTCCCTTTATTGTAGAAGATTGATTCCATACATAACTCCTTATAATCGTTAATGTGAATAGATAATGTCTAAAAACTTATCGTCATTAAACAGATTTTTTCTTATAATGATGTCAGAAACCATTAAATCCCTTTTGTATTTTTCAATCTCGGTTGCGAGTTCAGAAGTTATTATAACTTCCTCCAATGTTTCAGTGTTGAAAAGAACACCTCTTCCATTATCAAAATAATAGTCTTTGAAGTATATAGAGCCGTCTCGCTTCACAGCATAATTCCCTTTTTCTCTCAGCAATGAGTTACCAAGCATGAATGGATGATCCAAGTCCAGGATATCAACAAGTGTTGGCAAAATATCAATTTGTCCCCCTACTTTGCTAATAGTCCCCTGAAGCTTTTTATCGGGTAACGCTATTATGAGCGGAACCTTTTGTATTTTTTCCCATTCCACCGGATGATCATCCAATGACAACAATTTTTGGACGTCAGCTTTCTGATCCAGATAAAGACCTGAATGATCCCCATAAATTACCACTATTGTTTCCTCTAGAATACCCTCGTCCATCAGGCGTTGAAATAAGCCCTCTATAGCTTGGTCAGCGTAGTTTATGCCCTTCAAATAATTCCCTACTTGTTTGTTTTCGAATGGTGTAACATCCATAGGAAACTTACTGAATGCATCGTATGGATGATGACTCGATAAAGTTATTAGCAGGCTGTAAAATGGCTGATACTGAAGCGACTTGTCGATTGACTGTCTGAAGAAGGATTCATCGCTGATAGACCATCCAAGTATCTCGTCTATTTCGAACTCCTCTTTACTGATAAATTCAAAAAACCCAAGGTTATTGTAAACTGCTTGTCGGTTCCAGAAGCTGGCTTCATATCCATGAAACGCCAAACTTGTATAGCCTTGTTCGTTAAGCATCTCACCTAAAGATAGCCATCTGTTGGTTGGATACAAGTAGTTCACTGATCCTGTCGGTGTAGGATATAGTCCCACATTCAACAGAAACTCTGTATCTGCTGTATTGCCCCCTGCCACCTGATGGTATATCTGGCTAAAGTAAAGGTTCTCAGCTTTTAATCTATTCAGAAACGGTGTCACTTCATGACCGTTAATCTCCAAGTCAATTACAAATTC
>CAKMKB010000209.1:0-4173 GCA_927435965.1 uncultured Clostridia bacterium
GTTTCAAACGCCATCTGAACCTTAGAAACCGTTATCCAGGGACTCTACAGTGCTTATCTCCCACTTATAGAAGTGGGAGTCTTAGCACTGTTAGTCATCGGATAAAAAAAAGTTGCAGCCTATTATAAAGGCTGCAACCTATATGCACGAGTTAATGTTGATTATTGACTTACTTCAAACTGTTTGCAGCATGCTCAGCCGCTAAACGACCACTTGTTAATGCAAACTGCACTGCGCTTCCTGACATGTAGACCTGGTTGTACAACACCTTGTTTGCTACTTCACCCGTGGCATACAAATTGTTGATGACGGATCCATCTTCTCTTAGAACTTGAAAATGTTCATTTGTCTTAACTCCGGCAAAGGTACCCATAGTTCTAGGATAGAACTTAACACCGTAAAAAGGTCCTGTCTCAACAGAAACAAGGAACATGCTGTTCTTACCTAAAGCATCCTGCCCTGATGCAACTCCTTGATTGAATGTTTCCATTGTCTGGACAAAAGTCTCTACAGGAACTCCCATTGCTTCCGCTAATTCCTCAAAGGTTTCACCCTTTGCAATCTCAGATGAAGACAAATCTGCTTCCAAAGCGGAGATAACAGTTCCATTCGCTTCAGCTGAATCCATAACCAACCATGTTGTTTCTTGCTCGATTAGAACATTAGTCAATATAGAATAATGAATCTCTTCATTAGTGAATCGTATGCCTTTCTCGTTGACATACATTTTGCTCCAGTCCCATGCGAATGCATTGGCAGCAGGAACTTTACTGCCGATACCAACACCGATGACCCAAGGTTCTTCATAATAGGTCGCTCCTATTGCTTCAGCCATCAGCATACCGTCTCCTGTACTTCCAGGTGCTGCTGTTGTCAACTCGGCAGTATCAGCTGCTTCTGGTATAAATCTAGCCAATAGCTCTTCGCTTCTAGCATAGCCTCCTGTTGCCATGATAACTTTTTTTGCATATATGTTAATAATGCCGTCTCTACCTTCAGCCACTACACCAATAACATCACCGTTAGTATCTGTTATCAACTCCGTTGCTTTTGTTTCTGTAAGAATCTCGATTCCGTTTCCCATTAGAAAATCTCCAATATTCCCAGTTAGAACTGATCCCCCAGGAGCTCCGGTTACAGGTACGGGGAAATGGAGTCTCTCAACAGGATCCATACCAAAACCTGCAATGCTACCATATTCATGTCCTATGTAGTCCACAAGCCATTCTGTTGTCACAACAGCTTCGTCCATGAATCTGTCCACAAAATCATAATTCGGGTATAACCCAGTGATATTACTGGCTGCCTGACGCTCTACCCAGAGTTCCATCCATGATTCTTTTGTATCTTCAATACCTAGCTCAACCTGGAACTTGGTTCCAGTTGCTGAAATTCCTCCACCTGAGTAAGAAGTTGATCCACCTATGTTGGCCAGTTTTTCCAATACAATTACTTCTACGCCATTTTGATAAGAAGCCGCTGCAGCTGCCAATCCTGCTCCACCTGCTCCTACAACGACGATATCTGTGTAGACATCAGTCGCGGCTGTATCACCATTGCCTGTATCGCTACCTGTTTTAAGTGCATCCACATCTCCACCGGCTTGAACTACGCAATCCTCTATGGCAGTCAATACGGCCACTGATGAAATAGTTGCTCCTGAAACCGCATCAACAGACAACGTTTGCCCATCAACTACTTCTTGGGGTATCCTTTCCAGTGCTAAATCGCTGATTCCAGCAGACTCAAGATGTTCTAAGATTGTGACAGATAATATTGACATGTTGTCAAATTCTACCTCAACTGTCATATCTCCATTATGTCCCTTTACAGTTGATGTATAGGTTCCTGCTTGATATATTGCTGCTTCCGTCGGAGCAGCTGTGGTTGTCTCTACAGGTTTTGAGCAAGCTGCGATGCTTAAAACCAGTATTAGGCATAATGCTAAGCTAAGAATTTTTTTAGTTCTTTTTTTCATATGATTCTCCCTCCATTGAGTACTTCTTGTTGTTTGTTAAATCACAAACTATCTTACAAGTAATTTTAAGGTCTTGAGTCATATCCTTGTCAAGCTGTTTATGGGTATCATAATACATAATAATAGCAAAAACCTGGAGTCTGCTCCAGGTTTTTGCTATTTGTTGTTACCTGCATATATTAGCTGATAAAGTGCATGGTCTTTCAAATCTGAATTGTAAGGATTATTTTCAATTACAGGTCCAAAGCTATCTGTCTCAATTATTTCAAAACCAACAGAAACAAACTCTTTCAATATTTTTTCTTTATTGTAATATTGATATTCGGTATTGTTAATCTTACCAGATGAGATATCTCCAAAGCAAGGATTTGCCCCTATCCAAATACCCTTGTGCTTCAGATATGCTTTCCCTTTTTTCGGGAGGAACTCTCCATGGGATTTTGCGTAATCATTGGTCATCCAAAAGTCTAAAGCCACATCAATAGAATTCTCAATGATTGGGAGTTTGTTTAAGTCACAGCACAAAAATATAAAGTTCTTGTGGTCGTAAAACATCTCCAAATTCTTTTTCAGTTTAATGATTCGTTCCGGATCATAATCAATTAGTATATAAGTTGTTTTGGGAGGGAGGTATTTTATGTATTGCATTAAAAAGAACCCAACACAGTTTTCCAGTTCCAGAATGTACTTTGGTTCATCTGTATATTTATTGATCATTTCAATCATACCAGCCATGCCTTGATATAAAAAATTGATGTATTTGTGTGATGAACTTTCCAGATATTCCTCTTTGGTAGGCATTGGTTTGCCATGCATCAGCTTTGTTCTTGCCGTTTCTTCATCGATAAAAATACCATCTCTGATAGAGGCAATATAACCACATCTGCACGAAATGTTGGCATCCATAATCATATTCTTCTCTATAACACCATCTGAGAGCATAAGATTTTCTCTGCAAAGAGGGCAGCTCAATAAATCCAGTGAGTGTATGGGGAATCCAAGCTCATTGCTGTTTTCCAATTCTTCAGCTTTGATTTTATGGATACTGTCCCTAATAGAATTACTCAGTCTATTATACTTGATTAATTCATGTGAAACTTTTTTGTTTTTTTCCTCTAGCAATGATAAGTATAATCTTCTAAACTCTTCAGTGTTGGAACCTGTCAGCCTCTGGAAAGTGATTATTTTCTGTATTTCAGTCAGGGAAAAATGCATTTCCTTCAGTTCAAGAATCCTCTCTAGGTCCCTACAATCAGCCTCGCTAAATCGATACTGCCCGGATACCTTAGGTGGGACTAATAATCCTCTTTTGATATAAAATCTAATCGTGTCTTGTGTTGTATTCAACCTTTCAGCAAATTTTCCAATTCTCATTATACTCTCCTGTGTTGTATGAGTAGCATTTAATCTCTGTCCATTGGTGCTACATGGTTCAGTATCCCTCCAATGACTATGTATATAAGTATACTTTATATTCTGGTGTTTTTCTATTTTTTTGAAAAAAAAAGGGGGGCATTTCGATCAAATGCCCCGTCTATTTTTTCTTACAATCATTGTACATTTTGACTTTCAGGAAATCTTGCGTAAGCTGATTGCAATAATCTGTCTTTATTGACTATATACCGCTCATATTTCCCTTTGCAGAACATTCCTACGGAGTCCGTTCCTTCGAATTCTAGAAATATTTCATTGTGGATTACCTTAATCACTTTTATCCTTAGATTTATTGCCTCTCCTACCAGGGTTGGATTTTCATGAGAAATCTCAAGATGTGTTCCTATTGTAGTGTATTCCGGTGGCAATAGTTTGTTAAGCATTTCACTGGATGCTTCAATGATATTATTAATAACCGCAGGCGTTGAAACCAAATAGCTAAGCTCCATTGATCCAGATGTATCCGATGCATCTAGGGGGTTTGTTATCTTTCTGAAGTCTGTAACCATACCTTCTTGAATGCCATGATTTATCATTCTAATTACCTCCATTTTTTCAACTTAGATCAAACATGTGGGCAAATACTTGTTTTCTTTTCATAGGCATCACTCCTCGATGTTGACTGTAAATTCACAATTCTTACAACATGACTTTAGAATATATCAGAAATATGCTTCTCTATATCTTATTATATTCTGATATAAGTAGTTATTCAAGTAATCGCGTATCCGTCTCTCATTTATCCGATGACTAACAGTGCT
>CAKMKB010000210.1:0-16507 GCA_927435965.1 uncultured Clostridia bacterium
GGTGGCGTTTGAAACGCCATCTGAACCTTAGAAACCGTTATCCAGGGACTCTACAGTGCTTATCTCCCACTTATCAACAGGGTTCTTGGATTCAGTTGGCGTTTATACGCCATCTGAACCTTAGAAACCGTTATCCAGGGACTTTACAGTGCTTATCTCCCACTTATAGAAGTGGGAGTCCTAGCACTGTTAGTCATCGGATAGAAGTGGGAGTCTTAGCACTGTTAGTCATCGGATAAGTCGAGTCTATCATAAATTGCTTGTAGCTACCATTCTCAATCAAGGTTTTTTGTTAATTATTTGTAATATAATGTATCCAACCTTCCGGTGCTTCAACATCTCCAAACTGTATTCCGACTAATGTATCATAAAGTTTTTTTGTGATTGGTCCAACTTCGGTCTCTGAATGGAAGACATGTTTATTGCCTTTATGCATAATGGCTCCAATAGGTGTAATAACCGCAGCTGTGCCGCATGCGCCTGCTTCCTTAAATTCATCCAGATGATCTATATGAACATCCCGTTCTTCAGACTTTAATCCCAGATAATTCTCTGCCAAGTATAAAAGTGAATACTTGGTGATACTCGGTAAAATAGAAGGAGATACCGGTGTGACAAATACATCGTCATTAGTGACGCCAAAGAAATTAGCGGCTCCAACTTCCTCAATTTTTGTATGAGTAGCAGCGTCCAGATAGATACAATCGGCATAGCCAGCCTCAGCAGCCTCCTGATGAGGATGCATGCTTGCGGCGTAGTTTCCTCCTACTTTAGCGGCTCCTGTTCCCATAGGAGCGGCTCTGTCGTACTCAGTGGTCATGAAATTCACCGGGCTGAGTCCACCTTTGAAATAGGCTCCTACCGGCAGGCAGAATACACGAAAGATATACTCAGGTGCTGGTTTTACACCAACGGTATTACCTGTGCCAATTATAAATGGTCTGATATAAAGGGTAGCCCCGGATCCATATGGAGGCACATAATGCTCATTCGCCCTTACCACCTGCTCACAGGCATCAATAAATTTTTCCACAGATACTTCCGGCATAAGGATTTTGCGGCAGCTTTTTTGCATCCTTTTAGCGTTTTGATCGGGTCTGAACAATTGAATCTTGCCATCTTTTGTTCTATATGCTTTTAGTCCTTCAAAGCACTGTTGTCCATAATGCAATGCAGTTGAAGCCTCGCTGATAGACAGCATATTGTCCTCTACCAGTTTTCCCTCATCCCATTGACCATCTTTCCAGACGGAAATATATCTTTTATCTGTTTTAATGTAGTTAAAAGCTAATTCTTCCCAATTTATATCTTTTTTCATTTTCCTTGTTCCTCCTAATATTCATCTTAAAGAATTATATAATATTTAGAATTTATTTTCAATAAACTTAAATTTTCTTGATTGATTCATAATTTAGAGTTTCTATCGACTTTTACCTGTGAATGTATTATTATGTTATAACACAGAGTAGGAAAGATGCGTTAAGTGTTGGGGGATGGGATGTTGCCCTTGAACGAAAGGAATGCCTGCGATATCTTTCTGCTTCCGCTGTTAAAGTAGAACCCTATTTTTTCGCGGGAGTATTGCTCAACTCAGGAGGTTTTTTATGAAGAGTAATACTTTAAAAAGCAAAAGCTTTTTAACAACCCGGTCACTAGTAACTGTAAGCCTATTATTAGCTATAAGTATTGTGCTTGCAAGAGTATTAGGACTTATCATTCCGATAGCCGGTCTTCCGGCTCTTAAGATAAACTTTTCCAGTATACCACTGATCATGGTTGGTATGTTTTACGGTCCGGCTGCAGGTTTCATGGCAGGTTCTATATCAGACGTCGTAGGATATATGATTAATCCAATGGGTGGCGCTTACTTCCCTGGTTTTACGCTCAGTTCAGCTCTAACAGGCATGATTCCTGGCCTTATTTATAAGCTTCTTAAAACAAGGGGAAATCTTGTCAGGCAGAATTTCAATTATTATAATGCTGTCTTCATCCTGATTATTACAGGTTGTTTGCTGTATTCATTTTACTTGAAAGATGTCCTGGTTTTTGACAATGGCCTTGTATATAACGGAAGCCCTCTCAGTTTTGTTTACATCGCTTTATTTTTATCTGCTGTTGCAATTTACGTAGCATTGCCATTTTATTTCAGCAAAAAAACACATTTAGAAAAAAGCGCATATTCTTTTGATAAAATTTACTTCACGGTCAGCACCACACAACTCATAACATCTTTGATTCTTAACACGTACTTCCTTTCAATTATGTTTGGAAGAGGATTCTTAGTTTTTCTTCCCACAAGAATCATTACAAATTACTTTATGATACCAATGTTTACCTTGCTATTAATTGCATTGATAAAGGTACTGCGACTGGACAAATAAATAGGAGCCCAAGGGTTCCTATTTATTATTATCGTAAACGCTGTAGATACCATCAAATTTGACATGGTTATCAAGGCATAGCTTCTCAATCTCAGCTTTGTATACACAGTCAAATTTCCCGCACACCCCACAGCTTGAACTGATGCTTCTTGGTACCGGTATTATTTTCGTATTTATATTTATCTCTTTCATCTTTTTTTCAAATTTCATTGCATATGTAATATTGGGAAAAGTTATCACACAATCTTTATCATCCATGTTTTTATCCTTTCAAGACTAGTCGCAATGCTATTTTAATATATGGTAATTGAAAAAGCAATTATTATCCGCTTCTAAATATGCTGAAATATGGGGACTTAAATTAATTATTAACGCTATATAGTTCGTTTTAATGCGAACTATATTGTTTTGTTTGTATTCATTATTGACTATCTCTATATTTAAATGTAAAATGTAAGAGAATTTATAGTATCTAAAATTTAATTGAGGAGAGAACAATGGAAAAGTTTTTTAAACTGAAGGAACACAACACCACGGTTAAAACAGAAATCCTTGCAGGCATCACAACTTTCATGACGATGGCTTACATTCTGATTGTAAATCCACTAATGCTCATGGACGCTGGAATGCCATTCGGTGCTGTATTCACTGCCACCGCTTTATCATCTCTTATTGCAACATTAGTCATGGCATTGTATGCCAATCTGCCTTTTGCACTAGCCCCTGGAATGGGTCTTAATGCATTTTTCACCTATGCGGTTGTTTTGGGCATGGGAAAAACCTGGCAATTTGCTTTAACAGCTGTATTTCTCGAAGGTATTATTTTCATTATTTTAACGTTTTTGAATGTCAGAGAAGCAATCATTGACAGTATCCCAATGAATGTAAAAAGAGCAATATCGGTTGGTATTGGTTTGTTCATAGCATTTATCGGATTGGTCAACTCTGAGATCATTATCCACCAAGACTACTCAACAATCATTGAACTGGGCAATATCACAGCAGGGGTTCCACTTCTTGCACTGATTGGATTAGTGATCACAGGTGTATTGCTCGCAAAAAATGTTAAGGGTGCTTTGTTGATTGGAATTCTCGTTACAACTGCTATTGGATTCCCAATGGGCATCACAACAATTTCCGAAGGCTTTAAAGTGGTTTCAGCCCCTCCTTCAATGGCTGAAACATTCATGAAATTTGAATTCACAGAAATCTTCACTTTCGACATGTTTGTAGTCCTATTCACATTCCTGATGGTTGACATGTTTGATACTGTCGGGACGCTAATCGGTGTATCCACTAAAGCCGGAATGCTGACAGAAGATGGGAAAGTTCCCAATGCAAAGCAGGCACTGCTGGCTGATGCAATTGGAACGACAATCGGTGCGATGTTTGGTACAAGTACTGTTACTACTTATGTTGAGAGTTCTGCAGGTGTTGCTGAAGGTGGTAGAACCGGTCTAACATCACTTGCAACTGCTGCAATGTTCGCTATTGCTCTTTTCTTCTCAAATGTATTTCTTATCATCCCTGCAGCTGCAACAGCACCTGCTCTGATATTAGTTGGTCTGTTCATGATGTCACCAATTAAAGAAATTGATTTTGATGATTACACAGAATCAATTCCAGCTTTCATAACAATCATTTTCATGCCTTTGACTTACAGCATTTCTGAAGGTATTGTTTTCGGTATGCTATCATACATCATATTGAAGGTGTTGACAGGTAAAGGTAAAGATTTAAGTATATTCACTTACATAGTTGGTTTAATTTTCCTAGGAAAAATCTTGTTGGGGTAAGCAACAAACTCAAGTACAGTCTGAAAAAGGCTGTACTTTTTTTTGCTTTATTTGTTGTAATGCTTCAAACTTATGCTATAATATAAATGATTTGTCTTGTATCTAAATAAAAGAACGAGAACAAGGAGGAAAATTAGATGAACAAAACTTTCAGTTCAACACGCAAACTCACTTTTCTAGGAGTTATGCTAGCATTAACCATAGCCTTTGTGGCTATAACAGCTATCCCGACTGCTTCAGCAAGTATGGCCCTTTTGATCTTTATACCTACGATTGTTACAGGTATAGTATTTGGTCCTAAAGAGGGTGCATTGATGGGATTTGCAGCAGGTGTCGTCACTCTTTTAAGAGGTCTGCTAGCGCCGCTATCACCATTTGACTTGCTGTTTATAAACCCTTTGGTATCCGTTTTGCCAAGAGTTTTTATCGGTGTGGTAGCTTCTTTTGTTTACAGGGGGCTTAAAGCAGCGTTGAAGTCAGTCGCTCAGGGTGATAAGATCGCAATTCTATTGGCAGGTGCCTCTGGTGCTATTACCAATACAGCTTTGGTCATGACTATGCTGTATTTAGTTTATGCGGCAAGAGTTGTTGAGATGGTTGGTGCTAATTTTAGGGTGTTCCTGGTTGCAGTCATTACCAGTAATGCAATTCTTGAAGCAATAGTTGCGGCTATTCTTACTTTACCGGTAGTTGTAGCATTTAAAAAAATCAATAAGAATTAAGGAGCACAATATGTTTCTAGCAATCGATGTGGGCAATACAAACATCACTTTGGGTGTTTGGAATAAAAAGTCCTTATACGGACCCTGGAGAATGACCACAAAGCAACCTCGGACTTCTGATGAATATGGCTTGTTTATAAAAAACTTGCTGTTAATAAATGGAATCGATACGGACAAATTGGAAGACATTGTTATTTCATCAGTAGTTCCAAACATAATGCATTCATTTATGAATGCCATAGAGAAGTATCTTAATAAAACACCAATAATTGTAGGACCAGGTACGAAAACTGGTCTTGATATCAAGGCTGAAAATCCCAAAGAGGTTGGTGCAGACAGGATTGTAGATGCGGTTGCCGCTTATGAGATTTATGGTGGCCCCATAATTGTCATTGATTTCGGTACCGCAACCACTTATGATGTAGTAACTGAAAATGCTGAATTTGTAGCCGCTATCACATCACCAGGCATACAAATCAGTGCAGACGCTTTATGGACCAAGTCAGCACAACTGCCAAACATTGCTATAGTGAAACCAAAAACCATTTTAGCTAGAAATACAGTAACAAGTATGCAAGCCGGATTGGTTTACGGCTATATTGGACAAGTGGAATACATTGTCAATAAAATCAAGGAAGAAATGGGTCTGCCTAACATGAAGGTAGTTGCTACAGGTGGGTTAGGGAACATTATCTTCCCTGAAACTAAGGTAATTGATGAATTCGATGTTCTACTGACGTTAAAAGGATTGAAAATAATTTACGAGAAGAATTGCAAGGGCCAATAAGCCCTTGCAATTTTAATGACAATGGAGGTTGCCTTGAATTTAATCGTTAAGTTTGCCAAATACTACCGTCCTCATCTTAAACTTTTTATTCTGGATATCTCATGTGCTTTTTGCATTGCGGGCTTGGATTTATTATTTCCGTTGTTGTCAAGAAACATACTAAACCAATATATTCCTGAAAAAAACATGCGGGCTCTCATGATTACCGCAGTCGTTATGCTTTCCTTGTACCTAATAAGAAGCGTATTAAATTTTATTGTGTATTATTGGGGACACATCGTTGGTGTCAGAATAGAGTATGACATGAGAAAAAAACTCTTCAGTCACTTGCAAACTCTCGACATCAGTTTTTTTGACGGCAGCAGGGTTGGTAAGTTAATGTCAAGACTAATCAATGATTTAAACACTATTTCAGAGTTAGCTCACCACGGACCTGAGGATGTATTTATTTCAGTTGTTATGTTAACTGGGTCATTTCTGATTCTTCTCAGGATTGAATGGCGCTTGACACTGGTATTGTTTGCCTTCATACCAATCATGCTAATCTTTGCTTTAAAAAAAGGTTCTATTATGAGGGCTAAGTTCAGAGATGTTCGTGAGAAAATCGCGGTCGTCAATGCACAAATAGAAAACAGCCTGTCAGGTATAAGGGTTGCAAAGGCTTTTACAAATGAAAGCTTTGAACAGGATAAATTTGACGATGGAAACTTCACTTTCAGGATGTCAAAAACTCGCGCCTATAAAACAATGGCCGAGTTTTACACAGGCATCAACCTCTTTATGAATTTCCTGACACTAATCACAATAATCCTAGGTGGTTACTTTGTATATACAGATGCCATGTCATACGGGGATTTACTAGCCTTTATACTATATACTAATTTCTTTCTGGATCCAATCAAACGACTTACCAATTTCACAGAACAGTTTCAAGATGGAATGTCGGGATTTGAAAGGTTTACCGATCTTCTATCGGTTGAGCCAAAAATTCAAGATACAGAAACTGCAAAGAATCTAAATCAAGTTGAGGGAAATATTTCAATTGAAAATGTATCTTTCTCCTATGAAGATGATGAAAAAAACAAGGTTTTGCGAAATGTCAACATTCAAATACATGCAGGCAAAACTGTTGCATTGGTAGGCCCATCCGGTGGAGGCAAAACCACTCTTTGCCATCTGATCCCAAGATTTTATGACGTTTCAGAGGGTGAAATAAAGATTGACGGTGAAAACATCAAAAACATTACAATAAAATCTCTTAGAAGTCATATAGGCCTAATACAGCAAAGTGTTTTTCTTTTCACAGGATCCATAAAGGACAATATTCTTTACGGCAATATAGATGCGACTGAAGAAGAGATCATTGAAGCCGCCAAGAATGCTAGCATCCATGACTTCATCATATCACTGCCAAATGGTTATGATACATATATTGGAGAGCGTGGCATCAAACTGTCAGGTGGACAGCAGCAAAGATTGTCAATCGCCAGAGTCTTTCTCAAAAATCCACCAATTTTAATTTTAGACGAAGCAACCTCTGCGCTTGATAATGTTACTGAATTGATGATTCAAAGGTCTCTAGAGAAGCTTTCTAAAGGCAGAACAACTCTGGTTATAGCCCATAGGCTATCCACCATTAAAAACGCCGATGAGATTATTGTCATCGATGACAAGGGTATTAGGGAAAGAGGTACCCATGAAGAGTTGATCAAAGCTGATGGCATTTATGCAAATCTCTATCAGTTTCAGTTCAAAGATCTTGTTAAATAAAGGAGCGTGCTATATAGCATGCTCCTCTTTTTTTGTAATTCTTAGCTGACCATCCTCAACCCTAACAATCAGATTGTCATCCTTTGTGATGTTGCCTTTCAGTATCTCTTCAGACAATGTATCCTCTATCATTTTCCTGATGGTACGTTGCAACGGTCGAGCCCCAAATACTGGATCAAAGCCTGCTTCTGCAAGCAACTCCCGAGCATCGTCGTCGACTTCTATACTGATTCCCAGCTCAGCCAATCTATTTTGTAGATTAACAGTCATCAATCCAACGATTTCTTTAATGTTTTCTTTGTTCAAAGAATGGAATACAATGATGTCATCTAATCGATTCAGAAACTCAGGCCTAAATGTTTTTTTCAATTCTCCCATGACGTTATCTTTCATTTTTTCATACTCATTTTTTTCTATATCCTTCTCTTCTCCGGAAGTAAAACCGAGAGTCTTTTGTTTCTTGATAGTGCTGGCACCAACATTGGATGTCATGATAATGATTGTATTCTTGAAATCCACTGTTCTGCCTTTAGAATCTGTCATTCTTCCATCATCCAGAAGTTGGAGCAAAATATTAAACACATCGGGATGAGCCTTTTCAATCTCATCGAATAGTATAACAGAATATGGTTTTCTTCTAACTTTTTCGGTCAGCTGACCTCCCTCTTCGTAACCGACATACCCGGGAGGAGATCCAACCAATTTGGATACCGAGTGTTTTTCCATGTATTCTGACATATCTACCCTAATGATGGCGTTCTCATCTCCAAATAATGCTTCAGCCAGAGCTTTAGACAATTCAGTTTTCCCAACTCCTGTAGGACCAAGAAATATGAATGATCCAATAGGTTTTTTAGGATCCTTCAACCCAACTCTAGCTCTCCTGATTGCTTTTGCTGTTGCTTCGACAGCTTGTTCCTGACCGATCAGTCTCTTATGTAGTATTTGTTCAAGATTTAATAACCTATCAGTTTCATCTGATGCCATTTTTCTGACTGGTATACCCGTCCAGGACGAAACAATCTGTGCAATATCATCATAATCTATAAAGGTATCATTGGTAGAAGATTCCTGTTTCCAGGATTTTTTGCGATTATCAAGGTCTTCTATCAATTCCTTTTCTTTGTCTCTTAGCTCTGCTGCTTGTTCAAATTTCTGCTTATTAATTGCCTCCTGCTTTTCATTGGATGTCTTTTTCAACAATTCTTCCAAGTCTTTTAAATCAGGTGGTGCTGTAACTGTTTTTATCCTTTGTTTAGAAGATGCCTCATCGATAAGATCTATTGCTTTGTCTGGCAAAAAACGATCAGCAATATATCTGTGAGACAGTTTTGCTGCAGCCTCTATGGCCTCGTCTGTTATTGTTACTTTATGATGGGCTTCGTATTTATCCCTGAGACCTTTTAAAATATCTATTGTCTCTTCTACTGTTGGTTCTTTAACTAATACTGTCTGAAACCTTCTCTCTAGTGCTGTATCCTTTTCAATATGTTTTTTATACTCATCCAAAGTGGTAGCGCCTATTGCCTGAATTTCTCCATTAGCCAATGAAGGCTTGAGAATGCTTGAGGCATCAATAGCACCTTCTGCACCACCGGCACCTATTAGAGTGTGTAATTCATCCAAGAAAAGTATGATATTACCGTCACTGATTATTTCATTCATAACATTTTTCAGTCTTTCCTCAAACTCTCCTCTATATTTGGCTCCAGCTACCATCCCTGCCAAATCTAAAGACACTACTGTCTTATTCTTTAGAATCTCCGGAACATTGCCGTCCACTATGGCTTGTGCAAAGCCCTCAGCTATTGCTGTCTTGCCTACTCCCGGTTCGCCTATCAAAACTGGATTGTTTTTCTTTCTTCTACTGAGGACTTGAATTACTCTTTTTATTTCCTCTTGACGCCCGATAATGGGATCAATTTTACCGTTTTTTGCAGACTCATTAAGATTTTTTCCATACTTTTCAAGGTTCTCCAAGCTTTTATCTCTTTTTGTTGATTGGTTGATTGGTTGGTTTTCTGGTTTTCCATTCAACACATAACTTCCCAAATCATTCTGCAACATTTCAGAGGTCAGCCCGAACTCTCGCAGCAGAATCGCAGCTACTCCTTCACCTTCAGCTACTATTGCCATCAACAGATGCTCTGTTTCAATAAAATCAAAACCGTATTTTGCTGCGAATTGACTTGCAAGTTCAATAATATTTTTTGTCCTTGGACTTATTGTAATACTATTTACGTTCTCAGTGCCTTTCCCAACTATTGCAAAGATACCTTCAGTTATCTTGTCCTCATTCAAGTTCCTTCCATGTAGTATTTTGCCAGCAAGCCCTTCATCTTCTATTACCAGGCCTAGAAGTATATGCTCTGAACCCAATACTGAATGCTTAAATTCGAGTGCTTTCTTTTGAGCTATCTCTAAAACTTTTTTACTTGATGTGCTAAATTCCTTTCCAAACATTTTGTCACCTCTCAGTTTATTTTATTTCTTATGACTTCGGCTCTTTTAATGTCTCTTTCCATATCACTCATTTCCTTTCTGCTCATAAACTGTAAGCTTGCAGGTTGAATTTCAATGAAAAGTTTATCAATATCATTAATATTATTATCTGTTATCAGTCCTGATGTAATCCCTAATTTAAGAAAAGATATTAATCTAACCGCTTCATCAGTGGATATTACTCTAGTATTCTTTAAAATACCATATGCTCTGAATATTTTATCTTCGAAGCTTATAGCGCTTTTTTTAAAAATATTTTCTCTGATTATTCTTTCCTTATCAGCAATCTGTCGTGTTACATGGTCTATTTTCTTAATAATAGTTTCTTCACTATCCCCTAAAGTGGATTGATTGGAAATCTGATATAGAGATCCCAATGCTTTGGTTCCCTCTCCATAAACACCCCTGACAGCAAGTCCAAATTGGGCGATAGTAGCCAACACCTTATTGATTTCCTTGGTCATTTCCATAGCGGGCAAATGAAGCATGACTGAAGCTCTCAAACCTGTTCCCAGGTTTGTGGGACAAGATGTCAGGTATCCAATTTTTTCATCATAAGCGTATTTCAGTGAGTTTCCTAGCTGATTATCCAACTCATCTGCCTTTTCCCAAGATTTTTTGAGTGATAATCCTGAATCAAGAACTTGTATCCTTATATGGTCCTCTTCATTAATCATAATTGTTTCATCTTCTTGTTCGCTCATTGCAAAACCGCTGATGTTGGGAGTATATAATAAAGCTGGGCTTATAATGTGTTTTTCAACCAACATTTTTCTCTCTATGATTGGTATATCCTTAATCTTGAAATCCAAATATTTTTTTTTATCCAAAGACTTTGTGACATCGTCATATACCAGCTTAGCTTCATCTACACCTATCCTATTGGGAAATTTGTAGTTATCCAGGTTTCTGGCTAATCGAATCCTGCTACTAACCACCACATCTCTGAATTCTCCGCTATTACGCATCCACAATATCATAACTTTTCACCTCTTTATCGGTTTTCCATGTCTTTGATTTTATCTCTTAATTCTGCGGCTTTTTCATATTCTTCCAGCTCAATTGCTTCCTTTAGTTGATTCTTTAACATTGTTAATTCTTCACTGGTCTTCATCTCGCCGTCATCTTTATTAGGTGTCTTCCCTATATGACTGTCATGACCATGGATATTCCTTATCAAAGGTGATAATCTACTCTTGAAAGCGTTGTAGCAATGACTGCAACCGAATTTTCCATATTTTCTAAACTCATCATATGTCATATGGCATTCGGGACAACTTAATGTGCTCTGTGTTTCTGGCTTATGATAATCTGATAAGAATCCTGACATGATGTTTTGAACCGTAAAAGGGTTATTCAGACCCGTATACTTCTTAGCACAAGTTTCGCAAAGATTTTCTTCGATTTTTTGACTATTTACTATTCTTGTCAAGTGAATACTAGCTACATTTTTCCCACATTCATTACACAACATACAATCACCCCTTATATCAGAATCAAAAGCATTTCTTTCATGAAATCCGCTCTTATTTCGTTCCTATCATTTTGATATATTTTGCTTAATGCCCTATCGCTAAAGACCCTGCTCATCAACTGCATCTCTCTTTTAGTTATCAGCTTTTTTTCAAATAGATTTTTAATGATACCTTCTGCTTGTGCTTTTGTCAGGCTATCCCCTATGGTGTCCTTAAGGATTCTTTCAATGTGTTTATCAGGATCGGTTTGAACTTTATAAATCTTTATATATCCACCGCCACCTCTTCTGCTTTCAACCACAAAACCCCGGTCATTTCCGAATCTTGTCGTTAATACATAATTAATTTGGGATGGAGCGCAATTGAAGTGTTGAGCTAAAATATTTCTCTGAATCTCAACACTGTCACTTTTTTCGTTTTCAATAATCATTTTTATGTAATCCTCAATAATATCGCTCAATTTTGCCAATCAAATCACCTCTTTTATAGACTTTGACTTTCTTTGACCTTTGCAATTATATTATAGCACTTGTTTTAAAAAAATCAAGTGCTATATTGTATGCCTTTATTATATTGAGTTGATTCACTTAAGCTTAATGATTTCAATTGCTCTCTGCAACTGAATATCCTCATCTATATATTCAGGTCCGTAAGATGCATCCTCAGGCAATTCAACATACACATCAGGTTCAATTCCAATACCGTGTATATTGACGTCATTTGGTGTAAAGTATTCTGACACTGTTAGTTTTATACCTGATCCATCTTCAAGTGGCATGATTCTTTGTACAATCCCTTTTCCAAAAGTTTTCGTGCCAACAAGTGTACCTGAGGCCGTGTCTTTAACCGCTCCTGCTAAAATTTCTGAGGCGCTTGCACTTCCTTCGTTGATAAGGACTACCATTGGAACATCAATTTTTCTCTTGTCTGAATTATAGTATTCTCTTTGCCCATCTCGTGTTTGAGTATAAGTAACGATGGTTTCTCCCAATAATTCATCTGCAATCTCTGTAACCGATGTAATCAATCCGCCTGGATTATACCTTAAATCTACTATTAACCCAGCCATTGCTTGTGTTGTCAACGCCTTGAGAGCAGCTTTAAAATCTTCATCAGTCTGTTGATCAAAAGTTGTAATTCTTATATAGCCGATATTATCTTCCAACATCTCATACTTGATTGTCTCTATTTTAATATTCTGTCTGGTGATAATAACATCAAAATTTAACTCAGTTCCATCTTTTTGTGTCCTATTTATTGTTATTGTAACATCTGTTCCCGGTAATCCCTTCATAACACTTACTGCGTCCGACAACGTATCGCCAGTGTATTCAACTCCGTTGACCTTAGATATGAAGTCACCGGTTTTCAGGCCAGCTTTATCCGCAGGAGTATCCTCAATTGGTGAAACAACAACAATTTTATTATCCTCTGTTACCGACACATAAACACCAATCCCGCTGTACTCGCCTTGAGTTTGTTCGATTAGAGAATTGAAATCTTCAGTTGTCAAATATTCCGAGTAAGGATCCTCTAAAACATCTACCATACCTTTCAAAGAACCTTCGAATATTTCCAACTCATCTTTTTCGTATAAAAAGTTTTCTTGAACAAATTTTGAAATGTATTCATGCTTTTCGTATTTACTCTCAAGCTCTCTTAAAGCATTGTATCTTTCCATAGGGATGATAATCTTATCGTCAGTCTTAAAACCTAGATATGTAGTGCCTGCCAGTGTAGCAGAGAATGTTATCAAAATTACAATTATTACTATAATTAGAGCTCTTTTTTTAGATATCATCATGTTCTCCTTGTGCATTACTTTCATCAAAATACCATGTAATTATATCACAAGTATCCTTTATTTTGTATTAATAAATCAATCAGTCAAGTTTTTCTTGCTTTAATCCATCTTAAATCTTATAATGTTATTATTGTATTTGCTCTCATAGCTCAAATGGATAGAGCACCGGTCTTCGGAACCGGGTGTTATGGGTTCGAGTCCTATTGGGAGCACCAATTTTTAGAAGTCTGGAAAATCCAGACTTTTAATTTTTTAAAGTTAATGAAATCGGACAGTGATCGGATCCGAGAACCTCATTGTGTATCTCTACATTATCAACTTTTTCGAGCATTTGATAGTTAATAAAGAAATAATCGATTCTCCATCCTACATTCTTTTCTCTGGCTTTGAACATATATGACCACCATGTGTATTTAATCTCATCCGGATAAAAATATCTAAACACATCGACAAATCCACTCTCAGTGAAACTATCCATCCAGGCTCTTTCTTCAGGCAAAAATCCGGATATCTTGTTGTTTGACTCGGGATTGGCAAGGTCTATCTCTTTATGTGCGGTATTATAATCACCACAAATGATAACATGCTTTCCTTGAGTCACCAAGTCTATAGCGTACTCCTGTAAAGTCTTGTAGAAATCCATTTTAAACTGAAGTCTCTCTTCCCTTTGTTTCCCGTTTGGAAAGTAAATATTCATCAGGATAAAGTTCTCGTATTCTGCAATAATAGTTCTGCCTTCTGTGTTAAACCTCTCGTCAGGAAGTCCAGTCCACACTTTCAATGGTCTTATCTTAGAATATATGGCTGTACCGCTATACCCTTTCTTTTCTGCTGAATGAAAGTAAGAATGATATCCGGGTATATTGATTAATTCATCATCCAACTGATCCTTTTGTGCTTTTGTCTCCTGCAGGCATAATATATCTGGCTGCTCTTGATTAATCCATTTCAGAAACCCTTTTTTTTGAATAGCTCTGATACCGTTGACATTCCAGCAATATATCTTCATTTTACCCCCTGAATCGTTTGTCTTGCGGCTTCATAACATTTTACCACATCATAAATAGCCTGTCAGTTGTTATTGTGCTAATTGATAACAATTTTCATAATTTGACAAATCTTTTATAAGATACTATTATGTTTTTTGAAAGATTATATTTTGGAGGGAAAATGTTATATTCAAGCAAAGTCAAAAAGTATATATCAATTGCTATTATCATTGTGTTTGTTCTAGGTCTGATTATTCCCCTAACATCATTATAGGTAAGGTGGTGAAGTATGGAAAAAACGCTAGTCTTAATAAAGCCTGATGCTGTCTCTAACAAGCAGGTCGGGAAAATAATATCTGTCTATGAGGAGAATCGACTAAATATCGAATCCATAAAGATACTGATACCAGATGAAGATATTTTGTCTAGACATTACCAAGAACATAGCAGCAAGGACTTTTATCAGAGTCTGATTGAGTTCATGAAAAGCGACAGGGTTGTAGCCATGGTTTTATCAGCAGAAAATGCAATCGAAAAGGTCCGCAGCATTAATGGGAAAACAAACCCAGAGGATGCTGAGATGGGATCTATCAGAAAAACCTTTGGAACCAGTGTTACTATGAATGCGGTTCACGGATCAGCTAATCCCATAGATGCAAAAAGAGAAATCGAAATTTGGTTCAATTGAAAATCCCGGCTTAAGAGCCGGGATTCAGATTGATTACAAACCCGTATGAAATTTTCATTTTCTTACGGGTTTTATCATTGTATTCACAATCAAACGGAAATTTTTAGATAAAATCTAAAAATACCCTGTACTGAGATGGATTTCGTCAAAAAATAAAAAAACATGAAGAAATCTTGCTATCTTCTTCATGTTATATGCCGCTGCTGACATATAACTTTGCTCTTTGATGCCATTCAGACCCCGGAATCGGGCATAGCGGAATCCGTGCAGTTCCTTTAAATCGGCAAAGGCACGTTCAATGGTCTCTTTTCTTCGTTTATAGATTCTTTTCCCCAAATCTGTTGTTTTGGTGAAGTGATCGATTTCTCTTAATTCCTTATCCCAGACATGGAGCCTTATGATCCGTTTATCAGCATTCTCGTACAGACATTTTTCTTTCTTCGGACAGTCACAGCAGATTTCTCTTTTGCTGTGATATTCCATGTAGCCTTCTCTTGTGGTCGTTTTGTATTCTAATGCATGCCCTTCCAGACACATGACCACATCCCATTCCTCAGCATATTTGAAATTTAGTTTTGATATCTTGCCTTTTGGTTTTGGTCCTATTCTTTTGGCGATCGCGCCTTTTACACCTAACTCTTTCAATCCCTTCGCAATTGGTGCCGTGTAATAACCCGCATCCGCACCCACATACCGGTAACCAATTTTTTCTTTCTGCTCTTTGACGATGCCAAGGAAGGGCACAGCGTCATTCATTGCCGCGCTTGTCGGATGCACACCGGTGATGATGTTGTTTTCACCATCGACTGTCATGTGATTCAGGTAGAAGAATCCTTTTGGCTTCCTGTCCCTGAACATGTATCCGCTGTCTGGATCGGTTGTGCTGACTTTCCTATTTTTTACTTCCTCTTTTTTTTCGTTTTTTTTTAGTTTCTTTTGCTGCCTCTTTTCCCTTTCCTGATTTACCGCCTCTTCTAGCTCATCCACGTAATTTGCGATTGGCTTCTCCACCTGTTCGTTTGTGAACTTGCCGATGTTGGCATTTGCCTTGACATGGGTTGAATCCACGTACATGATGTTGCCGCTGACCAGGTTGTTTGTAATGGCCTGTTCCAGTATGTTCTCAAAGATCCTTTCGTAGATATCGGTTCCCCTGAATCGTCTCCTCCTGTTCTGACTGATGGTTGAGCTGTTCGGTACGCTTTCTCTCAATCCAATTCCCAAAAACCATCTGTATGCTATGTTATACTTGATTTCCTCGACAAGTCGTCTTTCGGATCGTATGCCGTATAAATAGCCTATGAATATCATTTTAAACAGAATGACCGGGTCTATGCTTGGTCTTCCGTTGTTTTCACAATATTTATCTTTCACCAGTTCATAGATGAAACTGAAATCTATGTTGTCTTCTATTTTTCTGAGCAAATGATCTTCTGGCATCAGCTCTTCCAAGCTGATGATTTCCATTTTCAATTGTATGTTATCATTCCTTGTAAGCATTGATTTCCTCCGCTTTTTGATACTTATATTATACCAAAAAACTGAAAAAGAATCCTCTTTTCCGAGAATTCTCTTTCTTACATTTTCGTAATT
>CAKMKB010000211.1:0-22500 GCA_927435965.1 uncultured Clostridia bacterium
TTTCAGAGTAAATTTTGGGTTCGGAAGCTTAAATTATATCTCAAAAAAGGGGGTCATTGTTATTTTTGTTAAAAAAAGAGTGAAACCCTTGAAAATAAAAGGATTTAAAATAAAAAACGAGTGTCTTAGTTGACACTACGAATATAAACATGGAGGTGTTAATATGAGTAAAATTCAAAAGAATCTCGATTATTTCATGAGTAATCACCCAGACATCTACAAGGCTTATCAAGAATACGGCAAACAGATACACACAGAGGGTGGACCATTGGACGAAAAAACCAGATGGTTGGTAAAAGTCGCCATATCAGCCACCCAGGGCTATACATTCGCACTTCAAACCCATATCAATAAAGCTTTGGCGGCAGGATGTAGCAAAGATGAAATCAAACATACTATCTTACTTATAGCTCCAAGCGTCGGATTTCCAAGAATGATGGAGTCATTGCTGATTTTTAGGGAAATGTTCGAAGAATGAAACAAGAATAAAAAATGCATCATTTTGAAAATTAGCATTGAAAATAATCATCAATCGTATTAGAATATATAAATGAAGTCGGGGCATAGCTCAGCTTGGTAGAGTGCTTGACTGGGGGTCAAGAGGCCGCAGGTTCAAGTCCTGTTGCTCCGACCATATAAACGTTGAAATTGCAATATTTCCAGCGTTTATTTTTTTTGCCTTTTTTCATCGATTTTTTGAGTCCGTCCAAGCTCCGAGGGTTCATACAGCGCAGATTAGATGTTAGCAGGTTGACGATTAGTCAATTTGGATGTTATTATTAAACTCGAGAGCTTAAGAGAGTTGTTTAGATGACGTATCAATGGGATTCTTCAACAATAGACTCATAAAAGGTGTTGAATATGAAAATAGAAGATCTAAAGAAAATAATCAGTGGCGGGGAAAGCATTACTGTAGAATTTAAAGAAAGTAAAAAGAAGTTGAATAAAGATGTATATGAATCGGTCTGTTCATTACTAAATCGTTATGGCGGCCACCTTTTCTTGGGTGTTGAGGATAACGGTGATATTGTTGGTGTTGACAAGGACTCTGTACAACAGCTGAAGAAGGATTTTGTTACCTCACTTAATAACACTCAGACTCTCAACCCTACCTATTATCTTACGGTCGGTGATGTTGAAGTGGAAGGTAAGACAATTCTGTATATCTACATTCCGGAGAGTTCACAAGTACATCGCTGTAAGGGAAAAATATTTGACAGAAACGAAGATGGTGATTTTGACATTACAAATAATACAAACCTGGTTTCTGGATTGTATCTAAGGAAACAAAGCACATATACAGAAAACAGAATCTTCCCATTTGCCGAATTAGAAGAGTTGGAATCTGAATTATTTACAAAGGTTAGAAAACTAGCCGAAAATCAAAAACCGAATCATCCATGGAAGTCAATGGATGATATTGAAATGTTAAAGAGCGCTGGATTGTATTTAAGGGATCCGAACACCGGGAAACAGGGCATTACACTTGGTGGTATCTTGATTTTTGGGAAAGAAGAATTAATTCATGCAGCTCTTCCGCATCATAGAACGGACGCTATTTTACGCGTAGAAAATTTAGATCGTTATGATGATCGGGATGACATACGAGTAAATTTACTACGCAGCTATGAAAGATTAATGCAGTTTATTGCGAAACATCTCAACGATAAATTCTATCTTGAAGGTGATCAGCGGGTAAGCTTAAGAGATAAGATTTTCCGCGAAGCAATTACTAATTTGTTAATTCATAGAGAATTCTCGAATCCCTTCCCTGCAAAACTAGTCATAGAGCAAAATCGTGTTTATATTGAGAATAGTAACAAGTCGCACGGAAATGGGATTATTGATCCGGAGAACTTTTCTCCATATCCAAAGAATCCGACAATTGCTAAATTCTTCAAAGAGATAGGCTGGGTTGATGAACTTGGATCAGGAGTTAGGAACATTTATAAGTACAACAAGATCTATTCAGGCGCAGACCCTGAGTTTATTGAAGGAGACGTCTTTAAGACGATTATTCCTTTGACTCCCCAAGCTACCCCCCAAGCTACCCCCCAAGCTGAAACTGATGTTGAGGATCAGCGGATAGAGTCTATATTGGAGTTCTGTAATGAACCCAAAAGTAGAAAAGAGATTCAGGAATTTCTCAAGATAAAAGATAGGAAGTATCTATCAAATGGCATATTAAATCCATTAATAAAAGGTGACCTTCTAAAACTCACGATGCCTGATAAGCCAACTAGTCCAAAACAAAAGTATTACTCGAACAGATAAGTCATTTTCCCATCACCTTGTGGTGGGATTTTTCTTTACTAAAAAAATTGTTGATATCATCGAACCTGCCACGAATTTTGTTTTTACTATTTATATATAGAGTAATAAGATTGTGATGTAGAGACAAGAATAGCTATAAGCTTGTCACAAAAGATCCGTCTTGCGAACGAGCAGCTATCAACTTGCTGCACATATATTGCACATTGCAATACAAAAATGGTATAATATGACATATCAATAAGGAGGCGATAAATATGGCTAAAACTACAAGTATTTTTGCACGTGTTGAGCCGGAAATAAAAGAACAAGCAGAAATAATATTAAACAAACTGGGCATACCCATGTCTAATGCGATTAACATTTTTTTAAGGCAGATTGTTATACAAAATGGAATCCCGTTTGATGTTAAAATCCCAAATAATAAACCACTGGCATTTGAGGATTTAGCAAAAGAAGAGTTTAACAATGAAATTGAAAAAGGATTTAATGATTTACTTTCAGGTAGGATAGTCTCTGCAGAGAAGGTAGCTGAGAATATCACGGAAAGAGACTAAAAGATTATCCAAAGGAGGCAAGTTTTGAAAAAACATCTTAAGAGCACCCTGATTGTACTGGTGCCTGCAGTTCTGATAGAGTTGTATTATTTCTATAAAAGTGGTTTTGTAATGAGTGAGTTTTTCTTTTTTGTGTGGTTTCTTATATTTGGTGTATTTTTCTTATTCCGTTGGATGGGTGGAAGTGCGAGTCCGATGGGTATTGGAGGGAACTCAGTGAGATTTCTTGCAACAAAATTCAGTGAAAGCATGTACCCGGACAATAATGCAGATAAATTTAAGGGAAGTTATTTTAGCATGGATTTGATATTTGTTATCCTTGCAATTGTTAACCTTTTGCTATCATTTGTCGCATATTACATGGCTAAGTAAAAGTAATGAAAATAGAATATTAAAATGGGGGAAAAAATGAGAATTGAAAAGAAGAAGAAAAGCAAAATGATTTTGGTAGCAATGATTGTGGCATTAATAATGCTAATGACTGGTTGTATTCAAATGGAAGTAGGCATTGAGTTAAACCAGGATGGGACCGGTAAGCTTGAGGTTCTGATGGCGCAAAACACAGATCTGACAGATGAAGAGCTAGATACAGAAATGGGAGCACTCACAATTTTTAATGAAGGGGATTTCGAAGGTCTGGAAGGAGTGAGCGTTAGGACGGAAGTAGTTGAATATATGGACAAGGGATATAATTTTGCAGGCGAAAAAGCAATAATAGAAATTGAAGACATGCTGAGTTTCTTGGCGGAGATGGAACAAACTGAAGATGGTGATGATTTACGCTTGATAGATTTGCCTAATGGCAATCTGAGACTTGAAATGGATATAACACCGGAAGAGCTGGCTTCAGAAGACCAGGAAAGCACTGAGAATGATGCGGAATTATACGCAATGATGGAAGCGATGGGTTTGAAGATGCACTATTCGATCACAACTGATTACACTGTGGTGAATCATAACGCACATCTGGTGGAAGGGAATAAATATATTATTGATTTATTAAGATTATCTCGAGAGCTTGAAAACACAGGACAGGAACGGATAGTATTTTTTGTGGAGTTTGAAGCTGAAAACAGCATAGATGAACCAATGGAAGAACCAGAGGAAGAGACTTACAGAACTAGCGAAAATAGAGAGTTTATGGAAAACATGTTGCAAATAGATTTAAAGTTTGATAGAAGTAGCAATGATTTCTATGGTGAAGCTCTAAGAGAAATTGGAATTCTAAAAGGGACAGATAATGGATTGGAATTAGACAAGGGTTTGACACGAGCAGAGGGTGCTGTCATGTATTCGAGATTGTTAGGTTTGGAGGACGAAGTCAATGTATTTGCAACGGAGAATCCGGATTATCAAACTAATTTCACGGATGTTCCGGATTGGGTGAAACCAACAATAAATTATCTGCACAAATTGGGCTATGTCAATGGTATAAGCTCCACCGAATACGGGTCAGGCAATCTAATGAAAGAGACAGAATATGCAACCTTGGTATTAAGAGCATTGGGCTTTAAGGATGGCGTTGATTTTGAATGGAACACGGCAAATATAAGAGCAAAGGAATTAGGCTTATATGCAGGAGATTCAGTAAGCCCTTCAGAGATATTAGGCGGAGAATTCAACAGAAGAAAAATGTCATACATATCATACAACGCATTGTTTTTCCAAGATGCAGAAGGTGTGGAGTTAATAGAAAGATTGAGAAAGTAAATAAGATAGTATAGATAAAGCCCTTCTTAGCTAAGTTAGATGACTTGGTGCAGAAGGGCTTTTTTTCGCAAAACATTTTAGTTATTTTTTTTAGATTCTCCATTTTTTAAATCATTAAGCATTTTAACGACTTCATTTTTTTTGGCTAGAAGCGCACTCATTTCATTATAGATTAGACCATCATGTCTATCGCCTTTCTCAATAAAATACATTGAAATGCCACCAAGACCTACATGGGTTCCCACTGAAACCCCCATTTGCATGATGTATATGGTGCCTTTAAAATCGGTATCTTGTTGAAGCTTCAATTTCAAGCCTTCTGCTTTGGTTTTATCAGAGGTGTATCCGATAATGACAAATTCTGTTAACTCTAAATCAGCCCTGAGATTAAACTCATTGACATAATGTTCAAGAACCTTTCTAGCACCTCTAGCTTTTGCAACAATAGCACCTTTTCCGTCTCTCATGGACATGATTGGTTTCACCTTAAGTATTTTACCAATCATAGCACTGGCATTGGTTAACCGACCGCTTTTGATTAAATTATCCAGGTCATCAACCGCTAGAAAATGCTTTATGTTGGTTTTATAGGTTTCATTAAAATCAATCACTTCCTGAAAAGTTGCCCCTTGTTCAATCAGCATAGCAGATTTCAAGATCAAATAGCCACTACCATGGCTCATACACTTAGAATCAACAACGTGTATATGTGCCTTCGTATCACCATGTTTTTCTTTGTAGTATTCTTTCCCTAAAACTGCAGATTGATGGGAACCACTTGTACCACTAGACATACAAATGCATATAATTTCCTCATACCCATTCTCAAAAGCTTCTTCAAACAATGCCATAAATTCGGAAGGACTTGGCATACCTGTTGTTGGAAGTTTTTTTAATGCGCTTAACATATTATAAAAATCTTCCGGTTGTATATCCACCCGATCCTTGTAGTCTTTGCCGTTGATGGTTATGGTTAGGGGAGCTATGCTTATCTGATACTTTTGAAGTATCTCATCTGACAAATCACATGTAGAATCTGCTATTATTTTAATCATTGGACCTCCTTGACTCTTTTGTTGAAATCATTTTAACATATATCGAGTAATAAAAGCTGTTAATTTAACATGATTTTGAACCTTTTTCAAACGGTGCATATCTATATCAGGTAACTATTGAAGTGCTAGGTGAAGAAGGAAAAGTCGTTGATTATGAAACGAATGATTTCTACTTGAAATACTATACCGATGGCAAATGGCGTTTTGACAAGTTTTACTTAATGCAAAGCATACATCATTTCACATTTATGGATTATTGAGATATAATTAAATATAACAATAATTGATTAATAAATATTTAGACAACATATAGATAAGATACTTTGTTGAAAAGGAGGAACCTATGGACGATAAAAAAAATACTGATAAAAATACAATGACGAACCACAATATAACAAATGAAGAACACAAAAGTCATAATGAACACGAAGAACATAGCGAACATGCAAATCATGAAGATCATGAAGAACACAAGGAACATGAACAACACAAGGAACATGATAAAAATAATGGACATCATGATCATCATGCAATGATGGTTGAAGATTTCAAAAAAAGATTCTTTTTCTCGTTAATCCTTATGGTGCCAATACTTGCATTGTCTCCAATGATTCAGATGTTTTTGGGTGTTGACTGGAGATTTGCGGGAGACTCATATATTTTATTTGCGCTATCAACTGTGCTTTTCTTCTATGGAGGAAAGCCATTTCTAACCGGTGCAATTGATGAGCTAAAGAAAAAAACACCAGCTATGATGATGCTCATTGCTCTGGCAATTACTGTTGCGTATATTTATAGTTCCTTTACTGTCTTTGTGCTAGAGGGAGACGATTTCTTTTGGGAGCTTGCAACATTGGTTGTTATAATGCTTCTTGGCCATTGGATTGAAATGAAATCGGTAATGGGAGCGTCGAAAGCATTGGAAGAATTGGTGAAGCTGATGCCCGAGACTGCTCATCTGATCGGTGAGAATGGAGAAACCAAGGAAATTCCTGTAAAAGACTTGAAAGAAGGGGACATGGTTCTGGTGAAACCTGGAGAAAAGGTGCCTATCGACGGTATTATTTACGAAGGGGATTCATCTGTTAATGAATCCATGATTACTGGAGAATCTTTACCCGTCGAAAAAGGTACAGATGATGAGATTGTCGGTGGTTCAATCAATGGAGAAGGAATCCTGAAGTTCAAGGTTAATCGAGTCGGTGATGAAACTTTCATCTCTCAAATCATTAAAATGGTACGAGAAGCTCAGGAGTCAAAATCCAATACACAAAGGTTGGCGGATATTGCGGCAAAGTGGCTTTTCTATATTGCGCTTAGTGCGGGCACCATAACATTTATAGTTTGGATGGCAATAAGCAAGGACCTTAACTTTGCTATCGAAAGAGCAGTAACGGTAATGATCATATCCTGCCCTCATGCGCTAGGGTTAGCAACACCACTTGTGACAGCAGTCTCAACCAGTATAGGAGCCAAGAGAGGTCTTTTGATAAGAGATAGAGCAGCTTTTGAAAATGCCAGAAAAATAAATTCAATTGTTTTTGACAAAACAGGAACCTTGACAGAAGGTGAATTTGGAATTACTGACATTCATGAAGTTTCGGTAACGAAAGAAGAGTTGCTGACTTTAGCTTACTCTGTTGAACTGAACTCAGAGCATCCTATCGCAAAAGGAATCGTCAATGAAGGCAAGAAGAAGGATCTGGAGCGACTTGAGGTAACCGATTATCAAAATATCACAGGAAAAGGACTGATGGCGAAGGTAGACGGTAAGGATATTAAAATTGTTAGTCCAGGATATATGCGCTCTGAAAGCATTAGTTTCGATGACGAGCATTATGAGAAGTTGGCGCAAGAAGGGAAAACTGTGGTATTTGTACTTGAAGATGCCAAGCTATTGGGCTATATGGCTCTAACTGATATCATCAGAGAATCAGCCAAAGAGGCTGTTGCTACGCTAAAGAAAATGGATGTTGAATCCATTTTGCTGACAGGAGACAATAAGAGAGTGGCTGCATATGTAGGCGAAAAGATAGGCATCGATAAAGTCATCGCGGAGGTGCTCCCTCAGGAAAAATCATCTAAGATAGACGAATTGCAGTCAGAAGGCAGAATTGTGGGTATGACTGGAGACGGCGTAAATGACGCACCATCGCTAGCTAAAGCCGATCTTGGTATTGCAATCGGTGCAGGGACGGATGTCGCTATAGAGACGGCGGATATTATCTTAGTTAAGAGCAATCCTCTGGATGTTGTCAATATTCTAAAGCTGTCAAGAGCAACATACAGGAAGATGCTTCAGAACCTCGCATGGGCCACAGGCTATAATGTTATTGCCATACCACTTGCGGCGGGAGTTTTGTACAATCAGGGAATCGTCATAAGCCCTGCTCTAGGTGCGGGACTTATGTCTCTTAGTACAGTTATAGTTGCGGTAAATGCAAGGTTATTAAAAATAGATTAGTAGGATGCTTCTTATTTGATTGAGCGAAAGGGTGAACAGTATGATGAAAAAATTAAATACCAAATACAAATTATTTATGGTGCTTTTCTCAGTACTGATTGCATCAATTCTCCTACAGGGGTGTACTAACACAGAAAAGGATCCAATCGAGCAGCATCGGGATGGTAATCAACTCATAATCCCTCCACTGTTGGAAGACCAAAACCCTGATCCCGATATAGTAGAGTATAAGTTAAATGTTCAGGCTGGAAAAACCGAGTTTTTTCCAGGCGTAATGACAGATTCTTTAGGATACAATGGAAACTATCTGGGACCAGTTTTGCGTTTTAGACGTAACCAACAAGTAGATGTCACCGTCACAAACCAGATAAATGAGATGACAACTGTGCACTGGCATGGAATGGAAATCAGTGGGGAAGACGATGGAGGACCTCATCAACCGATACAACAAGGTGATGAGTGGAAACCCAGTTTTGTAGTGAATCAACCTGCGGCTACCCTTTGGTATCATCCTCACCCTCATGCTAACACCGGACCTCAGGTTTATTATGGTCTGGCAGGTCTGGTTTATATAGAAGATGAGGTTTCTGACAGCTTGAACATACCAAAAGATTATGGTGTGAATGATATCCCGTTGATTATTCAAGATCGAAATTTTGATAATGACGGCAACTTCATTTACGCTTTAAACATGATGGGGCTGGTACCAGGTGAAACAATATTGGTGAATGGAACGGTTGATCCTTATGTTGAGGTAAATCGCGAGCAAATCCGTTTACGAATTCTTAACGGGTCAAATTTTGAAAATTTTGGATTACACCTAGATGATGGCAGTAGCTTCTATCAAATAGCTTCAGACGGTGGTTTTCTGGAAAGCCCTGTCCAAAGAGATTCGTTGTTCATGACGCCTGGCGAACGAGTGGAAGTCATAGTAGATTTTTCATCGGTTCAAGCTGAAAAAGTTGTCTTAATGGCAGGAGAGCATGCAATCGTGACTTTTTATCTCAACGGCTCATCTGGTAATAAGAAAGAAATTCCCGAACAGTTGACAACCATTCAGGATATTCCAATAGGTACGAATCCAAACACTCGGTTATTTGTACTACAAGGCATGGGAATAAATGGGACTATCAATGGAAGATCTTATGACATGGCCCGAATTGATGAAGAGGTGAAATTAAACGAAACTGAGCTTTGGGTTATAAGGAATCAGGGAGGTATGATGATGAACTCCGGTGGTCATTCCTTCCACGTTCATGCAACTCAATTTCAAGTCATTTCTAGAAATGGCAATCCTCCTTCGCCTTATGAAATGGGCTTAAAAGACACCATTTTTGTTGAAGTTGGGGAAGAAGTGATTATTAAAGTAAGATTTGAGTACGAAGGCATTTTTATGTACCATTGTCATTTACTGGAGCATGAAGATTTTGGTATGATGGGACAATTTAGAGTGCAGTGAGAAAATTTGATTGGAGGAAATCATGAACTTAGACGAAATAATGGAATCACTATTGATTATTGATGGGCACACGGATATTCCCAGGCATTTATATCTGAGACATCTTGAGGGTGATGAAGAAGCTTTTATGAATGAGCATTATCATGCCCTTAAAGAAAGTCAGGTAAATATTGTTGTAGTGAACGTATTTACAAAAGGGAAAAAAGAAGAAATTTTGGAACAGGCAATGTTTCAAATAGAAAGAATGCTTGACGCAGTAGATAGAAATGCAGATATTATTCTAATAAAGAGTAAACAAGACTTAAAAAACGCAATTGAGGACAAAAAGCTGGGGCTTATACTATCCTTGGAAGGATTTGAACCTCTGGGCAATAACCTTAACCTCTTAAACTTATATTATCGTCTCGGCGTAAGAGCAGGGATGTTAACCTGGAATTGGGCAAATGCTTTTGCCTCAGGAACAGACACGGATGAGCCTCTATCAGAGATAGGTTTAGAGGCATTGAAAAAAATGCATGAACTCGGTATAGTCGTTGACGTTTCACACTTAAATGAAAAAGGCTTTTGGGAAGTGATTTCCAAAAGCCAAAAACCTATTATCGCATCACATTCAAATGCAAGGGCATTATTCAACCATCCAAGAAACCTATCAGATGAGCAGATTTTTGCAATCGCAGAAAATGGTGGCGTTATCGGAACCACCCCTTATTTTACGAAAGTCGATCAAGACGATCCCTCAAGAGTCAGAACTGATGATGATTCTTCAGAAACTATTGAGGATTATATCAAGCATATTGAGTATATTGTAAGCTTGGTGGGCTATGACCATGTGGCGTTTGGGTTTGATTTCAATGTCTACTTAGGCGACTTTGGCGTTAAAGATATCGAAGATACGGAAAAAATCAAGAATGTCATTAGTCTACTTATCGAAAGAGGACATAAAATTGAAGATATTGAGAAAATATCTGGTTTGAATCTACTTCGTATTTTTAATCAAATACTTAAATAAAACTATTCAGGCTTAGTTAATTGATTTCTACAATCAATTCATGATTTTTTTTGTCATCAACCAGCTCTACATGATCAGTTTGAAGTTTTTCATTATCCAACGTGTATGTTGTTATACCGTTGGGTATTTTTTTGTTGCTGATAACAGTAATATCATACTGGGTGTTCACATATCTGTATTTGATACTGTAAGAAGTCCAATCATTTGGGACGGAAGGGCTTATATAGAGCTTCTTCCCTCTAATCTTTAATCCAATTATGCCATCAAGAAATACTCTGTACATCCATCCAGCAGCTCCCGTGTACCATGTCCATCCGCCTCTTCCTTCATGGGGAGGAACATAGTATATATCAGCGGGCATCACGTATGGTTCAACCTTGTACTGGTTAGCCAAAAAGAATGAACGAGAGTGACTGATTGGATTAAGCATCTCGAATAGCTCATAAGCCTTGGTGCCTTCTCCTAACAAAGCATATGCATATATGACCCACGCTGCTGCATGCGTGTATTGACCACCATTTTCTCTCAAACCTTTTGCATAACTTTTTATATAGCCTGGGTTTTTCTTGCTTTTATCAAAAGGAGGGGTAAATAATAGTATCATACCCTTGTCTTCAAGTATCAGATGATTATTAACAGAACTCATCGCAATATCACTTCTTTCTTTATCACCTAAGCCTGATATTACAGACCAGCTTTGAGGAAGTGAAGCAATTTTGCACTCTGAATTTGTAACTGAGCCGAGGGGTGTACCATCATCATAGTAAGCTCTTCTATACCATGAACCATCCCAACCATGTTTTTCAATAGAGGCTGTTATATCTTTACTGTAGTTAAGGTATTCTGTGTGCTTAATAGTATCTCCTTTTTGCATACATATTTCACTGAATCTTTTTAGTATGTGTGCTAAAAACCAACCAAGCCAAATACTTTCGCCTTTGCCTTCAAGACCTACTTTGTTCATACCGTCATTCCAGTCACCGCCTTTCATTAGAGGCAGCTCATGTGGTCCTAGTTCAAGTGCATAGTCAATTGCTTTCAAACAATGCATATAAAGCGTTTCCTTGTAGTCGGAAACGCCTACAGTCATATAGATTTCATTTTGCTCTTCTTTGAGTTCGTCTCCTGTTACGTAAGGTAGTTTAATGTCAAGAATCCTATAGTCCTCTGTGGTCAGAAGGTACTCGGCTACTGCATAAGGAAGCCATAGGAGATCATCAGCAAATCTAGTTCTGACGCCTTTTTCAATATCACCAGGATGCCACCAATGGAGTACATCGCCATCCTCAAATTGATGGGAGGCGTGCAAAATGATCTGTGCTTTTGCAATTTTAGGGTCTATTAGAAGCATATTTAACGCATCTTGCAACTGATCCCTAAATCCATATGCGCCACCAACTTGATAGAAAGCAGATCTAGCGTTTATTCGACATGCCAGGGTTTGATAAGGTAAGTACTCATTGATTAGTGTGTCAATTTTATTGTCTGGTGTTTTGATTTGAACTGATCCTAAAATATGTTTCCAGTGATTTCTAATTTTTTGAAGTTCTGAGTTACAGTTTTCAACATTTTGAAAGTAACTGGCATTTTTATAGACATCATCTTTTTGTGTTTCATGACCGATTATGAACACAAACTGTTTCTCTTCATCTGGTTTTAATTCCAGGGATATTTGAAACCCGCCACAAGGATCGAAACCGCCACCGGTATTATTTGACAAAACATGCAGATTTCTTAGGTTTTTTAAATTGAATTCAACCTTGTTTCCAGTATATGACTCAATTGTTTCTGAACAGCTTATATACATCACCCTATCAGGGAACTGATAGTTAAAAGGATTAGATAAAGTCATGATGTTTTCTGACAGCATTTTTGTGATAATAAATTTATTGTTTTTTTCGCCGATGCCGCCTAAAAAAGGATTGACATAAAAGAAACTTGATAGTTTTCTGGTTTCATCAGATATATTTTTTAGATTGACTGAGTAAATCTTGACAGATTTTTTTAATGAAGCATATACCACCAGTTTGTTTTCAAAGCCATAGGATTCACTAATGAATTTCGAATAACCTTTGCCATGACATATATCATAATCAATATATTTCCCTAGAGGCTCTGGGGTAAGGCTCCACAAGTTTCCGTATGTTTCATCCTTCATATACAGTATTTCTTGAGGGAAGTTGAATATTGTGTCGTTTAACCAAGGGGTTAGTTTATTTTCGCTGCTATTTTCAGCCCAAGTATATCCGCCACCGTTTTCAGATATTATAAATCCGAATTTTTTGTTGGCAACAACATTAATCCAAGGCATAGGCGTAGGAGTATTTTCTCTGTATTGAATGACATACTCAGAGTCATCAATATTAAAACCACCATAACCATTGAAATACTTAAGCTCATATATCGGCTTTTTATTTTTGTCTTCCACAGATTGATATTTTTGGAATTTGCGTTTTTCAATCAAATCTTTAATTCCCACATCTATTTCTATTTGATGATCTAAGTCTGGTTCGCTTGCATCCAAAATAATATCAGCAGAAGCATACAAAAGGTATCTATCATTATTGGTAATTTGATTATTGTTTATAACATATACACCAATTTTGTTTAAAGAGGTGGTGTATCTGAATTTTGCACTGATTAGGTCTATTACTTCTTCTTCGAGATCTTTGTAATAGCTAGCCTCCTGGCTGTTAAGTATAATCAGATCTACCTGAAGGCCTTTTAATGACCAATATTCTTTTCCTTTCAGAATAGTCAATAACGTTTCTTTGGCTTCAACGGAAGGTATTTTTAGTAGAATTATTGGATTGTCTGCCGAGATCCCATATTTCCAAAGTTCATCTTGGCCAGATGTATTATTAGAGATTAATTTCGAATATTTTTTACGATTTGGATTTAAATAGATTAATTGAGAAATCATTTTTTGAAATAGATTTAGAGCTTTACTATCAAGATCTAAATGTGATAATTCTACTTGAGCCTGTATTTCAGAAAGCTTAAGCTGATCATTAATAGTATAAGAATTTTTGTATTTTTCAATTAATTCTTTTGCTTCAGATTTGCTTTTAGCGACACCCATCGAGTAGGCTATCTGTATTTTTTGATGTGGCTGTATAGTCACACTCTTTCTTAAGCTTAATATAGGTTCTAAGACAACGCCCTCTGTGTTATCCAAAAACTTCTCCAATGCTATTGGATTGGATAGAGTTCTACCTCTTCCTATAAATGCAGTTCTGCTGGTTTCATATTGAATCATACTGAGTTCAGTACCTGTAACTGAAAAGGTCTTGAAGATATACTGTACATCTTCTTTGGAATCTCTTGGTTTCTTAACGGCTATCAAGCTTTCGGTATCTTTGTCAAACTCTGTGGAGATGAATAGATTATTGAAAGCTGGGTGTGCTAAGTCGCTGTTCTGATCTGTCATAACAAGTTCAGCGTAGCTGGTTATTTCTAATGTCACTGGTATCGATTTCTTGTTCATCAAGGTTATTCTTCTGATCTCCACATTGTCTTCGGCTGACACCCACATCTCCATATGAGTGTCTATATCATCATCTTCTCTACTTATCTCAACTTTGTTTAAAGAAAACAGCACTTCATATTTCTTTGGAACATTTATTACCGGGTCAGAACCTATGGACCAGATTTTTCCATCATCGGTATTTTTGAAATAAAAAGTATAACCGAAATACCTTTGATCGGTGTGATTTCTAAACCTTGTTATCATGTTGTCTTTATATTTTGAATAAGTGAAACCGGTGTTTGTAACCATAACGTGATAGTTTTTGTTGGATATGAGATGACAATGAGGTATTGTATTGAACTCTGATCCATATACGTTTATGGTTCCAAAATCTTTAGATTTAATTTCAACTTCTTCCCGCTCTTTTTCAGGTTGCTCTTTGACTACTAGTACTTTATAGGGTAATTTTTCTGCCAGTAAAATCTCGCCTGTTTTTACTACTGGGTTTTCATGGAATCTTTCCTGGAGAATATTATTGTTAATGAAATTGTTAATCGAAAGCAGACTCATCCCCAAATGATGAGCCATGTAGCTTTGAACGATTTTTTTGTCCTCGCCAGGCGACAATCTATCCTTAGTGTAGTCTATAGCTTCATATAATCCGTAACGTCCTTCAGTGCCTTCGTTTATCAAAGCTGATCGATTATTGAAGCATGCCGTTTTATCAAAATTGAGCACAAGATATGTCGAGTATGGAGAGACAACATAATCATTTATCAAGCCTCTTTTAAAACTTATGTTTGGAACTCCAAAAGCTTTATACTGATAGTTTAAATCTAAGTCAAAGAAATAGTACCCGGATTCTGAAACTCCCCATGGTTTGTTTTTGGAAGCGCCATATTCAATTTGAGACTGTATTACAGAGTTGTATGTCTCATCAAATATACTTTGTTCGTAATTTCTCATTATTAAGTTGGGCATAAAGTACTCAAACATGGTGCCTGACCAAGATGCTAAAGCTCGATTTCTATTGTAAAGAGTGTAAGTCCTGCTGAGTTTATACCAGTGTTCTACAGGTACCTGTTTAGTAATAATACCGATGAAACTGGTTGTCCTAGACTCAGAAGCCAGGAGATCGTAGTAACTGTCAGTCATCTGGTTTTTTTCGCAGTCATATCCGATAGAGAATAGATGCTTGTTATAGTCGTATAGTTTGTTAATCTCGGTAGTGTTTATTAAACGGTCAATAATATTAATCATTTGGTCCAGGTCTCTGATTAATTCTGCAAGGTTGCTCGTTATGGATTTGATTTTATTTTCTATAAGAATAACATCTCGTAATTCTTCTTCGCTTTCTTGCCTATCTTGTCTAATTTGATTAAGAAGATTGATATAATACTGTCTAAGTTCAGGTAGCGATAAATCAACCTTAATCTTTTCAATTTCGTTTGAAATAAATATAAATTCGGGGTTTTTATGTAAATCTTTTTCTTCTTTATACTGTATCAATGTAAAATATTTTGAGTGCTCACTTATAAGTTCATCGATCATAGATGATGTTTTAATCGATGAGGTATTGACTTTTGATTTACATTGATTTAAAAATTGTATCCATTGACTTGATGATTTTTCTTCAATTGTTCCAAAATCGTTAAAGATCTCTTCAGTTTCATCAGTCATTTCTTGTTCAAGTTCAAAGGTTTCTTTTAGACCTTGTACGACATCGTCGTCAATAACAGACATATTCTTGTACTGTATGAGGCTTTGCTTCAAGGTCATAAGGTAACCTAAATAGTTGCCACTATCTACAGATGAAACATATCTCGGTCTCAAAATAGAAAGATTACGAGTATCATACCAATTGTACAAATTTCCATGCCACTTCTCTAGTTTGTCTATGGTTGAAAGCATCTGCTTAATGTTTCTTATGGTTCGAGTTATAGAAACAAAACCCATATCTCTTGCAGATATAAGTGCCAATAGTCCAAGACCTATATTAGTAGGAGAAGTCCTCTCAGCTATGTTTTTAGGCGGGTATTTTTGATAATTATCTGGAGGTAGATAATTCGTTGATTTTTTAGAAAAATCTTCAAAATAAGACCAGATTTTACGAGCATCTTTTCTTAGAGTGCTTATTTCAGAAGATGTAGGTTTAATTTCTACGCCTTCTTTTTCATCTAATATATATATCAATAAAGGTGATAAACCCCAAATGAAAGATATTATCAAAGCAGGTATAAATAACTCTTTTCGTACAAAATATACCGACATTAAGAAAATAGATAATTCAATATAGATAATCTTCATTTTATTAATAAGATTTTTTAGATTACGCTTGAGCTTCATCTCGTTAATGCTAGATGTTGTCCACTCGAGCAAGTTTTTTTTCGAAACTGCAACCCTATAAAGTGTAGTGATGATAGCAGAAAGTACTATAGTAGCCTCAAATGGCAAATAAATCAGTTGAATTACATTATGCTGCAAAGATCCTTTCAAATTGAATTTGATTTTCTTTCTTTTTCGAAATAAAGGGTGCGGTGTATAGTATTTTTTGAAAATAAAATTATCTATGGTTTCTAAAAACAATGGAATGAAAACAACGGATAAAGCAATAATAATCCATATATAAAGGGGACTTGGCAGGAATAAAAATATACCAATAATGAAAATATAAAGGCATATTGATATTAAACTTCTTCTGAGATTATCCAATATTTTCCATCTGCTCAAAAGTGAAATAGGGTTTTTAATAAGAACATCATTTGAATCTCTAACTCTAAATGCCAACCAGCAAATAAGCTGCCAGTCTCCTCTTATCCATCGGTGAAGTCTCGCTAGATAAGCCATATATTTACTAGGATAGGTATCTACTACATTTATATCTGAAACATATCCAGCGTTTATATAGGTTCCTTCTAACAAGTCGTGGCTTAAAATTTTGTTTTGAGGCATAGCTTTATTAAGGATTTTAGAAAATACTTCTAGATTATAGATGCCTTTTCCGTAAAATACACCTGAATTAAAAACATCTTGGTATAAATCAGATAGGCCTTCTACATACATGCTTGCTCCTGAGGCACGACCAAATATTTTTGTAAATAATGAAACATTGGATGATCTTAGATTTATACTTACATTTGGTTGAATAACACCGAAACCATCTACAACTCTACCTTTATTATCATCGTAAATTGCCTCATTCAATGGATGAGCGATTGTTCCTATGAGTTTATGAGCGGTGTCTATTGGGAGATTTGTATCTTCATCAAGCGTTATTATATATCTGATTTTGTTGATATGGTGAGAAATATTAGACGATGCGATTATGTGAGATGTATTTTTTTCTCCTAAAATCAGGTTATTGAATTCAGTTAAGGAGCCTCTTTTTCTTTCCCAACACATCCATTTTTCCTGCTTTTGATTAAACTGTCTTTTCCTTTGGAAATAATAGAAAATTGGACTTGCGTCCGCATATTTTTTATTGAGTTCTTTTGCTTTGTTCAGAGCTACTCGGATAAGCGAACTGTCTTGTGCGTCGAATTCTGTGTCAGAATCCGTGAATTCTCCGAGGAGTGCTAAATATAGATTATCAGATTTATTCCCAAGAAAATACTCCTCCATTTTTTCAAAGATCTCATCTAAGTGATCTTCTGAAGTTATCATAGTCGGTATGACTATAAAGGTTTTATAATCATCTGGAATTCTTTGGCTTAAATCTAGTCTTGGCAAAATATTGATAGGGGAAAATTTTTGAAGTAAATAGTTGAAAATCGTTATGAATAAGTCGTTTGAAATAATGACCAATAGAAAACTTAATAATAGCGAGACTACAATATTATCATAATTATACTTAAAGAAATTCCAGAATAAAGCATAAGCAACGACTGTAAATATTGCAATTGCTATAATATAAAGATATTGAAGCTGTTCTTTGTTAGGTTTTGGCTTAGGTTTGATATTGAGATTATTTAATAGCTCATCAACACCTTTACCGACTAAATAATAACCAACATGATTCCTTTTCAAAGTTGAAATATTTTGATTAGACAGTTTAATTGCGGTAGAGGCTACTTTAGTTTCCTCAATGTTGTGCTTTTGAGCAACTCTTTCTAGTTTGCTTCTATAGTAATTTCTCGAATCAAAGTCCATTTTAGCATATGTTTCTGCAGGGTCATCTTTTAATATGTACTCAACAACTGAGACTTCTTCGAAAATTCTATTCCAATTGAACTTAGATACTTTATTCAATGACGTGAAAAGATTAGCAATATAGATATCGGTACTGGATTGGGCTAGATTAGAAAGTGATATCGTTTTTTCTATTGTTGAATTTCGTTCTTTTAGTTTTGAGTTTAAGAAATCAAATGTTTCTGAAAACCCTTTATTGTGATGCATCAATCGCTTTGCGAGGGTTTCAATGTAAATGGGAGATAGCGAAGGATTGTCTCCTATTTCTTGCTTGACAGTTTTCAATACAGTTTCTGGATTATCAAGGGATAGTGATAAAGCTTTCATTTTGTTTTTTTGATTTTTCAATATGATGTTGGATTGTTCATTTATTTTTTCTGTGAGTATAAGTATAAGTATGGTATTAAAAGACCATATTTCAGCAATTGAAAAGATTTTAATATTTTGATAAGTCTTAAGAAAATCTATGATAACATCTTCGTCAAAGTTACCATTTGTACTTTCTATTAAATCTTTAGCTACATGACATATTTGAGGTATTCCTTTATAACTAGTATTGGTTAAAATACCAAGTCTATTTTTTTCTCGTCTACCTGTAGAAGCTTTTAGTTTTTGAATTTGTTCTTCAACCTTATAAAAGTTATCTAAAATCCAACCTATTCCCATTACTAAATCTTCTTCTTTCGAAACTATATCCGAAAGCTCGTTAACAATTTTTGTTATTTCGTTAAAGCTGGATTCCATTCGAGTAACAACTTTCTTCATGTAATAGTTTTTATATTCAACATTACTTTCGCTTGCAAATTTGATTATATCAGATTTCAAGTTTTGATTTACAATCATGTTAGAACCTCCATATAATGGCGAGATTTCATGTAGAGCACGCTATTATTTTATCACTATCCAAATAATCATTCAATAAAAAGAGGTTATTTTTTGATTAATTAGATTCTGAATAAATTGACTGACACAAATTATATTGTGAGGAGGTCTCTAATATGTTATAATTGATATATCGAACTTAGATTCTTCTTAGACAGAATCGGAACAATGCATTAGCGTAGACGTAGAATCTAGGCTAAAATAACGGGGGTGGTAGACAATGCCAACAGATTTCAAACCCGGTTGCGCGCGTCCAAAATCTACAATTTCTCAACCTGAAATGGAAGTAAGCGACCAGACAAAAGAAAAAAAGGAGGTAGTGAGTATGATTAAAGTAGGTGGACCTGCACCTGATTTTGAACTTGCAGGGTATTACAAAGGTGGTTTCAAGAATTTTAAATTATCCGAATATAAAGGCAAATGGGTAGTCTTGTGCTTTTATCCAGGCGACTTCACATTCGTCTGAGCGACTGAAGTATCTGCAGTTGCAGATAAGTTTAACGATTTTCAGGCACTTGATGTGGAAGTCTTATCAGTAAGCGTAGACAGTGTTTTTGTACACAAAATGTGGAATGATTTTGAATTATCAAAAATGGTTGAAGGCGGGATTCCATTCCCAATGCTTTCAGATTCAGGCGGTCGTGTTGGAACGTTGTACAATGTTTATGATGCTGAGGCAGGCGTTGAGAATCGTGGGCGATTCATCATAGATCCAGATGGCAACATTCAGGGATATGAGGTGTTGACACCTCCTGTTGGAAGAAACGTATCAGAGACATTCAGGCAAGTTAAAGCGTATCAACTGGTTAGAAATTCCGGTGGAACTGAAGCCACACCTTCCGGATGGAAACCTGGCAAAACGACACTCAAACCCGGTCCAGACCTAGTTGGTAATGTTTGGAAAGTTTGGAGTGTCAAGGAAGAAGACCAATAATTTGAATAGTACCGATCGATAATATATTAGAAGACACAGATCAGAATGATCTGTGTCTTCTTGATGCAAAATAAATGTAACAAAATCTTAATACGTGGTATAATGAAGTAGCAAAACAAAACCAACTGAATAATAGTCTTATTAAGGAGGGATGCACTGTGAGCGGGTTCTTTGATAGGTTTAAAAAGAAGACAGTTGATGCTAAAGAAGAAACAAAAGATATCACTGATCACACGAAAGAAACAGCAGGAAATCTCAGCGAGGACTGGGACAAAGTTTTAGAAGACCTGGAAGATCAAGAAGAGGACAAATAATGACGATGTCATTTAAGAATAAGAATGGAAGTGATAATCTATGAAGATTATGTGGACGCTTTCTTCATAGATTACTAATAGCGTAACCGGCCATGTTTTTGGGCTGGTTTTTTATTTGAATAAAATCACAGGAGGTAGTAGGAAATGTTTTTTAAAAAATTCAAAACATTCATTGCTCTAACGATGGTAATCATGCTGTTGTTTTCAATCACGGCTTTTGCAACGGCAAAACAGGGAATAACATATACAGCGCTTGGAGATTCAATCGCTTATGGAACAGGAGCCACTGATGGCATTGGCTATACGGATATGTTCAATGCGCATCTGGAGAGAAAATTTGGAGACGGGATGTATATCAATTTATCGGCAGACGGAGTCACCAGTGGAGGATTGCTGTATGCCTTATCATATCCCGGAGATCCATTGGGGGTGCAAGCAGCTGTTTATGGTGCGGACGTCATTACCATCAGCATCGGTGGAAATGATCTGTTGGGACCATTTCAGGTGGCGCTTAACGGATTTATAGCACAATTTTATTCGATTCCTGGTGGTGGGGGTGCAATAAATTTTGAGGCATTTATGTCAGATTTCGCTAAATGGGAAATGGACCAGTCAACACAACCGGGATTCACTGCGATGTTAGCGTCCTTATACTCTGATTGGCCTGACTTGGTCCAGAATTTTGCTGTGAACTGGGCACGAATCATAGATATAATAGAAGACTTGAATCCTGACGCGGATATTTATGTTAACACAGTCTTCAATCCATTAAAATTTAGTCCCGCTCTCTATGAATTTGCCGACCAAGCAATTCAAGGGCTGAATATACCTATCATGAGTTTGGCACCTGTTTATGGATATAAAGTGGTTGATGTCTACTCTAAATTCTCATCATATAATAATCCAAAGAAGCTTGCAGTTGGAGATCTGAGCACCCTTGCAGTATATAAATATCCGGGATACAACGGGCCAGTACCACTTCATCCTACAGATATGGGTTATAAATTTATTTTCAACATGCACAAGGATCTGATGGACTAATTAGATATTTGTGAATAAAATAGCGGCCTATAAACTACAGTCTAAACGGCTGTAGTTTTTTAATTGAACGTAACAATACCGGGTGATTTTATTGAAAATAACCAATCTATGGAATATAATATAATAGTATCAACAGGGTTCTTGGATTCAGTTGGCGTTTCATACGCCATCTGAACCTTAGAAACCGTTATCCAGGGACTTTACAGTGCTTATCTCCCGCTTATAGAAGTGGGAGTCTTAGCACTGTTAGTCATCGGATAAAATATTGTAAGGACTTAATGATAATAGGTGAATGAAAATGACATATGAAAATAGAGATCAATATGATGTGAAATTATTTGAAAATCTAAAAAATGATTGCAGAAAATGTTTTGGATTTTGCTGTGTTGCTTTATACTTTACAACTTCAGATGGCTTTCCAACTGATAAAGAGGCTGGTAAACCTTGTATGTATTTACAGCATGATTTTAGTTGTGTTATTCATGATAATCTTATAGACAAAGGTCTGAAAGGATGCACCGCTTATGATTGTTTTGGCGCGGGGCAAAAGGTTGCTCAAGTCACCTATAATGGACAAGACTGGCGTAAAGCTCCAGAATCGGCGTCACAAATGTTTGAGGTGTTTTCCATTATGAGACAACTGCATGAAATGCTATGGTATCTGTCAGAAGCAATTTTGAAAGTGACAGATAGTGTTTTACATGATGATTTAAAAATCTTATTAAGTGAAACAAAAGGCTTAACATATCTAAGCGCTAGTCATCTTATAGAGCTGGACATAGCCTCACATAGAGCCAAAGTCAACTCCCTTCTCCAAAAAACCAGTGAACTTGACCAAACCAAGGTTCCTAGAGACCAAAAAAAAGAGTATTAAGCGCAAAAAAACAATTGCAGGGAGATTAGATTTGATTGGTGTCGATTTAAGAAAAATCAATCTAACGGGAGTGGATTTAAGAGGCGCGTTTCTAATTGCAGTAGATCTTAGAGAAAGCGACTTGAAAAGCACAAACTTTATTGGAGCTGATTTGCGTGATGCAGATATCAGAGGGGCAAATCTTACAGAGAGCTTATTCATTACACAATCTCAAGTTAATACAGCAAAGGGAGACGCTAGCACAAAGCTACCAATATGGCTGGATTATCCTAA
>CAKMKB010000212.1:0-4025 GCA_927435965.1 uncultured Clostridia bacterium
TATGAAACCAATATCAAAATCCTTCAACAAAAGGAAGGCTATTTCTCAATAAAAAAATAATGCCATATTGTTGTGTAGATAGCTCAAGAGACACAGTTGAAGAGACTGTGTTTTTTGATGATCAGTAATAAATTATACATATTATATGAAATATATATATAATAATATATAATAATATAAATTGACATATAGTTTAAATTATAGCATAATATAATTAAGCCATATACTTGATTTTATTGCAAGACACTTTATTTATTAAGCATTTTGAAGTGTCCCTTTTATATTTTTGATTGATCAAGAATATTCAAGTTAAGAGAGTGGTTATGTTTTTCAGGGAGATGAAATAGTTAGTGGAATCAAATGTAAAAAATAAACAACAAAAGGAGAATATAAAGAAGATACTGGAGTATGTCATTGCATGTCAGCAATTTTCGCCGAACAACGCAGATTACCAATTTTTTACAAACTCAGTCAAGGAATTGTCTGGTGCCGTTTTAGTTGGGTTGAATCTTCTGTCAGAAGAAAATGAAAACAAGACAACTCTCAAAGCAATTTCAGGAGACTCGAAAATGATGTCCTTATTAAAAAATACTACAGGTCATAACCTGGAAAGAGCTGAATGGGAGGCTTTATTTGATATACAAACAACTGAAAGAAACAAACTGACTTATTTTTCATCTTTCAAAGTAAATGAAAACCATGAAAAAATTCTGTTGTCAGATGGGCTGTACGTTATCGAATTTGATTATCAAGGAGAATTTTTGGGTACCATGACCCTGATTATGCCCTCAAGTAATACTATAGAAGATAAAGATTTGATTGAACTCTATATTAACCAGATCGCAGGTACTATAAAACGATTACGGGCTGAGGAAAGGCTACAGCAAAAAGTGAATGCGGTGCAGGAAAGCAAGAATCAACTTGCGATAACCTTGGACTCTATAGGTGACGGTGTAATTGTTACCGATATTAGCGGAAAAATCACTCGTATGAACCCTCAGGCTGAAAAGCTGACTGGTTGGTTAACGGATGAGGTATTGGGTCGAGACTTGCATGAAGTATTTCATATTAATAATTCGAAAACAGGTGAAACGGTACCTAATCCCGTATACCGTGTAATTGAAACTGGTACCAGGCAAGGTCTGGAAGACAATACTGTTCTTATTGCTCGTGATGGATCAAGATACAATATTGCTGACAGTGCAGCCCCCATAAAAGATGATGAAGATAATATGTTCGGTGTCATTATGGTTTTTTCTGATGTAACTAAGCGTAAAAATGCTGAAGAATCCCTAAAATATCAATTTCGTTTTGAAAAAATGCTTGCCGGCATTTCCAGTACTTTTGCAAGTCAGTCATCAGAACAATTAGACCATGGCGTTACAAATGCCCTTGAACAGATTGGCGAGTTCTTTCAGGTTGATCGAAGTTATGTGTTTCAGTTTTCTGATGACGGGGAAAAAATGAGCAACACCCATGAATGGTGTGCAGAAGGAATTGAAGCAAAAATGGGTATTTTACAAGACTTACCTGTCAATGAGTTCCCTTGGCGAGTAGGTAAGCTAAGAAACAAAGAACATGTATATATTACAGGGTTAGATAATCTTCCCCCCGAAGCAGAGAAAGAAAAGCAAATATTGAAATCTCAAGGTATATACTCTCTTTTATCTATACCAATGATTAAAAATGGACTTGTATTTGGCTTTCTAGGTATCGATACAGTAAAAGAGAAAACAATATGGTCAGAAAATCATATGATGCTTTTAACTGTCGTTGTTGATTTGGTATCCCATGCCTACACAAGAAACCTTGCAGAAGAAAAGGTACGGTATCAGAGTTTTCACGACGGTCTCACCGGTCTTTTTAACCGGGTCTATCTGGATCAGGAAATGGAGAGGCTCGATACAGAAAGGCAGTTACCCATTGGTATCATAATGGTTGATCTTAACAACCTCAAGTTATTAAACGATACTTTTGGACACCTTGTAGGAGACGAAATGCTGATGCAAACAGCCGAAATTTTAAAACATTCTTGTCGTAGCGAAGATATTATAGCCCGCTGGGGAGGAGATGAGTTTATGGTTTTCTTGCCTCAAACCTCAGAAGATGATGTCAAAGCAATATGTCAAAGAGTGGATGAAAAATGTAAAGAGACCTATGTTAAAGACATACCTCTTTCTCTGGCCACGGGATATGCAATCAAACACAACATAAACGATGACCTGGCAGACACACAAAAAGAAGCTGAAGAGAATATGTATAAACATAAACTGGCAGAAAGACAGCAGGTTAAAAATAATGTAATAAGTGTTATGCTGAAAACAATTGAAGCAAAAAGTTTTGAGAGTGAAGCTCATATCCCATTCATGCAGAACATAGGCAACAGAATTGGCGAGAGAATAGGACTATCCAAATCGGAGTTGGATGATTTGAATATATTAATATCACTTCATGATATAGGTGTGATAAATATTCCAGAGGAGATATTAACTAAAGAAAGCCCTTTAATAGAAGAAGAATGGGATATTATAAAGAAGCACCCGGAAACCGGGTACAGGATTGTTCGCGCTTCTGAAGGCGTTGCTCAGGTGGCAGAAGGTATTCTGAGTCATCACGAACACTGGGATGGCTCAGGATATCCACAAGGATTGAAAGGCAAGGAGATACCTTTACGAGCAAGGATCACATCCATTGCAGATGCATATGAAGCCATGAGCACAGGGAGATCATATAAAAAAGCAATGTCTAGGAATGAAATAATTGCTGAGTTAAAAAAATGTGCCGGTCATCAATTTGATCCTGAACTGATAGAATTATTTCTGCATTTGACAGATAAGGACAATAGTCCAAATAACTCGGAGTTAAAACTGGAGTGACATCTGTTGATCAACAGGGTTCTTGGGTTCAGATGGTGTTTGAACACCACCTGAACCTTAGAGACCGTTATCCAGGGACTCTACAGTGCTTATCTCCCACTTATAGAAGTGGGAGTCTTAGCACTGTTAGTCATCGGATAAAAATTGTAAGGGTTTTATTGTACAAGTTGTAGTTCAGAAAACAGCTATAATAAACAATGATTAAATGATATAATATAAGAATAAGAATCGCTTGGAGGTTTTTAATGTCAATTGATAGATTAATGGATAGAGAAGAATTGCTAGAAATATTTGACTACTTGAACAAACAGCTCGAAGAAAACCAGCTGGTATTGGAATTAACCGTATATGGTGGAGCCATTATGACTTTAGTCTATGATAATAGACCTGCAACAAAAGATATCGACTGTGTTTTTAGTAGTAGCAACGAAGATCTTTTAAATAATATTTTAGAATTGACTAAATTCACCTTTAATCTTCCTAACAAGTGGATTAATGAAGATATTAAAGAACCTCTTAAGACCTTGTTAAGAGAGGATAAAGAAACCTTTAGATTGTATTCAAATTTGAGAATACTCAAACCGATACCTGAGCAATTATTAGCTATGAAGGTTTTAGCCGCTAGAGCAGAGCCTGCTAAAGATTTTATAGACGCGTACATTCTATGCAAAGATCTAAATATAGAAACAAAGGAAGAACTTTTCAATGTTTGTTCTAAGTATATTCCCCTTAATTTGATAGGAGAAAGACAAATGAAATTTATACAATATTTAGGAAGGGATTTAGGTTATGATTGGAAATAGTTATCTTAGAAATCTCTACTCATATGAAGATATGGATACAAGTCTAAATCAGCTGATAGAGTATATCAAATCCAAGGACAAAGGTTTTTTAGATAGTATATTTGACGAACCTGTAGATTTAGATGCATGTGATTCTGATGAGATGTTCTTTTTGACTATTTCTTCAGCAATTATGGACTATTTTTTTCAAGTTAATGAAATAGATATTCCAAAATGGATTAGAGATGAACGGTTAGCCTTTGATGCACCTTACTACTACTCAAAAAGATTAACCGATTTTGAAAAAGTTAAACTACAATTTACAAATCCAGGTCCTTTCAGGAGAAGAAATGTATATTTTGAGTTA
>CAKMKB010000213.1:0-2892 GCA_927435965.1 uncultured Clostridia bacterium
TATGGTTACCTTGGTTGTATATGTTGACTAATTGCTTCTTGAAATTTTCCTCATAATATTTTCTTGACATGATTTTCTCCTCCTAATATTATTATATCATGTTCGGAGAAAACCTGTCCTATCTAGTGTAACCTATCCAGTATATAGACGACAACTATGTTGATGATATACGTATAATGAACAGTCAAAGAAACATAGAAAATTACGAGTTTCAAAAAATGAGTGAAGTCAGGGAGGCTTCATATTCTCCAGTTCCTGATATCAAAAAAACAAAAAAACGAAGCCTCAAGGATATAGTTGGACAGCTAGACGAGACATTTTCTCAGATGTTGCTGAGACTGATTGATGAAAAAAGCATGACAGATGTTGAGACCTATAAACGAGCCAATGTTGACCGTAGGCTCTTTTCCAAGATACGCAGCAAGGAGGACTATAATCCCAGCAAAGCAACCGCGCTAGCATTTGCAATTGCTCTTGAACTGAATCTGGATGAAACCCGTGACCTGTTGAACAAGGCTGGATATTCCTTGTCAAATAGCCACAAATTCGATCTGATCATCGCCTACTTTATAGAAAACAGCAACTATAATATTCATGAAATCAATGAGGCCTTGTTTGTCTACGACCAGATTTTACTCGGTGCTTAATTGTCGCTTTAGAAACGACCAACAGACATGTCATAAATGTTATCCTCTAAATATCAAATAGATGGAGGTAACAAAGATGAACAGAAACCTAACAGAAATAGTTTTTATACTGGACAGAAGCGGTTCCATGTCAGGATTGGAAAGCGACACAATTGGTGGTTACAATGCCATGCTGAAGAGACAACAGGAAGAAAATGGAGAGGCCATCGTCACAACAGTGCTTTTCGATGACGAGTACCAATTACTCCATGACAGGTTCAACATAAACTGGATTAAACCCATCACAGAAAAGGAATACTTTGTGGGCGGATCTACAGCTTTGTTGGATGCCATGGGCAAATCGATACAGAAAATCATTAATGTTCAAAAACACACGTCAGACGATCAAAAAGCGGATAAAGTCCTTTTTGTCATCACCACTGATGGTATGGAAAACGCAAGCCGTGAGTACTCTTATGGTAGAATCAAAAAAATGGTTGAGCATCAAAAGGAAAAGTACGGATGGGAGTTTATATTCCTAGGAGCCAACATCGATGCGGTCCTCACAGCTGAAAGATTCGGAATCGCACATGACAGGTCTGCCAACTACCATGCGGATGGTGAAGGTACCAGATTGAACTTTGAAGCAGTCAGCAAGGTGGTTAGTGAGATTCGATCCAGCAGACCAATATCGAAGGCCTGGAAGGAAAGTATCGACAAGGATTTCCAACGAAGACAAAAGAAATAGAAGGCAATAGGATAACAAAAATTAGAGACTAAGCAGTCAACCGACCATATGCTTGATGGTATAGAAGCTGAGGTTAGATGGCTGCCTTTTATTTGATAAGTATTGACTTTGATTTCAACATTGTGTTAAATAGATTAGTATATTGATATTGGAGACGGGATGATAATACAAGAGATTTTTCAGGCATTCGTATTAATCTTTATTGCAGAAATGGGAGATAAAACACAAATTCTCGCATTGGCTTTTGCGACTAGATATCCAGTTAAGAAAGTACTTTTTGGGATATTCATAGGCTCATTACTAAACCATGGACTGGCGGTAGCTTTAGGAAGCTACATATCCAATTTTCTACCAATGGATACGATCCAAATCATAGCCGGATTCGCATTTGTAGTCTTTGCATTATGGACGTTGAAATCAGATGATGATGGCGATGAAAAGTTAGAACAAAAAACTGCCTTTGGACCTGTCCTAACAGTTGCTCTTGCCTTCTTTATCGGGGAATTGGGAGACAAAACTCAATTGACTGCTATTACATTGGCAGCCAATGCATTGTTCCCATTTGCGGTTGTTATAGGCACAGTGTCAGGAATGATTGCGACTGGCGGTTTGGGTATTTATATCGGCAAAAAGTTAGGAGACAGAGTGCCTGAGTTTGCCATCAAGATAATAGCAGCCTCTATTTTTATGCTGTTTGGAGTTTTGAAACTATATCAATCATTGCCAAGTGAATATATAACGATACAGAATACAACTCTATTCGCTGGGATACTTTCGGTTATGATATTTGTTTTGTTGAGAATAATGGTTATCAAAAGAAAGCAAGGCATTCAATCAGCTTATATGAGAAAATCCAAAGAATTACATGACTACTATAAGCATATGAAAAAGGATATGGATAGAATATGCTTAGGGCTAGAGGCATGCAAAGATTGTCAAGGAGAGCATTGTGTTGTTGGCTACGCAAAAGAGATTGTTCAGAATCAACTGTCTAACCGCGATTCGATGCCAAAAACCTTTGTTCCGAGTGATGAGACCTTAGACAAGGTTTTTGACAAAGGATATGTAATAGACACTTTAGTGGATACAATCAGAATTCTGGAAAAAGAACCCGCTGAGAATGAGATTAAGGCTATAAATGATATTAGAAAGCAACTAGAATTATTATTGTTCAAGAAAAGCATTGATGTCATGGAAGACCTGGAAACATATAGAAGAGATTTGGAAAACCTGGACTTAAACACAGCGAAGCAAATATTTGAAACATTGAATCCTAAGAATGACAAATGACAAAAGTAAAAGTGTAAGTGTACAATACATATGTGACAAAAAAGAATAAAAAATGAAAGGGACTCTGTTATAATGTTAATCACGACAAAAAACAAACATAACGGAGGAAACCCCTTTCATGAAGTCTATTGTAACAGAAGAAATGCGTTTTAGGAAGAGAGTCTGTGAATATGCGATAAAACATGGCAATAATGCGTTAGCAGCCAGAAGATATCACACAAGTCGACA
>CAKMKB010000214.1:0-5742 GCA_927435965.1 uncultured Clostridia bacterium
CCATTTATCGCGTTTTTGAAACTGTGAAGATGGAATGCGTCCGATATGGTGTCAATATATTAGGAAGTGAAATAGTCGGCTTGGTGCCAATGCAGGCACTGGCTGAAACAGCTGAATACTATCTCGGGCTTGAGAGTTTCTCGATGGATCAGGTTCTGGAAACTAGGCTTTAACAAGACAAACTTCCTTAGGAGTTGAAAATATGAGTAAAAAGGTAATATTAAATGCATCAGAGGTTGTTACATGTTCTGGGTTTGAAGCGAAAGCCGGGAAAGAAATGATGCGAATCAATCCCATAAAAAATGGTGCTATCCTTATTGAAGATGGCTACATATCCATGGTTGGAACTGAGGCCGAAGTAATGGAGGCCATCGAACTCCATGAATATAGGATTATCGATGCTAAGGGCAATACAGTCATGCCCGGATTTGTTGACTCCCATACCCATTTTATTTTTGGAGGGTACAGAGCGGAAGAATTCTCCTGGCGTTTGAGAGGAGACAGCTACATGGACATCATGGAAAGAGGCGGTGGGATTGTAAGCTCAGTTAAGTCGACTAGAGAAGCCACACTGAAGGAACTGGTAGATGTAGGCCATAAAAGACTTGACAGCATGATTAAACTTGGTGTAACGACGGTTGAGGGAAAAAGCGGCTATGGTTTAGATAAGGAAACTGAGATTAAGCAGCTTGAAGCGATGAAGATTTTAAAGGAAAGAAGAAATGATATCGATATTGCCACCACATTTCTGGGACCTCATGCCGTAGAGAAGCAATACAAAGGAAGAGAAGACGATTTTATCAATTTCCAGATTAACGAGGTTTTACCACTTGTTGCACAAAAAAATCTAGCTGAGTTTGCAGACATATTCTGTGAGAAGAACGTTTTTTCAGTCGAACAGTCCAGAAGATTTCTATTGGCGGCAAAAAAACTAGGATTTAAGCTTAAGATACATGCTGATGAAATAGTTCAATTGGGTGGCGCAGAGCTTGCAGCAGAACTCGGTGCTGTATCGGCAGATCATCTTCTACAGGCTTCTGATTTTGGCATCAAACAGTTGGCTGCAAAAAGAGTTATTGCGACTCTGCTCCCGGGAACAGCATTCAGCCTTAAAGAAGATTATGCCAATGCTAGAAAAATGATAGACAGCAATTGCGCAGTGGCTTTATCAACGGACCTGAATCCGGGAAGCTGTTTCTCCAATTCTATACCATTGATTATCTCATTGGCGGCGCTATACATGGATATGCGAATTGAAGAAATCATCACGTCGCTGACTATAAACGGTGCAGCTGCCCTATCGAGGGAAAAGGAAATAGGAAGTATAGATGTAGGAAAGAAGGCTGATATAATCATACTTGATTTTCCATCTTATCATTTCTTGCCATATCACATTGGTATGAATATTGTCAAAACAGTCATCAAATCAGGAAATATTGTTGCAGAAAACTAAAGGAGTGTTTTTATGAAAAATCTAACTTTGGATCAATTTACAATAAATACAGCCTCGGATTCACCAGTCCCCGGAGGAGGCAGCATAGCGGCTGTTTGTGGTGCACTGTCAGCTTCACTTACCTCTATGGTTGCGAATCTCACTGTCGGAAAAAAGAAATATGCAGACGTGGAAAATGAGATGATTGATATAGCTCAAAAATCCGAAAGTATAAGACAAAAAATGTTGGATTACATTGAAGAGGATTGCGATGCATTCAACGAAGTGATGGATGCGTTTAAGCTTCCGAAAGAAACAGAAGAAGAAAAAAGCAAGAGAACAAATGCGATTCAAGACGGTCTCAAGAAAGCGGCAAGTGTTCCATTCGAGATTGCAGCTACAGCATATGAAATAATGGATCTTGCTGAATTTGTAGTCTTAAAGGGTAATAGCAATGCTGTTACAGATGGTTTAATATCAGCAATGACCGCTAGAACAGCGGTGTTGGCTGCCTTGTTGAACGTGAAAATTAATTTGGACAGCCTAAAGGATGAAGTATTTGTTGAAAACTTGAGAAAAAAAGTCAATACACTTGAACAAGATAGTATAAGCGCTGAGAAGAGAATACTGGATTTGGTTTCTTTATAATAAGAATAAAAGGTGATATCTTGAAAAAAACTGGAATTGTAAAAAAAGCTAATGAAATGCAGAAGGTATTAATTGATGGTTCTAACCTTAGTCTAGATGATCTCATAAATGTATGTCGGAACAATTATTCGGTAGAACTGAGCGAAGAGGCTAAAATCAACGTACTCGCTTCGAGGAAAAAAGTGGATGAGTTCATTGAGAGTAACAAAACAATCTATGGAATCACAACAGGGTTTGGAAAATTCAGCGATGTCAATATAACAAAAGAAGATGCAATACTCCTCCAAAAAAATCTCATCATCACCCATGCGGTAGGAGCAGGAAATCCTCTGGATACTGAGATCGTCCGGGGAGTTATTCTGTTGAGAGTCAACGCATTGGCAAAAGGCTACTCGGGCATAAGATTGTCAACTATAAACACTCTTCTGGAGATGCTTAACAAGGGTGTTCATCCTGTCATACCTGAGAAGGGTTCACTTGGAGCAAGCGGTGATTTGGCGCCACTATCCCACATGGTTTTGCCCCTAATAGGATTGGGTAGAGCTGAGTACAAAGGGACTGTAATGAGTGGTGCAGAAGCCATGAAAAAGGCTAATATAATCCCTGTTGAGCTGGTGGCAAAGGAAGGTCTAGCACTGATTAACGGCACTCAGGTAATGACTGCAATAGGTGCTCTTACCATTTACGACGGTCTACAACTCAGTGAGTTAGCTGATATAGCTGCTGCAATGACATTTGAGGCTTTAAATGGCATCACTACTGCTCTTGATCCGAGGGTACATGCAGTCAGACCTCATCAGGGGCAGATGGAAACAGCCCAGAATATGTTGAATCTGCTTGAAGGCAGTAAAATGACAACGGTTCAGGGAGAAATCAGAGTCCAGGACGCCTACTCACTTAGATGTGTTCCGCAAGTTCATGGTGCAAGTAAAGATGCTTTAGGATATGTGAAAGAAAAAATTCTGATAGAAATGAATTCAGTGACAGACAATCCGATAATATTCGAAGAAACAGGGATATCTGGTGGCAATTTTCATGGACAACCAGTAGCACTTCCCTTTGACTTTATGGCAATAGCATTGTCAGAGCTCGCAAATATTTCCGAGAGAAGGATTGAAAGGCTTGTGAATCCTTCCTTAAGTGGATTACCGGCATTCTTGGTCGAAAAAGGAGGGCTGAATTCAGGATTCATGATAGTCCAATATTCAGCTGCAGCCTTGGTTTCTGAGAACAAGATATTATCTCATCCTGCAAGCGTTGATAGCATACCCTCCTCAGCCAATCAGGAGGATCATGTATCCATGGGAACTATTGGTGCTAGAAAAGCCAGAGAAATAATGAAAAATCTTCGAAGAGTTATTGCGATGGAAATGATGTGCGCTTGTCAGGCAATCGATCTGAGAGGCAAAAAGCAATTGGGAAAAGGAACAGAAAAAGCGTACAAAATCATTAGAGACAATGTGTCGACGCTCGTAGATGATAGAGAATTATTTGAAGATATAAATCGATGTGAACAATTGATTATTGAAGGAGAGTTTGCAAACGATACTCATTAGGAATCGATTAAATCATCATTAGAAATCAGCAAATCCCTTGATTCATAAAACCAATTATAGTAGAATCTGGTTATGAATTTTATTTGGAGGGAAATGATGCAAGCACTTCTTTTTAGACACGATCTTCAAGGCATGTGGGCATTGGCTTTTTATTTGTTGAATGCCGCATCTTTGTATAAAATGGCGGAAAAGGCAAATTTGGATAACTCCTGGATTGCATTTATACCATTTTTGCAGTTCATACTGTTTTTTCATTTGATTGACAAGTCAGCATGGCATGTCTTGTTGCTTTTGATTCCATTAGTCAATATCATTCTTTACTTTGTCTGGAGCTATGAGTTATATATAAACTTTGGTACGGATTCCACTGTGGCTATCATTCTACTTCTCTTAGGTGTTTTCACAGGAACACTGATTTCAGATATATTTAAAATCTATCTAGGCTTCAGTGAAAGTGTGGAGTATGTCACGGTAAGCAGCTATTCAAGATATTAAAACTAACAAAAACAGGCATCAAAGGGTTTAACTCTTAGATGCCTGTTTAAATTTTAGATTACTTTCCGGTCAAATGATCAGCAATGAGAAAAACATCTCCCGCTCCCATTGTGATGACAGAATCTGATCTCTTTACATTCTTTCTCAAAAAATCTTCAGCCTCTTCAAATGTGGCACAGTACAATGCTTCTATACCTTTGGTTTTCAGAGCCTTGACCAAATCTTTCGAATGCACTAGCCCAGTATCTTCTTCGCGCGCGGGGTAGATATCTGTAACAATAACAACATCAGCATCATGAAAAGCTTCCGAGAATTCAGCTAAAAGCGAGTGAGTTCGGGAGTAGGTATGAGGTTGAAAAACACAAAATATATTCTTTTTAGACATGCCTTTGATTGTTTTTAAGGTTGTCTTTATTTCAGTCGGGTGATGGGCATAATCATCTATCACTACAGCCCCATTTAATTCACCTCTAAGCTCAAATCTTCTTTTCGTTCCGCTAAAGTCTTCTATGCCTTTCCGGATATCATAAACATTGATATTCATGGCCTGACTACAGGCTGCAGCTGCCAAGGCATTATAGACATTATGCTCTCCTGGCACATTCAATTTGAATTTCCCCATCATGTCTTCTCCATAATACAGGTCAAATTCTGGATATGGCGTATACTTGAGATTTCTTGCACGAACTACAGACCCTTTAGTCAAACCAAAGCTTATCAGGTTGCATTCCAGATCGTCAAACAAGCCTTTAGAATTGGGGCAGTCATAATTATAGATTAGATAGCCATCTTTAGGGATGTTTTTAGCAAATTCAAGAAATGCATTTTGAATATCTTTTATATCCTGATAATAATCTAGATGGTCTTCTTCGATGTTTAATACAATGCCATACTCTGGAAAGAACCGTGTGAAGCTTCTTTTGTATTCGCATGCTTCTGTCAGTAGTATATCAGCGCTTCCAACACGAATATTGCCGTCAATCAGTTTATATTCACCACCTATTAGAATGGTGGGATCTTTTTTAGCCATAAGCAGTATTGATGTCATAAACCCTGTCGTGGTTGTTTTCCCATGTGTACCAGAAACAGCAATAGGATGGACATAATCTTTCATCAACTCACCAAGAAAGTCAGCTCTCTCTAGCGTTTTGATACCCAGCCTCAATGCTTCGGCCAACTCGGGGTTATCATCTCTAGCTGCTGATGTAAAAACAACAAGATCTTGAGAAGATATGACCGAGCTGGTATGTCCTATAGTGATATCTGCTCCCAAATCCTTCAAATGCTTAATTAAAGAGGAGTAACTCGTGTCTGAGCCAGATACCTTGCATCCTCTCTTAATCATAATTTCAGCTAAGCCGCTCATACTGATTCCACCGATGCCGATAAAATGTATATAATCATATGTATTCATATTTATCACCTTGTCTTCTGTTTTTAACTATTATATCAGTAAACCAGTATAATATAAAGCCAAATATACTCTTGTTTATCCCGAATGATCTAGAGACGTCAAACATATGTGACACGGACCTGTTAAATATTCTTGTGTATTAATATTTAGATACGTCAACTCCCGATGATAATATCGGCAGCGTTTATGCCGCGAAA
>CAKMKB010000215.1:0-3628 GCA_927435965.1 uncultured Clostridia bacterium
GAGTTTGCGTGTTTCTTCTTCAATTCTTTCAGTTCCAAGACCAAAGGCTTTAAAATATTGACTTTCACATTCCGGACATTTTGAGGTGACCTTTTGGGTTGCCCCGCAGTAATGACAAATCAAGCGACCTTTGTTCTGATGATAGGTCATGGAAATATCACACCGTTTACATTTTACAACATATCCGCAGCTCCTGCATGACATAAAACTTGAATAGCCTCTCCTATTAAGAAACAATATAGATTGTTCTTTGTTGTTAAATGCATTGATAAGAGCTTTTTGCAATGCCGTGCTGAAGATATTTCTGTTTCCGCTCTCTAGTTCGTCTCTCATATCAATAATATTGATTTCTGGCATTTTCAATTGGTTAACCCTTTTCGTCAGGGTCAGGATTTCATATTCCTTGCGCATACCCTTAAGATAAGACTCTGAAGAAGGGGTAGCTGTACCCAATATGAGCTTAGCATTCCATAGATCAATCAATTTTTCACTTACTTCAATTGTATCATATTTAGGAACGGAGGATGATTTGTACGACTCTTCATGGGACTCATCTATTATGACAATACCCAGATTCTTCACAGGTGCGAAGATAGCTGATCTTGCGCCTATTACGATGTCCGCCTCCTGGGTATATATTTTACGCCATTCTTCATTCCTTTGGCTCACAGTCAGTTTACTGTGTAGCACTGCAATCCTTTCACCAAACCGTTGTTTAAACCGATTTATAGTTTGGGGTGTCAATGATATTTCAGGAACCATATAGATGATTGTTTTATTTCCTTTTAAAACCTCTTCTATTACCCTAAGATAAATCTCAGTTTTACCACTGCCTGTCACGCCATGAATCAGAAATTTATGATTCTCAGATTTCACAATACTATTTATAATACTATTTTGCTCATCTGTCAATGACATAGTCGATACAGGACCGATATAATTAGTATACGGTTTGGTAGGATTCTTTTCAGTATAGCGATGAATCAGACTCTTGCTTTCAAGTATTTTTAACTCTTTGACCGTTGATTTGGTTTCGAAACAAAGTGACTTGATAGCCATTTTGCCTTTACTACTCAACAAATCAAGAATTCTCTTCTGCTTATGGCTGTTGCCTCTCAACTCATCAATGTAATCCGAGTTGATTAATTCCACATATTCTATTGTTTTGGTTTCATAAGACAAGTCTCTTGTGAAGACGGACAAGCTTCCATCAGCAATCAGTCTGTCAAAATTATCAAGTAATTGCTTGTGATTAAGTTCTTTTCTGATTCGTTCAAAACTGAGCCATTTACCGGTTAGATTTAAATCAAAACTGCCATCTGTTGATTTTTCTTCTTTTATGAAAATCTCAATTTTAGATAAAGGTCTGTACATCAAATTGAAAGCATCATTATATCTCGAAAGATAATGCTTCCTTATCCAGTTAGCTAAATCTATATTCTGATGACTGATGATAGGTTCATGATCTATTACAGCCAAAATGCTTTTAAGATTTCTTATGCTGCTATCAATTGTTTCCTTCAATGAGACAACTAATCCAACCATCAGTCCATTGTTAAAATTAACTAATACCCTTTTTCCAAATAAAGCCCGATCTTTAAAGCGATCTGAAATTTGGTAGGTGTATGCCTGATCTGTATTTCTGGATTTGTTGCCGATTATCACATCACAATAATAATTCATAAACCACACCTAAAAACTAAAAGCTTGCTATGCAAGCTTTGTTTTACTCTTTATAAGTAATCTTATCCTGATAAAACTCTTCCACTGCGATATTGACAGCCTTTGTGTCGGTTGTCTTGACTAATATTTCTGCTCCGTCGACAATTTCTCTGGCTCTTTTTGATATTATGGAAACCAGCATGTATCTGCTGTCCGCTTTTTGCAATAATTCGTCTATTGATGGCTTGCTCATTTTATGCCTCCCTAATGCTATTGATCAGACTTATTTGTCTGTTAGCTTTGTTTTTTTCAGCTACTATAATTGATTTTATTTTTTCTACAGCATGTTCGACATAATCATTCACCACGACATAATCATATTTAAAAGCATAGCTTAGTTCTTCGTAAGTGCACTCCATACGCTTGATAATATCTTCCTTGCTTTCTGTTCCTCTTGATGTTATGCGCTTTTTCAGCTCTTGTAGCGATGGCGGCAATATGAAAATAAAGATCCCTTCGGGATATTCCTCTTTCACTTTTAAAGCGCCTTGGATATCAATTTCCAGAATAACATCCTTTCCTTGATCCACAAGTTCTAACACTTTCCACTTTGGCGTTCCGTAATAATTGCCATAGACCCTAGCATATTCTAGAAAATCATTATTCTTAATCCTTTTTTCAAAATCCTCAGTGGATGTGAAGTAATAACTCACGCCCTCTAACTCTATACCTCTAGGGCTTCTAGTTGTGACTGATACCGATATCTCTATATCTGGATTGCTGTTTATCAGTTCCTTGCAAATGGTGCCTTTCCCAGCACCTGATGGTCCTGATATGACAACTAATAGTCCTTTTTGCATTACTTATTCTCCTTTGTGCCATTTTCTGCCGTTATGAATCTTTGTGCTACAGTTTCTGGCTGAATTGCTGAAAGTACTATATGATTGCTGTCCATGATTATAACCGCTCGGGTTTTTCTGCCATAGGTTGCATCAATCAGCTTATTGCCTTCTCTTGCCTCTGTTATCATTCTTTTGATGGGCGCCGATTCAGGACTTACAATGGCTATCACCCTGTTTTCAGAGATGATATTGCCAAACCCTATATTAATCATTTTCATATGATGCTCCTATTCAATGTTTTGGACCTGTTCTCTCATTTTTTCAATATGATTTTTTATTTCTACAGAACTCTGAGTAATCTTGATTGTACTTGATTTTGAACCTATGGTGTTTGATTCACGATTAATCTCCTGTAGAATGAAATCCAGTTTACGACCTATTACGCCACCTTCTGTCAATGTATCTGCCAACTGTTTCATGTGGCTTTTCAGTCTAACCAATTCTTCATTTATGTCAGATCTATCCGCAAAAAAAACTATTTCATTGTATAGTTTGCTTTCATCAAGATTATATTTATTTCCTATTAGTTCAGAGACTCTTTTTTCAAGTTTTTCCTTATACTCTTCAACAACAGTTTGAGCTGACTCATAAATCTCTTCAATAAGAATTTCAACCTGATTTACACTGTTAAGAATATCCTTTGCTAGGGCCTCTCCCTCTATTCTTCGCATAGATGTCAAATCATCCATGGCTTGACTTAAGGCTTGCTCTAGGGTCATCCAATTCTTATCGCTATCACCTTCTGTCTTTTGAATCTCGAGTATGTCCTGCATTTTGAGCAGGGTATCCAGATTAGGCTCTCCTGTAAGCCCTAACAGGCCAGATAACTCATCTATAGCTTTCTTATAGGCTATTGCAATAGGTTCATTTACTTTTATTTGTGTATCGCTTCCTGCTAAAACCTCGTAAGATACGAAGATATCAATTCTTCCTCTACTAATCTTGTTTTTAGCTATTTTTCTGATATTCTCTTCAAAACCCCGTATAAATTTTGGTATTTTTATGTTAATATCATTATACCTATTGTTGATTGTCTTTATTTCAACAGTAAATCTAATGTCTTC
>CAKMKB010000216.1:0-15959 GCA_927435965.1 uncultured Clostridia bacterium
TACTGCTGCTATTGAAACCCCGAGATGATTGAGTGCGTACATATAAAAATAGCTTGCAACTGCCGAGCACAAAATAGCTAGGAAGAAAAAGTTCATTGTAATGGTTGTGTCCAAAAGATCCCATCGGACCGTTTCAAAAAATAGAAATGGTATGAATGCAATGCATCCAAACAGACTCTGATAGAACGCCACTGTAATATCCGAGTATCTATCGAAAAGTGGTTTGGTCATGATCAGATAGATTGAGTACGATACAATAGCACCGAACATGTACCAGTAGCCCGATGGATTGCCTCCTCTCAACTGACCACCGATCACCATATAGATTCCAATAACTGAAGCGATGATAGCAATTAATGATATCAGCTTCAGTTTTTTCTTAAGAAAAACTCTTTCGCCTATTGCAGCTCCTACCGGCAGCATTGCAATGATAATAGAAGCATCGTTGGCACTGATTCGTAAAAGTCCATTGTTCTCAAAGAAAAAATAGACAGTTATGCCTAAAATCCCAGCTAATGCTACAAGAGGAATATCTTTTTTTCTCAAGGGCTCTTTTTTGTCAAATCTCTTCATTATTGGATAAAGTATCATGGACGCCAGAAGAAACCTGTAAAAAGCCAGGCTCATCGGTGGAAAGACAGTCATTGCTATTTTTATACTGATAAATGAGATGCCCCACATTATTGCTGAAATAATGAGCAATATCAAGGCAATTGTTTTTTGATTTTTTTTGATGTCCGCACCTCCAGATGTTAGTTAGAATAACAGGTCTTCGAGTTTACATGTGTTTTTCTGCCAATTGTGCCAACGGACTTCTTTCGACCTGTTTTAATGTTATATGACCGGTTATATCAAAATATTTCATCCTGTCCACTGTATAAACTAAGCCATTCGATTTTGAATCTACCAACACGTTATCAATTTGATTATCTGATGGATCACCAATAAATAAGAATTTGGAACTCTCACCGGCTCTTGTAAGCATGAGTTTTGCAAGATGTGGTGTTGTTTCCTGGACTTCATCGACAATTACCAGAGTGTTGGAAAGCGTACGGCCTCTCATATAATTGAAGGTTTTCATTTCAAGAATGCCTGCGTCCATATATGTGTTGATGAAATTCTCTACTGTGAAATCCGGTTTCTCAGTTCTGAAATCCTTTCTGGAATATTCTTCTTTCTTTCCCTTTTGCTTTTGATCAAAAAGATTATCAACAGCATCATAAAAAGCCTGCATCCATGGTTTCAGTTTTTCTTTTTCCTCCCCAGGTAGAAAGCCTATATCATTGCCGGCAGGAACAACCGGTCTGACAAATATGATTTTTCTGAACAGGTTTTTTTCTAAAACACTTTGCAATGCATAGGCTATGCTTAGAAAACTTTTCCCGCTACCTGCTCCTCCCATGATTGTAGCAAAATGAATGCCTGGATCATGGAGAAGTTCCATAGCCATCTTCTGCTCTCTATTGATGGGTTTGATGCCCCAAGTATATTCATTGACATATTCAAGGGGAATTATCTTGTTGTTTTTGACCTTTGCCAGTACTTCATGGCCAAACTGATCCTGACTTTTGATATGAAAAAAGTGGTTGGGATAAACCTCATCATCCAATCCGGAAGGAATCTTTAATCCTTCACTGAAAATCTTGTTGATAGATTCTGAAGGCATCATGATCTCGCTGTATCCTTTGTAAAGGTCATCTGTGCGCACCTTGTCTGTTTCATAGTCCTGTACCTCCAGTCCCATGGCGTCAGCCTTGACTGTCATACACATGTCTTTTGTGACTAGAATCGTTTTTCTTTCGGTATCGCTTTGGGCAATTGCTTTTGCAACCGCTAAAATACGATTATCATTTTTCTTGGTATCCATTCCATCTGGTAGGTGAATGTTATCTACAAAATTGATTTCAATTCTGATAACACCACCGTTCGGTAGCTTGATGCCTTCGACAAAATCCCCATATTGACGTACTTTATTTAATTCTTTCAGTACTTGACGTGCATTGTAACCAAGTATACCGCTAGCTTTTTTCAAACCATCCAGTTCTTCAACTGTTACCAATGGCAAAATCAGGTGATTGTCCTGAAAGTTGTATAAAAACATAGGGTCATGAATCATTACATTCGTATCGATAACATAGTTTTTTATCATCTTCTGTCTCCCCATAATATACTTTACAATATTATATCATTATTGAGTCATATAAAAAACGCCTCTCATGTTAAATTCCTGAAAGACGTTTGTTTTAATTGTGGAGTTTATTCCCCAATTATTTTAACTAGCACTCGCTTTTTTCTTGTCTGAAGCTAATCATATAATCTCTCCATTACTTATCATATCAATAAACTGTATGGACAATGCGGGGTCGAATTGCATTCCAGCACATTTAAATATTTCATTCATCGCTTCCTTTTTAGTAAAGGCTTTTCGATAAGGTCTATCGTTTGTCATCGCTTCAAATGCATCTACCAAAGATAGAATTCTCCCTGCAAGCGGAATCTGATTTTCTCTAAGCCCATCAGGATAACCATTCCCGTTCCAATACTCATGATGTGATCTAACGGCGTTTGTGATATCATCCATTTTTTCGACATGTCCCAAAGCTGTAGATCCGTACACTGGATGGAGTTTGACCACATCATACTCTTCCATGGTCAATGTACCTGTTTTATTTAATATCTCTCTTGGTATAAGTGTCTTTCCTATGTCATGTACCATCCCTGCATAATAAATTTTTGCTATTTCCTCATCAGTAAGCTTTAGATGTTTAGCAAAATCTCTGGATAATCTAGCGACATTTTCACTGTGGTTGTTTGTGTAAGCGTCATGGATTGATAATAGCTCTACCATAGCCCTCACGATGCCATCAGTCATTGTTTGGTGTATTTTTTGCATCTCTTTCTCTTTATTGGCAATGGCCTTTCGGAAACGACTTTTTTCATCAGTGAAATGGTCAATATTCTCTAGCCAGCTTCTAACTTGGTATTTTGATATCTCATTGTTCCTGTAGCCTTCCACTGCTATATGAAATGGATTTTCATGTGTTTTATTCTTCCAAATCAGGTATGGATGGAGCTGAATTATATTGATAATCATATCGTCAGAAAATTTGTTCATATTGTATCTACATAAAGCTGATACTGGGTAGCGTCCAAAAACATACTCGTTCAATTTCCACTCGTATTCTATAATCAATTCACGGCCATTGTGATAATCAAGCAACCAACTTATTTCACCAGTTACAGCCAATCCGCTGTAGCCATCAGCTACCGCTTCTTCAGCCAATAATTTCAACAAAGCAATCATACTATCCGGATCAAAAGTGCCATCCTTTGAATAGGCATCATCTCTTTCCATCAATACCAGTTCACCAGTAATTTCTTCACCATGGTTGAGTTTCTTAATTTGTTCAAGAACGAGATTTGTATCCGAATCTCCGGTAATATATATGCATCTTTCGTTATGTCGTAATGACGAGTGAATATAAGCTGTCAGGTATTCGACAACTTCTTCTTCCTCTTCATAAAGGATGACCATATGGTCTCCTAATCTGATTTCTATAGCTTGTTCCAATGTGCTTTTCATATCCATGATAAAGCCCCTCTCTGGATAATTTGAGTTCATTGTAACACTTTTTATCATTGTTTTGCAATTAATTTAGAATTTATATAAATTTACTCCTTCTCTCCATCAAGACTACATCAGTCCACACACCATTGATAGATTTTCCGATTTTCTCTCTTACTCCTACTATCCTAAAGCCACATTTTTCATGGAGTGCTATACTGATGGTGTTATCTCTTATGATGCCAGCCTGCAGTGTCCAGAGACCTAGAACTTCCGACTTTTGGATTAAGGCTATAAGTAATGCTTTCCCAACTCCTTGTCCTTTGTAGGCTTGTCTGATGTATACACTCTCCTCTGCTACGCCTGAATAGATACACCTATTGGAATAGGGTGACATTGCGGCCCAACCAATAACTTTATCATCAAATCTCGCGACTAGTCTTCCGGCTATCAGATGTCCTGCATCCCATGCATCCCAGCTTGGAACATCTTTTTCAAAGGTAGCTATCCCTGTTCTGATTCCTTCCAAGTATATATCCCTAACCTGTTGCCAATCTGATTCTTTCATTTCATCAATTATTAAATTCATAAACGCCCCTCAACTATTTAAATGCCTTGACTATCGCACTGGCAAAAGCACCATCTAGTGATTCCTCGTCCAGTCTCTTGTACACATCATCCAATTTTTTTGAGGTTGCAACACTTTTCAGCATCTCTTTGGAGTACAGACTGACCGGAGCAATCTCTATACCTTTGAATCCAGCTAATTTTAGGATTCTTTTGTATTCTTCAATTTCTAAAGCTCCTGAAATGCAGCCAACCCACAGCTCAATGCTTTGCTTGATTTCTTCACTGACTACCTTAAGCTGCACGATATCTGCTATGGCCAATCTTCCCTTTGATTTCAACACACGATATGCTTCCATGATAGCGTCTTCTTTGCTTTCACTGAGATTAATCACACAGTTGGATGTGATGACGTCTACTGTTTCATTATCAAGGGGTATATCTTCAATATAGCCTTTGATAAACTCAACATTTTTAATGCCACTCTTCTCTTTGTTTTGGTTAGCAAGCTTAAGCATCTCTTCTGTCATGTCCAACCCGTAAACCATACCGGTTTCTCCGACATATCCAGAGGCTATTAGCACATCTATACCACCACCACTGCCCAAGTCCAGCACTTTCTCGCCTGGTTTAAGGTCTGCAAAAACCAATGGATTGGCACAGCCTAAGGATGCATTGATAGCCTCTATTGGCAGACCTTTGATATGCTCAGGATCATAAAGCATCGCGGTCTCCGAATTATCGCCACAGCATGACGAACCACTGCAGCAAGAGCTCTTAGCATTGGCAGTCACACCTTTTGCGATGCCGCCATAATAGTTTCTAATTTTACTTCTTTTAAAGCTTTCCATATGATTCTATCTCCTTTTAGTATAATTTCGTTTCTAACTCAACAGCATTGATGTTTTTTTACGGCATCCTTCAATATCTGTAGACTCTCTAAAACCTGATCTCTCTTGTTCTCTGGAATAGCATCGAATATGCCTTGATAGTAGGTGTTCATGGTTTTTTCAATATTGTTATAAATCATCCGTCCACTATCAGTTAATTGTATGTTGACATATCTCCTATTATCTTCATCAATATCCCTTATGACCAAACTATCCTCTACCAGGTTGTTGATAGTTCTGCTCATAGTGCTTTTATCAACTCCTACCAAATCAGACAGATCAGTTAGAGAAATACTGCCCACTCTGCCTATCTCGACTATTGCATGGCATTGCCCAACAGTTACACTACAGCAGGATGCATCGTTTTTCTCCAATATGCCTAGGTTTCTTACTAGGATTCGAATTAATTCCCTTAAATGATTGTTGTTTTCTGTTACCATATAATCACCTCTTGGCTATTTTAACATACAACTGTTGCATTATGCAACTATTAATTATAAACCACCAATTCTTATTTTATTAGTTTGCTAATCAGTCGGTGCGTACTAAATCTCCTTCATTCAATCCGGAAATGATTTCGATAAAATCACTGTCCTCTAATCCTTTAACTATTTGTTTCTCTACCATCTGACCATTTTCGACAACGGTAACATAGTACTGTCTGTTTTTCTCAAAAACAGCGCTTTCCGGTACCAATAACACATTCTCTTTCTCCTCAATGGTTATCTCAACGTCTACATTGGTTCCCAACACCAATTGATCTAAACTATCAGGCAATCCGACGGTTATTGTCACTCTTTTTTGGACAACTCCTAATTCAGATAATTTTGCGATAGCTTTTGGGTAGATTTGAGTCACGGTAAGATTGTCAATCAATAAATCCAGGTCCTTGTTTTCGATAGAAGCAGGCATGCCTTCTTCTATCCTCACCGCTTCATCCACTAAAAAGTCAGCGTATACTGACTTGTTTGAAGGATCCTGCAATTCTAGAACCATTGTACCTGCCATTGGGATGCTCCCAACAAATGCATTCAATTCTGTTATGACACCATCAAAATTGGCTTTTACTATATAATTGGATCTGGTCTTTTCCAATATATCCAAAGTTACTGCCAAGCTTCCTATCTGTGCCTCATATTGCTGTTTAACATCTGATGAGACGCCTTTCACCAACAGATTGTATTGATTGTTTAAGAGCGCTATCTGATTTCTCAATTGAGTAACACTCAGCTCCGCTGAATCAAGCTCCGATTTGGCAATAACACCCTCAGCGTGTAGCTTTTGTGTTCTTTCCAATGTCTCTTCAGCAAGAGCTAGGCTATTTCTGACGCCTGCTATTTCTAGCCTGACACTATTGACAGTTTCAAAGTCTACACCTTTAACCGCTTCATTGAAAGCCGATTCGAGTGATTTGATCTCCTGATTCACTTTCTCTATCTCGAGATCTACCGTTGATTCAAACTCCAAAAGTATGTCATCACTGTTTACGACATCCCCTACAGCAACATTTATTGTTTTGACTCTTTTCATACCGTCGCTAAAATATCCATTGATGTTGTCGGATAGGATTTCTCCACTTTCCATAAAAACATTACTTATGTTTCCTCTAATAACAGCAGTGGAAGTATACTCCTCCTCAGTTGACATCATATTGGTGTAAGCATAATATATGCCAATTGATGATAGAATCAATATAAGTCCTATAATAATCTTTTTTTTGTTTTTCATCATATCCTCCAAAATTAAGATGTTCGGCTTTTTAGAGCCTCTATAAAATTAAGCGTTCTGATCTTTTTATAGGTTATCAGCTGAGCTATTGTCAGACAAATGGTTGTAAATATATAGGCATAGAAGATATTTTTTATATTTATGGGTGCATCGAATGTATAAAGGTCTGAAACATAAACCGTTCTCATTGCGTCAATCAGTAGTTTGCCCATAGGCAAACCATAAACAAAACCAAGGGCTGACATGACTGTATTTTCCTTCAGAATAATACCGAATATCTCTGTTTTGGTAAACCCTAAGACCCTCAAAGACGAAAACTCCATGCTTCTTTCATTGATGCTTAGAATGGTCATGCTGTAAATTATGACAAAGCCCAATAGCCCTGAGAATATGACCATAAATACAACTGCCAGTATGGTCAGGTCTAGGTACTCCAAGAATGCATCCTGCATCTCTCCAATCGATTGAACTCCACCAATATTCTTAAGTGAATTGAGATCCTCTCCAATGTTTCTATCTGTATTGATATAAGCGCCATTGAAAGAACCTTTTCCAGTCAGGGTTTCCATATATGATAAATCCATATAAACATTAATCCCCAGTATCTGTTTGATGATTCCTTTGACTTCCACATAGACATTACTTCTTCCTGGAATATAGTTATTTATCAACACCTGATCTCCAACGTCTACATCAAGCGCTTGAGCCAGATTGTAAGATAACAAAGCGCCTGTTTTCGGAAGATCTACAGTTTTACCTTGGTAATCCTTAAAGTCAAAAAATTTGGTGTTTTGCTCAAGCCCGATGATGTTGACAGCTTTTTTCAATCTACCGTTTGATACCTCGAAGGGCATTTCCATTTTGCCCTCAATGTAATCGGGCTTGATAATCTTTTCCAGGTCCATGATAGCATCCTTGCTTAATGGCTGTGAGAACTGAATACTGTAATCCATTTTCATGAATCCGCCGTAGTGATCTGTAAACATACCTCCCATCAAGTCAGATAGCCAGAAGGTCATAAGTGACATGGCTACTGTAAAGGCCGCTCCCAGACTGATAAAAACAAACTTCTTCTTGTCTCTAAAAATATTGCGGAAAACTATTTTCCAAGTGAATGTTACGTTTCTCCATATGGACGGAATTTTTTCAAGCAGTATTCTGTTGCCTTCCTTTGGAACCTCGGGTCTCATAGATTCTGCGGGTGATATTTTTAATACTCTCCTGGCACCGTATAACCCGGCTAGTGTACAAAAAACCGTGGTCAGAATTACTGCGCTTATAATATTCATGGGGTCAACTTTCACTTTTAGCAAAGGTATATAGAAAAACTCAAGATACATTCGGGTCATTACCCCGGACATGAGAGTGCCAGTAAAAATCCCCACGATGCCTCCAACAGAACCAATGCTGACAGCATACATGGTGTAGTGCCTCAATACCTGCCCATTGGAGTATCCCAAGGCTTTCAGTATTCCAATAACCAATCTATCGTTCTTTACATTACGCGAAATCATGGCTGACAGGATAGCTGCGGCGACGAATAAAAATACGATAGGAATAAAACCTGAAATCTGCTTGACTCCGTTGATTTCCTCAAACATGACGCTATTGCTGAGCTGGTCTTCTTTTTCTATTAATCGAATAATACCATATTTATCAAATCTATTCTCAAATAGCTTCTCGGTCTCTTTATATTTGCTTTCATCTTCAAGGGTCAACACTAGATCATTGTATATTCCTTTCATGCCTGTGACCAAACCAACAAAATCCTTTTCGAGGAAAATAATGCCGAACTTATCCGGTCTGGGCATCAGAGCCTGCTCATCTTCCATGACATAGGTGAACTCGGGACTGGAAACCAATCCTTTAACCAGGAGTGGATATCTGACGCCATTGATCTGAACGGTTATGGTATCTCCCACATCAATTTTTCTTGCCTCGGCAAACTGCTTCTGAATCAGTACTTCTCTGTCGCCTATGGTTCTAGTTCCTTTTTCGACAAATAATTTGTTGATCTGGTTTTCATACTTGTCAACTGTAACTATCCTGACACTGACTTTTTCATCACGGTTGTCTGTAATCATTGGCGCATCAAATACAATCCTTGCATCCACTTCTTTTACATTATCAAGATTTTCCAGATTATGAACCTCGCTCTCTGGGAAATGCATCATCTGCACATAGACATCTCCAAAATTGGTCAAATCATAAAACTCCAGCAAGGAGGTCTCAAGGTTGGTTATTGCACTGTTCATGGCAGTATAGGTAAAAAGTCCGGTTATAACCACTATCAAAATCGCGATATTCTGGCCCTTTGAATGTTTGATCATCCGAAAAAGCCTTAGATTCAGCTTTTTCATTACCACTCAATCCTTTCAGGGTCTATTGGACTATCATTTGTGTAGCTCTCAATGATTCTTCCGCTTCTCATCTTTAATACCCTGTCGGCCATCTGCGCAACAGGTGTGTTATGTGTAATCACAATTACAGTACGTTTGAATTCCTGGTTGACTTGCTTAAGAACCTTTAGGATAGATATACCGGTCTCAAAGTCGAGAGCACCTGTTGGTTCATCGCATAGCATGACTTCTGGATTTTTGGATGCGGCCCTTGCTATAGCAACCCTTTGTTGCTCTCCGCCACTCATCTGGGATGGAAAATGATTAGATCTATCCTGTAAATTCACAGCTCTTATAACTTCATCAATATCGAGAGTATCTTCACAGATTTCAACTGCCAACTCGATGTTTTCTCTTGCAGTCAAATTGCCTAGAAGATTATAGAACTGAAATATAAATCCAACATCTTTTCTTCTGAAATTAGTCAGTTTTTTTTCATTATAATTGGTTATGTCCTGTTCTTTAAAATAGACTTTCCCACTGGAGGGAACATCCATACCTCCCATAATGTTAAGAAGCGTGCTTTTTCCTGAACCACTAGGTCCTAGAATTACAACAAACTCTCCATCATATATCTCAAAGCTGACTTCTTTTAAAGCTTCTACAGTAACTTCACCCATCTGATAGTTCTTGCTCAGGTTATCAATTTTAAAAAGAATATTACTCATTCCTGACCTCGCTATTGGCTCTTCTTTTTTTGATGATATCATAATCTCATGACACTACATTCATTATACTACAACTTCTAATAGACTGCATTAAAAAAACCACGTCAATTTACTCAACGTGGATTATGATACTATTTCTATACTAGCTCACCATTTGTTCTGATCGTTACCTCACTGTATGGCACGATACACTGGGCATCCAGCATGGCTTGTCTGACTGCCTGGATAATACCTGAGCAGCAAGGTACTTCCATTCTGACAACAGTAATGCTCTTAATCTGATTCTCTTTCAATATGGCTGCGATTTTTTCTCTGTTATAGCCGTTGTCATCCAGCTTCGGACAACCGATTAGCGTTACCTTATTCTTAATGAAATCTTTGTGGAAATTGCGGTAAGCATAAGCAGTGCAATCTGCAGCAACCAACAAATCAGCATTCTCAAAGTATGGTGCGTTGGGGCTGACGAGTCTCAGTTGAACCGGCCATTGCATCAGCTCTGATGGTAAATCATCAGCGGGTTGCTCTTGTATTGTTGTTGTTCTTACAGTAGCCTTAGGTGTTTTTCTTTCAAGGCTTTTCATCGCTGTTCCTGGGCAGCCACATGCCATGGTCTCAGGTAGTTTTCTGTCTTCCTTCAGCTTAATATTCTTTCTGCTGCTGTCAAAGTTATCAGTATCTTTTTCAACCATGTGAATAGCGTCTACGGGACATTTTGGAAGACACATTCCTAATCCATCACAGTAGGATTCACTTACCAGTTTAGCCTTACCATCTATTATTTCAATCGCGCCCTGCATGCAAGCTCCTGCACAAAGTCCGCAACCGATACATTTATCTTCTTGGATTTCTATTACATTTCTTTTCATCTTCGCTCTCCTATAAGGTTTATTTGCTGACCTTATTGTACACGAGACCGCTAGTATATAACGTAACATATGTTACGAAAATTAATGGTATTGTTTGCAATATTCCGATTTAAATCTATACATTTGCTCATCAGCTTTTCTTAGTAGCTGATCTAGCTCAGTGCCATCAACTCCGAACTCTGCTATCCCAAAGCTAAAAGTGCAGAAGATGGAGGCATTGGATAATTGTATAAGTTTATTTTCCATCTCCTTTAAAAACTCCAGCAACCTGGCATGTAAGGCTTTCTTGTTAGAGTTAAAAAACATCCCCATAAATTCATCCCCGGCATATCTTGCAATTATATCGCTTTTTCTGATTATACCAGACAATTGTTTTGAAAATTCAATAATCACAGCGTCACCTGCAAGATGTCCAAAATGATCATTTACGTATTTCAGCTTGTTGATATCAAATATGACTATGTTAAAACTTTCCCCATACCGCAAGGCTTTTTCTCTGTTAGTCCAAAAGAATTCTTCAAAATAACTCCTATTGTATAGATCGGTCAAACTATCATATCTGGAAAGGTAGAGTGTCTTTTCATACATCAGATGCTTTGTAATAGCAATCTCAACATTACTCTGAATAAACGCCAGCATTTTTTCATCATTATCATCGAATTTACCGATGTCTATGGAATCCAAGTTTATTACACCATATAACTCTTGGTCCACATAAATCGGCGCAATAATAGTTGATCGTATGAAAACATCTTCATTTTCTGTGGTTTTGACACTTAAAAAGCTATCAAAAATCCTTACATCGTCAATACGTACTATATGGTCCATCTTGCCTTCAGTTGCTTTATAAAAAAATGAATCCTCTGAGTTAATACTAAAATTCTCGATACTGTCACTATCAAATCCAATATGTGACACTACTCTAAAATAGTCACCTTCCTTTATCATGATTGTTCCCAATTTTGAGTGTTTGATGGATTTTAAAGCATTTTTCAAGATAGTACCGAAAATAAGATCTAGTCCTTCTGTTTTCATTACTGATTGGGATATCTCCAACATGGATTCTCTTAATTGGAAACTGTCTGCTAATTCCTTATTTTTATTGACTAAAGCGGCTTGGTTGTCTCTGGTTTTATCAAAATACTCGTGCATTTTTTTGAGCAAATTATTGACGGTTTGCCTTAATTCAAAGAAAATATCCTTCTCATCCATGCTTAACTGATAACCTATTTCGCCACCTACCGGAATTGAAAGAATATCCTGATTCAATGACATAACAGGTTTGATGATATATTTTCTCTGAATGATAAATAGAAGTAAAAATACAATGATTGTTGATGAGGTGGCAATTAAAAATATTATCCATATTTGTTCTGAATGATCAATAATGCCTCCTATTTCTATAAAGCTTCCCAGAATAAAGTCAGTATTCCTGACTGATCTGTAAGCCAGAAACCCTTTGCGTCCATCTACAACTGTTTCTTCAATTCCTTCCTTACCAATTATCAATGATGGTAATAATATTTCAGATATATCTTTTAACGCCATTGTTCCATTTGTAAGCTCATAGGGATAGTTCGGGTGCGCAAGTATCTTGCCTTTACTGTCAATCAGGAAGGAGTAGCCATTATCTTTAGGTTCAGATAGATTGATTATATCCAACATATTATCTATAGCTATATCACCAGCCACAACACCAAGAAGCTGTAAGTTTTGATTATATACAGGTTGAGCAATAGTCAATATCAATTGGTCTCCTGAAGCATTCATAAAAGCCTCTGTATATACCAACTCATTTTCTGTGATTGCATTGACATACCATGGTCTTGTTCTTAAATCAAATGAAGCCGGTGGTATCCACCCACTAGCGTTGATCATCTGATTGTTAACCGTTCCATAGTAGACTGACTGAAAAGATGGATTGCTATCCATAAGTGCTTTGAGATAGCTCATAATCGCTTCATTATCTGGGTTGATTGCAATAAAAACTGAAGCGTCCTTAATCATCTGACCTTTCCAGACCAGATGGTTGTCAATGACGCTTGCCTTATAATTTCTTTCCAATTCTATGATTTTTTGTGTCTCTTGCTTAACCGTCTTTTCTAAATAATTGAATGATGCAAACATACCAAATGCTATTGTAATGGCAACCACTATAGCCACGATGTAAAATTTACTGATGAGTCGATTCATCCAGTTTCTCCAGTCTAGTATATTTAGGATTGTGATCTCTATCAAGATTTATTGACAGAGTCGTATTATACCATACTTCAAACAATTTTATCCGATTACTAACAGTGCTTAGAACCCTGTTGATTGTTATATACTATATAATATATACCCTAATATAATGAATCTAATCAATTGATAATATATTTTTTATGTTTTGGATAAACGATCTCAACTCTTCAACATTCTCAAAAGAAGCCTGGGCTCTGGTCTTGTTGCCTCCCCCTCTGCCATTGAAAAGACCAATTTTGTCTTTAATGATCCTTCCACAATCAATATCATGTTTGCCATCATGGGTGAGTATAACTTTTTTATCTAGCAATGAGCTAGCGAGTATGAAAACTTGCTCTTTTTCTAATATATACTTTATTATCAACCCTATGTCTTCAATTGATTTATCCTGAAAAGACAACACCAATTTATTATCTTTTATTTCATTGATAAAATGATTCGCCTCGAAAGATGCCATTGAATTTTGAATCTTTATGTTAAGGCTTTTCAAATCTTGAAACTTTTCCTTTTCTTGAGTAATTTTGTCGATTATTGTTGACAGGTCAGCTGAATACCTTACACCTAGCTCTGTAATGATTTGGTGCTCTCTTTGAAATTCAAGAAGCGCCCTAAGTCCGCACTTGAAAAACACTCTGGTCATTCCCTTATAACGTTGCGCCTTCAGTATTTTAATAACCCCTACTTCCCCTGTCCGAGCAGGATGTGTCCCACAACAGGCCACGCTATCCACATTGGCAATAAACACAATTCGAAGATTATCTTGCAGATCCGGCATTTTTCGCACATTGTACCGCATGGCTTTTTCAGCGCTGTCCACTGTATCTATTATTACCGGTCTGTTCTCATAAACTGCTTTATTGGCCAGAGTTTCTATTTCTTTTAGTTGTTCAACATCTGTTATATCACCGTCAATATCAATTGTGACATAATCTTCTCCCAGATGAAATCCTTTGTTCAAGTATCCATATTTTTCCATAACAACACCTGAAAGGATATGCTCTCCGCAGTGCTGCTGCATATGGTCGAAACGTCTGTCCCAATCCAGTTCACATATATGGGAGTCGCCTTCAGGCACTTTTTCGACATGATGATAGATAATGCCATCCCTTTCCGATACATGAATGACCTTGCTATTGCCTATGGTCCCTCTGTCTGACGGTTGTCCTCCACCTTCAGGGAAAAAAATGGTTTGATCCAGAACAATAAGTGTTTTTTCCTTATCATGAATTACTTCTAGAATTTTGCTCTCTACTCTTCTCTGATATACATCCTTCTCATACAGTTTGATTGTCATCTTAATCCTTCCTCTATTTTTACCTAAAGATATTTCAATGTTTTTCTGAATGCCGTTGATATGGCGTAGTTCTCTATTTCGTAAGGTTCAATCCATAGTTTTTCATAATTGTATTGTTCATCTGATTCTTTAATGGATCCGATAGCTTTATCACAGAATAAAGAATTGTCCGTGATTCTATAAACAGTCATCAGCCAAGTCTTGTGGGTGAAAACATGCTTCTCATTTCCGACTTCAACTGCATTCTCGACTTCCATGCCAAATCCCTTATTCAAAACCTCTATCAGCTCCTCTTTTGCTGATGCTTTATTCTCTCCTTCAGCTGAAGGAAATCCCCAAAGTCCTGAAAGCAATCCCTTATCTGACTTTGTGAAGAGAACTGCAGTTTCTTGTCTTATAATGGCAATGGCAAGGTGTGTTTTTTTGCTTTTCTGCTTTTGAGTTTTTACTGGCAAGACATTTTGGAGATCCAGTTCGAATGCTTTGCAATCACCATTGATAGGACAAGAAGAACACTTCGGGCTTTTAGGTGTGCAAATCAGAGCTCCCAGTTCCATCAAGGCTTGGTTGAAATGTCTTGCATCATCTGGCATCATGGTTATGATTTTATCCTCAAATATTTTTTTTGATTTTGGATTGGCTATATCCTCTTCCATTTTATATATCCTTGAAAATACCCGCATCACATTGCCATCAACAGCAGGGTGTTTCAGATTATAGGCTATGCTGAGTACCGCCCCTGCGGTATAGGATCCTATTCCAGGCAGTTTTAAGGCTTTTTCATATTCATCTGGAAACACACCATCATAATCGTCTTTTATTATTCTTGCACACTTTATCAGATTTCTTGCTCGTGAGTAGTACCCAAGACCCTCCCACATTTTAAAGACTTCTTCTTCCTGTGCATTTGCGAGTTCGGTTACTGTGGGAAATCGGGCCATGAACCGTTCATAATATGGAATAACTGTATCCATCTGAGTCTGTTGAAGCATGATTTCAGAAATCCATATGTTATAGGGGTCATGGCTCTCTCTGAAGGGGAGTTTTCTATGGTATTTCATATACCAGTTCAATAAATTCTGCTGTAATGTCATCTATTTCTCCTAATTGAGTTCGATTCTAACCTTGCTTCCACCCTCACCAGTCACCGCGCCTGTTACAATCAGCTTTACGGGTACTCTATTTTTGACAGATTCAACATGTGAGATGATTCCAACCTTAAGCTTCTCGTGATGAATTCTTTCAAGGGAAGTCATTACGACATCCAGCAGGTTGTCATCCAGTGTTCCAAATCCTTCATCCAGAAAGAAGAGCTCAAGCGGGGCTGTTCCTTTCAGCTGTATCTCTGCTGATAAGGCCAATGCTAGGGCTAAGGAAGTCAGGAATGTCTCTCCTCCAGACAGCGTGGATGATTCCCTGAGGATACCTCCATTCTTATTATCCTTTATTAGGAATCTGCCCTCTTCATCTGTCTCCAATCCGTAAACACCTCCGGTTATATCGAGGAGTCTGACAGAGGCTTCTCTTGATATGTACTTCAATCTTTCTGTCGCAATAAACTCTACAAATCTGTTGCCCTTGAACAGATTCTCAAGATCTCTAAGTATACCGATTCTCCCATCAATCTTATTAATCTGGGCAATCAAGCCTTTGATGCCTGATAGTTTTTCTTGTTCCTCTTCAGGTTTTTTTAACAGGTAATCCTTCCCGAGATTTTTTAATTCGACAGTGTATCTCATAG
>CAKMKB010000217.1:0-2130 GCA_927435965.1 uncultured Clostridia bacterium
CATATCTGAAGGAGGGATGGCCATATTCATAGGCTTCAATTATTGCATGGTGCAACAGAGATTTGCTCGCAAAACCGTTGAAACCAGGCATGCCAGTTATACCAAGGGCTGCAATCAGACATACCATAGCTGTAAAAGGCATCTTGCGCCATAAACCACCAAGCTTGTACATATTCAGCTCATGGGTTCTGAGGTAGACAAGACCCACGACCATAAACAAAAGCGACTTGAATAAGGCATGATTCACAATGTGATAGACACTACCGGCAAATCCCATACTACCCTTGTAACCAAGATAAGATGCAACACCTACACCCATGATAATATATCCCATCTGACTGATGCTATGATATGCCAACATTTTTTTCATATTGCTTTGCTGCAAGGCTAAAAAGACGCCAACAGCCATCGTCGCCAATCCCATCCAGATAATCATAAATCCGAGGTTCTTAGAAACAATCCATAATGGATCACTGAAGCCGGTGATTTCGGACAGATTGGGCATAAAGATGGAAAGAGACAATCTCAAAATTCCATAAGCACCTACTTTGATGAGAATTCCTGACAATAGCGCACTGGCTGGTGTAGGAGCCACTGGATGGGCTTTAGGCAACCAGATATGGAGAGGCAACATACCTGCTTTTATGCCAAATCCGACGACAAACAGGGCTGTCATCGCATACTTAATCCATCCTAGGTCTTGTAGCTCGGCTGCAAGAGGAACAAAATCTAAGGTGCCGGTATAGGCGTATAAAAGGATCATAGCCAATAGTATGCACAGTCCACCGGCGACACCCATAAAGATATAGCTATTACCGGCCAGCATAGATTCCTTTGATTGATTGTGAGCCACGAGCATATAAGAGCTAAAAGTCATAATCTCAAAAAATAGAAACATGGTGAACAGGTCGCCGGCCATTACCGTGCCCAATATACCTCCGAAGGTGATTGACATCCACAGATAAAAGCGGTTTCGATGATATTCTATACCCATATAATCATGGGCGTAGATAGTGACAAAAAACCAAAGGATTCCCGACGTAACGGCCATTATATAGCTGAGCATGTCAACCTTAAAACTCAATCCATACCCCATGACTCCTGGAATAGTATAAGCCAGGTCTCCCTGCACGACATGAGGATACATGAGCAATATGAGAAGAAAAGTAACAAAGGTTGAATTAACAACCATTGTATCTCTTAGATTCTCAGACCGTTTTCCCAGCAAAGCTTCGATAGGTCCCCCAAATAATGGCAAAAATATAACCAATAGCGGAAGCTGTTTGAAATCAGCCAAAAATGTAATAAATTTTCCAATCACATTTCTTGGACCATCGAAAACCTCAGGAAGAAATCCAAGGCCGATCGACGATGCCAGTACCAATACAGCCAGCATTATAATATAAACGATAAAGACGATGACACAATTGACGCAAAAAAAATCTGGAAATAATTTTTTTGGGGATAATATATTTTTGTTTTTCATTAAAACTCCTAAAATAACAGGTTAATGGTTGTTATGAATGTAGGGACTGCTTTCTCTATGATTCTCATGATGATATTGGGGAACAAGCCGGTCACTAAACAAGCAATTGATAATATAACCATTGGAATCATCATGGATTTAGGCAACTTATCAATCACCATGACATTCTCTCTTTCCTTACTGTCTCTGAGAAAAGCCGATATGATAATCGGCAGATAATAAATCGAGTTTAAAAAACTACTGATCAATATGACCAATAAAAATACGGGCTTACCGGCGTCCAGCACCGCGAGGCTTAAATACCACTTGCTCATGAATCCATTTAATCCGGGAACACCAATCATACCAAGCGCGGCCAGAGAAAAAACACCCATGGACACAGGCATAAGGTAGCCGATTCCATCCATATCGCGAATATCACGCTTCCCGGTCTGATAGATGACAGCACCTGCACTTAGAAACAAGGAGGATTTCATTAGAGCATGAGAAATAACATGGAACAAACCTGCCGAGAAGCCCAGCTCTGTAGCTAGACCGATACCGAGAAATATGTACCCGATTTGGGCAACACTGGAATATGCCAACAGTCTTTTAATGTCCTTCTGTCCTATGGCGAACACCGAACCCATGATCATGCTGGTTGC
>CAKMKB010000218.1:0-21128 GCA_927435965.1 uncultured Clostridia bacterium
GATAATACTATTGTTGCAACAGATGTAGGACAACATCAGATGTGGACTGGCCAATACTGGAAATTCAAGAAATCAATAGAATTTTGTACATCGGGTGGACTCGGGACTATGGGATATGGCTTGGGTGCCGCAATAGGTGCACAGGTTGGTAATCCGGAAAAAAATGTAGTCCTGATTACAGGGGATGGCAGCTTCAGGATGAACAATAATGAGTTGATTACCGTAAAAAGATACGGTCTACCTATAAAGATTTTGCAGCTGAATAACCATTCTCTGGGTATGGTGAGACAGTGGCAAAGAATGTTCAGCAGAGCAAGGTATTCTGAGACGGAAACCTTTGATGATGTCAACATGAAGATGTTTATTGAAGCCTATGGAATTAGATACTACAGATGCCATTCTATAGAGGAATTGGAAAATGCACTGGAAGAAACTAAGGATTTGAACGAAGCAGTGTTTTTCGAATGTATTATAGATAAGGATGATTCTGTCTATCCAATAGTACCCCCTGGTAGACCAATCAATGAGTTGTTGCTAAATGGTTAAGACAGAAGATAAAAAAGCAGGATTTCCTGCTTTTTTTAGTTCATTTCTTTGATGAATTTTGATGCGACTATCGCTACAAAAAAAGCGGAAATGATTCGCACCAATAAAACGATTAATAGGTTGGCACCGATTGGAACAAAAACAACTGTATCTTCAAACACCGCGTGACAAAGGGCTAAAAAAATTGAAACAATCACGAGACTTCGCTTATCTAGATTGCCTTCATCTACAGATTTAACCAGTACACCAGCTCCTAAAAAAAGACCTAAGATAACACCGATAACCAAGGGAAGTGAAGAATCCTTGTGAATTTTCAGTGAATTGGTAAGGGGTGACATCAAATTAGTCAATTTTTCCAACATTTTAAGATCTTTCAGTACCTCTATTACAATCATTAAAGGAAAAATGATGACAGCTAGGTCGAGAATAGCTAAAATACCATTTTTCACCGCTTCTATTAGTATTATAATCAATTCCATGGATTACCCGCCTTATAGTACCAGATTCATGATCGTTCCCACAGAAAAAGCGGTTATGATCCTCAAACCGGTAATAAAATAAGGATTGACACCAATCCTTTTGATGACGACTGTCTCGCCTATAAGATTATGAGCAATGGATAATACGATAGCAACTATCGTGGCTTGTTTGGCAGTTAGGTTGATAGAGACCAATACACCCAGTGCCGCGTAAATATTGACTGAAGCGCCAATTATTAAAGCAAAAGCCGCTTCCCCGGGGAGCCCGAGCAGCGACATGAAGGGGATAAATAATTTGGAAATTGTCTCCAATAGCCCTGAATACTTTAAAAGCTCTACCACCACATAAATGGGGAGCATTATCTTTCCTAATAGAATAAGGACATCAAATCCTTTTTTCAGACCTCTCTTAAAAGTGTCGATTGAAATCATTTTAGCTCCTCTTGGTTCTTATGTCTTTGCCATAAAATTTAAATATATCATAATTACTCATCAGCCTTGAAAAAATCCTGTCTGAATAAGCCTCGGATAATTTTTCCAAAGATAGATTGGTCGATATTATTGTTTTCTTGTCTGTTATCAACCGTGTGTTGACTATGTTAAACAGCTCAGTAATTGTAAAGGAATTGATGGATTCCGCTCCTAGATCGTCAATTATGAGAAGATCGGACTCATAAATAAGACCAAAATTGTCTTTGTTATCATAGGATTCGAGACTTCTGTTGAACTTATGCTCACTAATCGTCTCAAACATTTTAAATGAGGATTGATACAACACGATTATCCCCTTATCCATCAGATCCTTAGCAATACAGTTGCACATGAAAGTCTTGCCGAGTCCGGTTCCACCGTAAAAAAGCAAATTTCTGTCCCTTTTTTGAAAAGTGTCAACGAATTCCAATGCGTGTTTTAAAATGATTTTAATGTTTTCCTTGGGGGTTAGTTTCTCCTTGCCATATAGGATGTCATCGAATTTACTTAGATCGAATGTATCAAAGTTTTCCTTTTGCAATAGATTTCCCAGGCTAGAGATATTGTATAATTCATTGATCAGGCTTTGCTTGTAGCAGTAACACATATTTCCTTCTGCGGTATATCCTGTATCATTGCATTGACTACAGTGATAAACCTCTTGAAGATAGATGTCGGGAACGCCTCTTTTTTTAAGGATGTATTTCTTTTCTTCCTTTAGGATATCTATTGTTTCTCTTATATTTTTTATCTGCTCTTCCAGTCGTTCCGGTTTTGTTAAAATGATTCTGGAAATATTAATGCTGAGTCTGGCAATTTCCTGGTCAATTTGCTTGATTCTAGGCAACATGTCATATATTTCGTTTTGGCGCACGTTGAAGTCTTCTGTAGCTTGCAGTCTTTTTTTGTTGTAGTCTTTTTTTATCCCATTAACAATTTCCTGTCTCATCAGATATCCTCTTCATCTTTGATTAAGTCAAAATAGTTTTTTCTTGCCATGTCCTCAAGTTCTTCTTCTGATAATTTATTGTACTGCTGTTCAAAATTATGTGGTGTTTTTGCGACATTCTTACTGTATTTTGGTTGAGTTTTTTGCTGTTTGCTCAAATCATCGATTTTTTTACAACCACTTTTGTACCAATTTTCTAAAATTGTATTGAAATAGTTAAGGTTTGGATTTGAAGTCTTTGAAGAGAAAGATAAGGCATGTATGATCATCTCCATTGAAAAGCCCCATTGATCAACCCATACATCTATAATCCTCTTTTCACTTAAGGTCAGTTGTCTGCCATCAAAACCCAAATGCTTCTTTACTGTATTATAGTATTTGAAATTTTTCTTTTTGTCATCCAGGTACTTGGTTAGTTCTTCTTTATCGTGGATGTTATTGTCAAACCAAGCCGCTAATAAAGTCTCTACATACTTCATGCTTTTGATATTTTTTTTCTCTACGGAATACTTAAAGGTCTCTATTATAATTTCAGGAGTCGCTGAGTAGTTTGCTATCCAATCAAGAATGTTCCTTTTTTCATTGGGTGTGATAAGCCTACCTAGTGTTAATTCCACCTCTCTAAACATATCCTTAATTGATTGTGATTTATTGGCTTCGATCAGCATATCAAAATCCGTTTTTTGTTCTTGCCGTTCATTATTTAATGTTGTATCCTTTGGTAAGTAACGATAGATATTTTCCACATAGAATTGCTTGAGATTCACAAACTCAATCTCAGGATCACCTTGAATACTGTTGTTTATATTTATAATTCCTTGATCTTTCCAATATTGCCAAGCTTCATCTACTTCTTCCAATGATATGCCTATGTTTTTAGAGATGGTTTCATTGGAAAAATTACTTTCGCCATCCATTGCGTACTTAAAACCCAATAGATACACTTTTACGAAGTCACCTTTTGCCACTGGCATGAAATCATTGATAAAAATGTTCTCTATTGATGTATTTCCGAAATCTATCTTTTCCTGTTGTAGTTTAAACGTCATCAGGTGTCACCTCAGGCTATTTTTTAATATTATATCATAAAAAAATCGAACAGAATGTTAAAGTTGACACAAAATGTAATTTTAACTTTCTGTATCTTCCATATTGTGCTATACTAAAAAAGTAAATTACAAGATTGGAGAAACATCTATGGATAAAGCCAGATTAATGATTAATAGCATTAAGAAGAATCAGCTCATACAGAAGATAGTATCCAAAGGTCACATCAAAAAGTTTATTTCCAGTCACTATTCGACTAGTTTAACTATTCTTTTAGTCTTAACTTTAACAGTGCTAACTTATTCTCACGTATTGAATTTTATAAATGTGCAAGCTACATTGATTGAGGAGCAGGAATTAGCTACTCGATCATTTGAGGTGTATTTTGATGGAAATCATGTCGGAGATGTGAGAGACAAACAAGCAATAGAAGATATTCTTGCGGAAGTGAAAGAATCCATACAGCGATCAAGCCATTCCGAGATAGCGATATCAAACAACATCGAATACGTTGCCTCCCATACAGAAGATGAGGATCTTGATAGTCATTTTGAGATTATGACTAGAATTAGATCACAGATTGAATACAATATATTAGCTTACTGTATTAAAGTAGACGGCGAAATAATTGGACGACTCCAGACATTAGAGGAAGCGGAAAGAATACTGCAAGATATCAAAGCACCATATGCAGAATTACTGGAAAATGGTAGCATCCTGGATCTGAGCTTTGCCGAAGAGGTCGAGATTGTTCAGGAAGAGGTTTCAAAATACCAGATAGATGAATACGAACAACTACTGATGTACCTGCAAAAAGGAACCACTGAAGAAAAAACACATATCGTTGAATCAGGCGAGAATGTGTGGACTATAGCCAGCAAATATGGCATAACAATAGAAGAGCTTACAGCTGCAAATAGCGGGTCAAATCTAAGCTTGATATATCCTGGAGATGAGTTGTCACTGATAGTGCCAAAGCCTTTCCTCGCTGTCCAAACAATAGAGATAGCAGTTTTTCCAGTACCAATTCCTTTTGAGACTGAATACGAGAAGGTTTCATGGATGTACAGTGACGAGTATTCAACCAAGAATGCAGGTAAAACTGGCGTCAAGCAAGTTGAAGCCTATATAATCAAGGAAAATGGAATAGAGGTTTCAGTAGAAGTTCTGACAGAGACCGTGACAGAAGAGCCTGTCACAAAAGTGGTATACAATGGGATACAGGAACCACCACCCAAAAAAGGTACAGGATCATTTATCAATCCACTACCAGCGGGAACAGTCACTTCCAGATACGGAGCAAGATGGGGTGGTTTTCATCAAGGCTTGGATATCGGTGCCAGAGTTGGTGCCCCTATAAAAGCAGCAGATGGTGGCGTTGTTATCTATTCCGGATGGTTCGGTGATTATGGCTATATGGTTGAGATAGACCACGGCGGTGGATTTACCACCAGATATGCCCATTGCTCACAATTGTATGTGTCAGTGGGGGAAAAAGTGTATCAAGGCAAAACAATAGCAGCTGTCGGCAACACAGGTTGGAGTACAGGACCTCATGTACATTTCGAGGTCAGAAAATACGGATCGACTGTCAATCCCCAATCATACATAGGAATACAATACAGATAATATGAAAAAAAGAAGTCCGCTGGAATCCAGCGGACTTTATTGTTACTAAGATACTTTTTTACATTGTGATTAGCCAAATACCCAGAGCTACAAATACCAGAGCGAAGATGTAGAAAAATATTACAGTTCCTTGTTCGCCAAGTACCTTCCTGAACATTCTGATTTTTGCCATATCCCAGAGTTTAGGCGGTTTTTTTGCGGCAATATAAACCACCGCAATTGCATATAAAATAGCCAACAATCCTAATAAAGCATATCCGTCCATCATTAATCCTCCTTTCAATTTAGTTTAATCCATGTTTGATGCGATTTTTCAGTAGAAAGAATACAAAGGATGTCAGAATGATAATAAGAGCTGAGTTCATTAAGATACTACTCCAGTTGGCTGTTTGAAGAATAATGGAATCTATCGATTTAAAAGCCCAATAGAATGGTGACCAATAAAGTAAAAACTGCCATTTGTCAGCTAAAAATATGCCGCCGAAAACTGAAGCCATAATGGGTAAAAAAATCATTTTCATTCCTGCTACGGCACCGATTGGTTCTGTGCTTACGACGCCAATACTGAAGCCTATCACAACACTGATCAATGAAATGCATAAGACTGTCAAGATGGTCATGCCATAATTGACCTGGGTGAATCCTAAAATAATCAATGTTCCTATAGTTCCTATGACAGGGATGATGAATCCCAAAAGTCCTTTACCAATAACAAACTCAAATTTTGCTATAGGCGCTACGTTGATGGCTGAAAGCGTGTTGCTCATTTTCTCTTCTACTATTGAGAGCAATATGATCATACTGCCAAATACAGAACCAAAAACGATTAGAAAATTTGCACCATATTGCTTTAGAGGTGAAAGCTGCCACCCTATATCTGATACTTTGACGATGACCGGCAACTCTGTTGATTCATTTTCTCTGGCATTGACAATATATCTTATCAATTCAATGCCTTCACCGGTTTCGTTTCCTTGATTGATAATCTCATATCCATCATCTGACTTGATGAGCCCATATATATCGTCAGTTTGCCCGATACGATTGATGAGCTGGTCTCTGTCGGAAAATGTTTCAATGTAGCTATAGTTTTCAAGATAGGACACCATCTCATGGTCCATGGTATCGAGGACTGCAATATTGACTGTGGTAGAACTGACACTTGGTATTAAGGCTCTGAGTATGAAGGCCAGCATGAAGGGGGCTATAAGTATATATACTACCATAAAGTCCCTTAAACCACTTTTAAGATCCCTGGTCATTACGGATAAAATTCTTTTAAGCATCTTGTCACCTCCTAAATGGTAAGTGTTTTTTTGAATCTGTAATTTGCCGCTACAAATAAGAAGACTGTAGCAATTCCAAACCCAATAGCTGTCGTATAGATATAAATGATATCAGGATTATTCAATAAGACTTCCCTGAAAGCAAACATTATAGGATATGATGGAAGAAATTTGATAATCATAGGTGAAAATGAGGGTGTGAAGTAAGAGGTGGCTGCAAGAGCAAATATGATGATGATCATAAACAGCCAACCCATCGCTTTTGTCATGGTATCAAAAAAACTGGATACAAATAATCCAAGAGCAGATCCAAAAAGACTCGTGGAAATGAGCAGAATACTAAAATGAAGATAGTTTGCTTTGGTACCTACCATTACGACCATCAGAAGAAATCCGGATATGATTCCTGATACTAGAAGCACACCCATTTTTCCCAGGAGATATTCCCACATACGATTGGGAGTAACAGCCAATGCTTTGATGGTGCCTTCTTCCTTATCTAGAAATATATAGGAAGCTATTATAAACAATCCCATAAAAGAGACGTTCATTGTCAGTATTATGGGGATCATATTGGTTCTGTCTGAAAGCTTTTCTACTCCTTGATTTAGTGTAGTTATAGTGATATTGTCGGTGTCACCAAACATTTCATTGGCAAATGCAGTTTCTACAGTTGTTTTTATGATATTCTTGAATTTCTCCTCCTCATACCCCTGTAAAACAAAATTGTATACTGTCTGATTATTTTCTCGATAGATGGATAATCCGACACTGCTTCTGTTTTCAGCCATGGATTCCTCCAGAGACTCCCTCGTATCGACTATGGTTATCTCGTCGGTACTGTTATCCCCTAAGGTTTCCATTATTTCCGTATACAGGCCATCATCTACATCAAGGTGCAGGTATATTGATAAATTGGTTTCGAAATTCTCAGGCACGACGAATAAGAGAACAGCTATGATAATCACTGTAAAACCAATTTCAAGATAAAAGTAGAAGCTTTTTGATGATAAGCGCATATCCTTTAAAAAATTATACAGAAGTCTCATTGTATTGCAGCCCCCTACCTGTAACCTTGATGAATATCTCCTCAAGAGTCGCTTCCTTTGTATGCATCAGTTCAATATTTCCTTGATTGATGATATCGTTGAGTCTCGATCGATCCTTTTCGTCTATCAGTGAGAATGACTCTTTCTTGAGTTCATCTCCAAGCTTGTATTCTACTGCAACCAACTTCTCACCATACTGAAGCTTAAGATTTCTTGGAGAGTCAATCAACTTGATCTCACCGTCGATGATGAAGGCCACACGATGGCATAGTTCATCGGCCACATACATATTATGAGTTGATAGAAATACAGTGGTTCCTTCTTGATTTTTTTCCTTTATGATATCTTTAATCTGATTTGCTATGGCAGGATCAAGTCCTGTAGTTGGCTCGTCCAAAAACCACGCCTCAGGATTATTCAGCATACTTCTGACAAAAGTAAGTCGATGTTTCATACCCTTGGAAAATTCGGAGGTCTTTTTATTTGCAACATGTTCCAGTCCTGCGATTTTCAACAAAAACATAGAATCTATAGTTGGCACATCAAAGAGTTTTTTATAAAAATCGAGATTCTCAAGTGCCGAGAGCTTGTTGTAGACATTAGACTGTTCAAAGGAGACACCAATCTTGTTGAACATATCCCTTGATGGTTTTCTCATATCATATCCAACGACATTAACATCACCCTGCTGTAGCTGAAGAAGACCGGTTAGAATACCTTGAGTCGTCGATTTACCTGCACCGCTGGGTCCTAAAAAGCCAAACACCTCTCCTTTTTCTATCTCAAAGGTTACATCCTTAACTGCATAGCGATCATCTTTAGTGTAAGAGTGATAAAGATTTTTTACTGTTATCATATTTTCCTCCCTTTTACCATATTGTTATAGAACTGACTTAATGCCATTTTTTATCAAATCAATAATTGAATTGGAAAACTCCTCATAATCTTTGTAAAAGTCATCATCAAATGTTTTGCTTTTCAGATATTCAGTAGAGGCCAAATTAAGCTTGTTGATTATAAAAGCTATAAAATCTGCACTGATGTCCTGCCTGATACTTCCTTTTTCCTGACCTTCCAATATCATATTCTTAACAAAGTTTTCACCTGTCGTCATCAGATCACCATAAATCATTTGTTGCGTTCTCTCATCCTCTTTCAACAAAAATATACCTATTTTGGCATACACAGGATGGTCAATGGCAAAGGCGATGCCTGATGAATAAGTGGCCTTTAAATAGTCAAAAAAGTCACCGCTGGAAAGCTCTGAAGTGTATTTTTGGATGTAGTTGATTTTTTCTTCTGCAATACACTGCAATATATACCGATACAAATCTAGTTTATCCTCGAAATACTGATAAAAACTACCCTTCGCGATGCCGGTATTCTCTACAATTCTGTTGATGCTGCTCTTGGAAAATGAATACTCAGAAAACTCATCCAATGCAACACTTTTAATATTATTTCTTTTGTCTTCCGAAAGGTTGAAAAAAGTTTGTTTTGGCATTTCACACCTCCATGTGACTCTAAGGTCATAATATCACTTTAGTACTCTTTAGTCAATTAAAAAAATTAACCGTATATTTAATGGGGCTTAAGGGTATATAATGTGATATAAGGATTGATTAGAGGTGTGGAATGAATGTTCTAGAAAATGTACCAACCCTGGTATCGAGTAAAGTTCTTCTGAGAGAAATCAATGTTCCTGTTGATGCTCCTGAGTGGTATAAGCATATGAAGGATCCGGAGATACACCAATGGATGGGCAACGACGTCCCAACCAATGTGAATGAAACTAGAAGCAATCTCCAAAAATACAAAGAGATACCACATATTATTTCCTGGGCAGTAATCAACAACGAGACCGGGAAAATAATTGGTATCTATTGGATATGGAAACCGATAGAGAATGAGGATGGCGTCTTGATCATACCATCAGAGGTAGAAAGAATCAGCAAGCAATACTGGAGAAAAGGATTTACGAAAGAAGCGAGAAAGCTTGTCTATCAGTATTGTTTTAATACTCTTAAAGCAAATGAAATACATGCCCAGGCTTGGAAGGATAATGTGAATTCGATTAAATCTTTGGAACACGCCGGACATAGCTGTTACAAAGAGGAGATTAAGATGGTTGAGAGGTATAAGTCGCTTCATGTTGAATGTCATTTCAAACTTACTAAGGAAGGCTGGCTGAATAGCAAGCTGATGAACTCGAAATAAATCAACCAATGTAATAATTAATTGATTTCTAATAGATGACTCATTTATAATTAATGCAGGTAGTGTATAAATGATATATAGCAAAAAATAATTTAGGATGGTGAATTGAATGAATAAAAAGCTTTACAAAAACCCTGATAAAAAGAAAATAGCTGGTGTATGCCAGGGAGTAGCTGAGTATTTTGACCTTGATCCCACTTTAGTGAGGGTTTTATGGTTTGTGGTTTCCTGGGCGTGGGGAGCAGGAGTTGCAGCATATGTGCTTCTGTGGATCATATTGCCAGATAAATCAGAAGTAGCGGATGTTCTTGATAAGGATGAAATGCCGGATGATGAGGAGTTCTAAACCAACTCCTCACCAACCCTATCAACCAGTTCTTTGATTAGATCAGTCATATTCAATAATTTTGGCGTTGATACAACATCTATATTGCACCTGTCAGAGGGAAGCAATATTTTTTTTGCGTCGCTTAGGGCTATTGCTTCTGCCATCCTTGGTGTGATTTCTCCCATAAGACCATCAGGCGTTATAATTGCGATTGGACCCAGAATTAGGGTTGCTTTTTTGCAATTGACCATTACTGGGTTTTCTCCTGTGGCAGCCAAATCCGCCCCGGCTTTTTTCATAGCAGCCGTTGCAGTAGAATTAGTTCCTAACGCCAGTATTTTTATTTCTTCAGAATAACGTTTTTTCAGCTCTGAAACAATTTTGACACCCAATCCTCCGCCCATGCCATCTATAACAGTAATCATAATTATCAATCCTACCTTTCGTTATCATCTTTCTATTATTACTTGATTCATATTGTTTATACCATATATTGGTTAGATCATCAAATAAAAATTATATAATGTAGAACTCTATAATAAAAGTTCTATAACTTACATTCGGTTTTGTTATACTGTTTTACATTAATTTGATATAATAATACCAAATAAAGCTATAGTTGGAGAGAGAATTGGATAATAAAGATTACTTCATGTCTATTGATTGTGGAACTCAAAGTGTACGTATATTGGTTTTTGATTCAATGGGCAATCTAAAATTGAAAGTGAAGTATATGATCACAGAATACAAATCTCTTAAATCGGGTTGGAAAGAGATTCATCCTGATATTTTGTGGCGCATGATTTGTCAGGGTATTCAAGAGCTTAAATCAGAGAATCAGGAACTGGTTGATAGTATTAAAGGGATAACACTGTCCTGTCAAAGAGACTCAATTGTTGTGGTTGACAAGGATGGGAAACCTTTAAGAGACTGCATTATATGGGCTGACACAAGAAAAACCGAGCAAGTAAGACCGATGGCACTATGGGCAAATATTGCCTTGACCTTGGTCAAATTCAAGAGGATTGGAGAGACATTCAACAGGGAGTTCAGAGCAAACTGGCTAAGAGAAAACGAGCCTGACATTTGGGAAAAAACACATAAATATCTTTTGCTTTCCGCGTATCTTAACAGTAAACTGATAGGAAAATTTTTGGATAGCACAGCATCGACCATTGGTCATCTACCTTTTGACTACAAACGTTTCAAATGGACAGGTAAAAATGATATCAAAAGACAGATACTCCAAATCGAGGATAGATATCTTTATGATTTGATCGAACCATGCAAAATTATGGGTTATCTTACACAGGAGGCATCTTCAGAGACTGGGTTAAGAGAAGGGTTACCGGTAACCTCATCCGGATCGGATAAAGGCTGTGAGACTATAGGTGTAGGCTGCAATAATCTTGACAGGGGTAGTATATCTCTTGGCTCACAGGCAACGATCCAAACCACCTCGAATCGATATTTCGAACTTGTTCCTTTGTTTCCACCATTTCCATCGGTGAAATATGGCTGGTATAATCCAGAGATTACCATCAGCAGAGGATATTGGATGATTAAATGGTTTGAGGAGGAGTTTGCACACGAGGAGTTGGCAGAAGCTAACGGCGACAGTGACATGGCTATTGGATTACTGGAAAAGAAGCTTGAGACGATTCCTGCCGGGTGCGAGGGACTGATTCTACAACCATATTGGGGGCAGGAACTCCTAAGACCAGAGGCCAGAGGATCTATCATAGGATTCAGCGATGTACATGGTAAAGTCCATTTTTACAGGGCTATTATTGAGGGCATAGGATTCGCTTTGAGAGAAGGGATAGAAAAACTTGAGAAAAAGTCGGGTGTCAAAATGGAGAAAATCGCACTCTCTGGCGGGGGTTCTCAGAGTGACGTCATATGTCAAATCACAGCTAATCTGATCAATCGAGAGGTCTATAAGGTTCAGACTTATGAGACAACGGGACTCGGGGCTGCTATAGCGGGATTTGTTGCGGTGGGACTGTACCGAGACGTAGATGAAGGCGTTGAGAAGATGGTGCACGTCAAAAAAGTTTTCAAACCTGAGAAAGAAGCTGTAAAACTATACGATACAATATATCGTCGTGTCTATAGTAGGATTTATCGAAGGGTCAAGGTGCTATTTGAAGAAATGACAAAAATTGATCAAGATATGATATAATAAGTAAAATTTTGTTAAGAAGGTATTTATATGAGTGAAAAAATATTAGTTGTAGATGATGAGAGACCTATTGCCAATATTCTCAAATACAATCTGGAAAAGGAAGGTTTTGAAGTATACACAGCTTTTGACGGAGAAGAGGCCATCCAAAAGGCATTAGAAGTAAAACCTGATTTGATGCTGCTTGATATTATGCTTCCTTTGAAAAATGGATTTGATGTTCTGAAGGAATTGAGAACACAGATGACTATGCCCGTTATCATGCTGACGGCGAAAGAAGAGGAATCAGACAAGATAATGGGGTTGGATTACGGTGCAGATGATTATATTACAAAGCCCTTCAGTATGAAAGAAGTCATTGCACGTATAAAGGCCAATATCAGAAGAGAAAAGTATAAAGATCCAGATGAAGAGAAAAAATCCAAAATTGTTCAATATGGAAATCTCAAAATTGATTTCAATAAACTGGAAGTCTTTAGGGATGGCGAGATTATAGATTTGACACACAGGGAGTTTGAGCTCATCAAATTTCTGATTCTCAATCCAGATAAGGTATTCGATAGGGAGCATCTGCTGAAAGCTGTCTGGGGATATGAGTACGGTGACCTGAGAACAGTTGATGTTACAGTTAGAAGGTTGCGAGAGAAGATAGAAACGATTGACGATAAATACATCATCACAAAACGAGGAGTAGGATATTACTTCAGGAGGATTTAGCAATGTTCAGAAGCATAAGATGGCGATTCATCATCATCTATTTTCTATTGGTCTTTCTTGCCATGTCCATCGTTGGATTTTTCATTACTGATCAATTAGAAAAAATACAGCTTGAATCTATAACCCAATCAATGAGGAGCCATGTCTTCTCAATTTTAGCAAGCTCAACTTTATTGCAGGATGATGACTGGGCAGGTAATAAGGAAGAGATATTCGAACTAGTTGATAAGAATGTTCAAATTGGCTATGATGAGAATCTTTATATCGTTTTAAACACTGATGAAAAACCAATTATTGGGAGTACTGTCAGTAGTGTGGTTTCCCTTAGCGCTTATGAAACCAGAAGGATAAACAATCTTCTTATATTGGAAGCCATGAGAGGTGAATTGGCAGAGACTATACCAATTGAAAGCTTTGATGGAACAGAGAGCAGAGTCAAACATATGGCTTATCCTGTCAAGAATGAGAATGGCAATATAGAGGGCATTATTTATCTGACCTATAGGCTTGACTCGGTTTATGAAACCATGGATAACACGACAAAAATGCTAACCAGAGCCACATTGCTAGCACTAGCGATTACCATCGTGCTGGGATTCTTTCTTGCTAAAAGCATAACGGGGCCTATTAAGGATCTGACTATGAAGGCCAAGGAAATGTCAAAAGGAGATTTTGAGCAGGTAGTAGCGGTTAAGTCTAATGACGAGTTGGGTCAACTGGCTATGATGTTCAATTATTTGACTAAAGAGCTTAAAAAGAACATATCTCAGGTTTATCAGGAAAAAAGCAAAATGGAGACGACATTTAACTATATGGCTGATGGCGTCATTACATTTGATTTAGATGGCAACATAATATATGCCAATCCGGTTGCTAAGAAGATAATGGATATAGATGATGAGAAAACCATTGATGGAGATCAGCTTCTGTCAGAGATTGATTATCAGCTATCCTTTGTGTTTTTGAAAGAAAATGATTACACCAATAATGTTATTGTCAATATTAACGATTATATATATAAAATCAATTATGCGCCATTTAAAAACGAGATTGAAGAGGTCGGGGGCGTGATATTTGTCATTCAGGACATAACAGAACAGCAAAAGCTTGAAAACATGAGAAAGGAATTTGTGGCGAATGTATCCCATGAACTGAAAACACCTATAACAACCATTAAAAGCTACACCGAAACTCTTTTGGAAGGTGCGTTGGATAATCAGGAAACAGCCAAATACTTCCTCAATGTCATAAACAATGAGAGTGACAGAATGTCCAGGTTGGTAAGTGATCTGTTGAGATTATCCAGAATGGAATACAATCAGGCAGATTGGAACAAAATTTATCTAAATCCTTGTCAACTGCTGTCCGAAACTTTGGAAAAACTGAAGCTAAGATGGGAAGCAAAAAAACAAAAGCTTGAGTACAAGGGCTGCAAGGATGATATCACTGTTTTGTTTGATAAAGACGGTCTCGAACAAATCTATCAAAATATAATAGGAAACGCCATAAAGTATACTCCTGAGGAAGGTGTAATTGACATCAGCTGTGACCTTATCGATAATTACTTTGTAATAAAAATAAAAGATAACGGTATTGGAATACCGGAAGAATTTAGAGAAAGAATTTTTGAAAGATTCTATAGGATTGACAAGGCAAGATCAAGAGATTTTGGTGGAACAGGATTAGGTTTGGCCATTGTTAAACATATTGCGGAAGCGCATGATTCTAAAATAGAAGTGGATAGCACTCCAAATGATGGCACTGAGTTCAGAATTGTGATTCCTGCCATCACTAGAGGTGAGTTTGATGTTTAGGGAAAAAATCAAGAACCTTCTCCTTATCATACTTGTTTCCATAGCAATCTATTCCTCGTCCTTCATATGGTTGGATTTGTCAATTGATTTGACAAGGTTTAATCCGATAGAGAGTGAAATAGAAGAAGTCTATCTGTGGGATAAGATTAAACCATCCAAGGTTTCTGTAACAAACCAGTATGAATACATCATATATGATTCTGAAATAACCGAATCTATATGGAAGGTTTATAGAGATGCTTTATTTGAAATGTTTCGATTTGCTTATGCAGAGGGAGATATTCTGGAAGATTCACCTGATGGCAGAACAATAAAGATCTATTTTGACAGTTCTATGCCTTCTGAGCTTTTAATAGAGAGCTTTGGAATGAATAACAGCAGGTTTCAGAATGTTGTGGACAGGATACTGTGGATTGCCTATAGCATTGACAACGAGAAGATCTATGTAAATGATGGCATTAAGACGTACGGCCTTGAAATAACAATAGATCAACAGGAACTGACAGACGCCTACGACAACACAATGACTTATGCGTCAAACAAATATGATACTTTGTTTAATTATGGACCAAATGCACCCAATATACCGATCTCAAAGGAAGAAACGGCTTTTAATCCGGTATTTATTAAATCGGAAATAGACATAGAGGACACAATAAACATAGAAAATATTGCCAAGAACTACTTTAAAGACAGTTTTGATTACGTTAGAACAACCATAGACAGTTCAAAAACTATCAATTATATATATCGGAATGAAAAGGTGCTAAGACTATACGAAGAAGGGTTACTGGAGTTTTACGACTCCATAGAAAGCACTCTGGATGACAGTTCTATGTACAGATCATTTCTTATTGCACTCAATTTTATAGATGATTTTCTAGGCTTTCCTGATAACGCTTATTTGAGTCAAGTAACCACGTTCATTGAAGATGGCAAATATGGCTACCGGTTTTTATTCAACCATAGCCTGCTTGAGAGACCAATTGTTTTTAGCCAGGTAAGGGAAGAAAAAGCCATTCAAATAGATGTTATAGGTAGCAAGGTGGTTTTTTACCAGCGATTCATTCGCGTGGTGGATGAACTGATGGAAACTGAGATGATTGAGGTGAATGTATTTTCACCCCAAGAAATCATTGAGAGCAATATTGATTTTATCACAGAGCTATATTTAGAAAATCCAGAAGATCAGTATTTGGAGTTTGATGTAGCAAAAGAGAGGATTTTAAACAGTATTCAAGAAATATATCTTGCATACTTTGACCCATCAAGAAGATCAAGGGATCAATTAATGAGGAGTGTATGGGTTATTAAAACCACTGACAGGAAGTATGTTTTCAATGCCATAACAGGTGCGATTATTGAGGAACAAAAGGTTGCGCAGGGGGTTGACGATGGATTGGAATAAGGCAAAAACGATACTCATTATTGCATTTATCATATTGGATATCTTCCTGGTACTCCAAGTAATGGATATAAAAAACGATTCAGAACCTGTAGTATCACTTGAGATAATCAAGGAAAGCCTAGCAGAACAAAATATAACAGTATCAATTGACGTGACAGGAGAAGAATTGATTCTACCGCTGCTTGAGGTCGAGTACATGGTTTTTGATAGTGAGAGTAATGAGATTGGTGAATTTTTAGGTAACGATTATACCGAGCTTATTGAAAATGAGTATTATATCAACAGCGGTGGGCAGTCAGTTCAAATAAACCAGAGCAAAAAAATTCTTTTTATGACAAGAGATATTGAATCTGAGATTAAACCGAATATAACTGACGCTACTGAACAGATAGAGACATTTACCAGCAAGCATCAAATAAATTTGAATGGTTTCTATCAGACGGATTCTTATATAATCAATAATACAAACCATATTGTTTACACCGAGAACTTTCAAGGGTATCCATTGCAGAATTCCTATTACATGTTTATACAGGATGGCTCTGGAGTAGTTGGTTTCGAGATGCAGCGCATCAAAAGTCTTAGACAAACTCAAGCTAATATTGTGTTGTCAAAACCGGAAGAAGCACTCTTAAGATTACTGAAATACAAAGATATTAGAGGCGAGACAGTAATTGGTATGGATATATGCTACTATAGAGATGAAGAACTGATCAACTGGGGAGAGATTGTGGTGGACAATCTCGAGCCTACCTGGAAGGTTGTATTCGAAAGTGGGATTATAAAATATTTATTAGAATTCGAATAAAGGTTGATAACATTGGAATTTTATTATAATATAATCCTGGTATTAATATCAATAAGCGATAAGCTAAAAATAGAAGGATGGATATAATGGCTAAACTAGTTATAGAAGGTGGAAACAGATTAAGGGGAAAGGTCAATATCAGTGGTTTTAAGAATGCTGCCCTGGCTATTCTACCTGCCACAATACTGACAGGTGGTAACTGCACGATTGAAAATTTACCGATGATACAAGATGTTTTTGTCTACAGGGATATTTTGCTTAAACTGGGTGCGGATGTTAGTATCAGCGATTCTGGTGTTATGAATGTTGACACGAGTAAAATTGAAAAATGTTTTATACCCAATGGCCTTACCAAAAAGCTGAGGGCTTCTTATTATTTACTAGGAGCAGGGCTTGGAAGATTCAAAGATGTGACGATATCTTATCCAGGAGGGTGTGATATCGGTTTAAGGCCTATAGATCAGCATATAAAGGGTCTGGAAGCGCTCGGAGCCGTCTTTGAAGTTAAGGACGATGTCATAAGAGTCAGCGCAAAGAAGTTAATAGGCAATAAAATCTATCTTGACGTTGTCAGTGTAGGAGCCACAATTAACATTATGCTGGCTGCAGTTTTTGCTGAAGGAAAAACAGTTATCGAAAATGCTGCTAAAGAACCTCATGTTGTTGATACCGCAAACTTTCTCAATGCCATGGGTGCTTCTATTAGAGGAGCGGGAACAGATGTCATCAGAATCACAGGAGTTGAAGAAATGCATGGCGGTGAGTATAGTGTTATACCGGATCAGATAGAAGCCGGCACATATATGATAGCTGCTGCCGTAACAAAAGGAGATCTGATTATCAACAATATTATTCCAAAACATTTAGAGCCCGTAACCGCTAAGCTTAAAGAAATGGGAATGAACATAGAAGAGTATGGTGATTCAATGAGAGTTCACTATGAGAAGGAGCTGGTTCCCGTCAATATTAAAACCCTTCCTTACCCTGGTTTTCCAACAGATTTGCAGCAACCTATGACGGTATTGCTAGCTATGACCAATGGAGACAGTATTGTAATAGAAAGTATTTTTGAAAATCGATTCAAATATATAGATGAACTTGTTAAAATGGGAGCGAAGATAAAAGTGGAAGGCAGATCAGCCTCAATCAAGGGAGTAGATAAATTAGGAGCGACAGAAGTGAAGGCTACTGATTTGAGAGCAGGTGCTGCTATGGTTGTGGCATGCCTCGCAGCTGAAGGTGTTTCAACGGTCAACGATATCTATCACATAGACAGGGGATATGAGTTTATTGAGAATAAATTTATGAATCTGGGTGCTAAAATACGAAGAGTAGAAGACGAGGAATCCTTAGTCAAAGATATATTAACGTAATCGTCATATGGAGGATCAACTAATATGAAATTTTGCTCTTTGTTCAGTGGCAGTAGCGGAAATTGCAATTACATCGGAACAGACAACGCCGGTCTTTTGGTGGATGTAGGTCTGAGTGGCATAAGAATACAAAATGAAATGAAAAAAATAAACATCAACCCTATTGATATAGATGGTATTATTGTTACTCATGAACATATAGACCATGTGCAGGGGGTTGGCGTTTTTTCGAGAAGATTTAATATACCGGTTTATGCTTCGATGAAAACATGGGAAGCTATGTCCTGTAAGGTCGGTAAAATCAATGAAGACAATATAAGATTCTTGGAAGCCGATAAGGAGCTATTAATAAAAGATTTGGCCATTACACCTTTCAATATTTCACATGATGCGGTGGAACCGTTTGGTTTCAACGTAACCAATGGCATCAAGAAAATTAGCTTGTTGACAGATACCGGGTGCACCAATGAGTATATCAGGAGCAAGATTTTCGGCTTTGACTTATTGCTTCTTGAGTCCAATCATGATGAGGAGCTTTTGAAAGTGGGTTCTTATCCTTGGGTTTTAAAGAAGAGAATTATGAGTGAAATAGGACATTTATCAAATGAAACCGCGGCTCATTTTTTGCTTGATGTATTGAAAAAAGGTGGAGAACATGTTTTTTTAGGCCATCTAAGCCAAGAAAACAATTTTCCTGAATTAGCTCAGAAAACTGTAGAAAACATCCTTTTACACAACAACATTAAAATAGGCAGCGACGTGATGATTAATATGACTTTTAGAGACAGATGCAGTATGATACAGGAAATCTAGCAAATTCAGATGAAATTAAGATAGCGTTTATAACATGTAGCTTAAGGAGGTAATGTTATGGATAGCGATGATTTAAGAGGAAATATAAATGAAGAATTAACTGAAGATTTAGACGAAGATTTAAGAGATGACCTTGATGAAGTATTTGAAGAAGAGATTTCTGAAAATCAGATAGGGCAGGAATATCAAGAAAGAACTTACATGAAAGACGAAGTCAAAAAAGACAAAAAAAGCTTGAAATATTTTTTCTCAGGTCTGTTAGGTGCATTGCTTGGTATTCTAATAGGAGCCGGAGGCCTGTACTACTACTTTGAAAATAATTATATACCATTAATGGACAGCCCAACAGGAAATCCAAGAGAAATCAACATCAACACCACAGATGACATTTACTATGCTGTAGCTGTTGCAGAAAAGGCCATGGATTCAGTGGTTGGAATTGTGACCAGATCATCTAACAGAAATTCTTTTTTTGACTCTCAGTTTTTTGAAGGCATGGGATCAGGAGTCATTGTTAGTTCTGATGGATATATACTGACAAATTCACACGTGATCGCAGATGGTACGGTGGAATCTATTATCGTGAAGTTTATTGACGGAACTGAATCACCTGGTGAAGTTCTTTGGAATAATGTAACGTTGGATCTGGCTGTAGTCAAGGTCGATAAAAAAGGATTGCAAGCAGCTGATTTGGGTAATAGTGATGAGCTTGTAATTGGAGAGCCGGTAATTGCCATAGGAAATCCCCTAAGCCTTGAATTGGATAGAACGGTCACCAATGGCATCGTAAGCGGACTGAACAGATCGATAACCCTTGAGAACAATGCTGTGATGAAACCTTTGATACAAACCAATGCATCTATCAATCCTGGAAATAGCGGAGGCCCCTTATTGGATGCTCAGGGCATGGTTATTGGGATTAACACCGCTAAGATTAGCTCAGCGGAAGGACTCGGCTTCTCAATTCCTATCAATGTGGCTAAGGACATCGTCGAGGAGGTCATCAGGGAGGGTACTTTCTCTGATGTTTACATAGGAATCAGAGGTGTGGCAATAGATGTTTATGAGAGACAGCTTGATGTTAAATTGTCTGCAGAGTATGGCGTTGTTGTGATCGAAACATTACCAGATTCACCTGCACAGGAAGCTGCCTTAAACTCCGGAGATGTCATCCAAAAAATAGATGGATTTCCCCTAAATGACATGGGAGATTTGCAGAGAGCTTTGTTTAAGTACAAGCCTGGCGACAATGCAACCCTTGAAATTGTTAGGAATGGAGAAGTAATGGAAATAGAGATAATTTTTGAAAAGAAACCTTCAGGGTTTTAGATAATTATGACGGAGGAGTATTATGAGTGGTGTACTGGTAGTCTTCTACACTAAGAACAACCATAGTCGACAAATAGCTCATGAGATAGCTACCAAGCTACACGGCCGTATTGACGAGATAACCGATAATAATCGATACAGATCAACTATTGGTGGCCTAGTTGCTCTTTGGGATTCATATTTTGAAAAGACAACAAGCATAAAATATGACATGAAACCTGAGGATTTTACAGCAACAATCATTGTCTCGCCCGTTTGGGCTGGTAAAGTGCCACCACCAGTCAGGACGTACTTAAATGAAAACATAGGGAAAATGAAAAACTATGGCTTTATACTGTCAGATAGTAAGGCAGTTAATAAAAAATCAGTTAAGCATTTCATCCGACTTATGCCGGAAGCACTTGCAGAATTTTCAACATTGGAACAAGATATTGATCAAGAGATTTTCCAAAAGTATCTGGAAGATTTTGCTGACAGAATTCGAATCATTATTGAAAAGGAAGATTATTATGTATAAAACAATATATGCCTGTGAAGAACATGTTGATATGGCCATAGATGATTATGTCAATGAGTTTGCGTCTGCTTCTGATGTAAAATTCATAAGAGTGTAATAACCTTCTTTAGTTTTCTTAATCTCGTAAGCTAGTCTTCTTTGGCCCCATTCTTCAAATTTCTCA
>CAKMKB010000219.1:0-7200 GCA_927435965.1 uncultured Clostridia bacterium
GGTGATTGGTGACCCAGTTTCATCAGCATATTGATGAAGCTTTCAGCTTTTTCCTGTGTCAAATCCTCCATTATCTCATCGCCTGACATGTCCGAATAACATAATTTAGCAGCGGCAGCCCAAGGTTTACCGATGCCAAATCGGCTATTTTCTGAACTGTCGTGTTATTGAATCCCTGCAAGTAAAACAGTGATTTGGAAGCATTGATTATGTTGTTTCTGGTTTCAATTCCTTTTTTATAGCGTTTAATAAAAACCACCCCTGTTAATAATATAACAAATTATAAAGTTTGTTACAATACCTAATATTGTGTATAATGATATTTAATCAATATTTTTTAAAAAAGGAGCCTATATGGAGACAAAATTGAGGGTAAAGCTTGTCGAACACACACCCAATCCGGAAAAACTTGTAGCTGCCGCTGCTAAATTATGTTATTCGGACATGTCAGGCGATGAGATAATGGAGGATTTGACACAGGAAAAAGCTGAAAGCTTCATCAATATGCTGATGAAACTGGGTCACCAATCACCCATAGAGCATGTCAGTTTTACTTTTGCTATTGAGGGAGTCAGCAGAACGTTGACGCATCAATTAGTCAGGCACAGAATCGCCAGTTATAGTCAGAGATCCCAGCGATATGTTACAGAGGGTCAATTCCAATATGTTGTACCACCTGAGATTAAGCAAAATCCCATAGCCGAGAAGCTTTTTATTGAAGCGATGGAGCAGGATCAACGTATATACGATAAAATGACAGATATTCTTTTCCAGAGGCATTATGAAAACTTGATATCTCAAGGCAAAAAAGAAAGCACAGCTTCTACATCCGCCAAAAAAATGGCGATTGAGGATGCGAGATATGTTCTTCCCAATGCCTGTGAGACAAAAATAATGGTCACCATGAATGCCAGATCTTTGATGCATTTTTTCAGACTCAGATGCTGTGAAAGGGCACAATGGGAGATAAGACAAATGGCTTATCAGATGCTTATCGAGGTCATGAATGTAGCACCTGGACTGTTTAAAAATGCAGGCCCTGGATGTGTTGCAGGACCATGTCCTGAAGGAACAATGACCTGTGGAAAGATAACTGAGATCAGAGAGAAATACAGCTTTACAAAATAAGTGTGGTATGTTAACATTACAATGCATTATTAATAGCATTGATCAGGTGTTTACTTAAAAGGGAAAGTGGTTAAAATCCACTGCAGCCCCCGCTACTGTAAGTGATACAAGTTTCACAGCCACTGGATATTCCGGGAAGGGTGAAATGAGGCCAAGCACGAGCCAGGAGACCTGCCTGAATCATGAATTAATAACCTTCGGAGGGGAGGTGGTATTAGTATTATTTTAAATAATAATATTTTTACATATCCCAACTGCGGTTGGGATTTTTTGTTTCAGAAAAACAATCTATGGAGGAAAAAATGAAAAAATTAATGGCTTTTGTATTAATGTTTGTTTTGATATTTTCAGTTGTCGGATGTCGAAACAATGATGCACAGACGACAACAACCCCTGCAGAAAACACTGAGTCTACAAGTGGTGATAATGCTGTTTTTCCATTGACTGTCACAGACAGCTCAGGTAGAACTGTGACATTTGAAAAAATGCCGGAAAAACTGGTTTCAGCAGTTCCAAGCAACACAGAGATTATTTATGCTTTAGGTAAAGGTAACCAACTGGTTGGTGTTTCGGTATATTGCAATTACCCTGAAGAAGCCTTAAGTGTCAACAAAATCGGTGATTATAACGGACCCAATCTGGAGCTCATTATTGACTCAAAACCGGATGTGTTCTTTGCCGCATGGTTAAGTGAAGAGGTGCTTGCACAGCTTGAAGGCGCCGGCATACCTGTTATGCTCATCAATCCTACCAATTTAGAGGAGACATATCAATCTATACAAGATATAGGCGATATAATAGGATCCTCAAAAGAAGCAGAAGAATTGATCGGAAGCATGAGGGGAAAACAAGAAAACATTATGCAGATAACCAAAGGATACCAGGCTAAAACTGTTTTTTATGAAATATGGCATGATCCTCTCATGACAGTTGGACCGGGAAGCTTCATCAATGAATTGATAACAATGTCCAATGGTATCAATATAGCCCAGGATGCTGAATCTGCTTATCCGGAGTACAGTCTGGAACTACTGATCTCAAAAAATCCACAGGTTTATATGACATCGGATGATGGCTTTAAAACACCGGAAGATATTTTCGGAAGAGCCGGCTATGAAAACATAGAAGCGATTAGGAACGGACAGGTTTTCATGCTACATCCTGACATTACATCAAGGCCAGGACCAAGGATAATTGATGGATTGGAAATGATTGCCAAAGCGATTCATCCTGAGGCTTTCGAAGGCAAGTAAATTTATGAGAAACAAAAAAACTATTATAGCATTATCATTTATTTCCATGCTAGGCTTTGCGGTCATTAATCTATCAATAGGAGCCGTCAAGGTCGATTTTATGGATATTATCAGAATCATAATGGAAAGACTCGGTGCCATTCCTTTTCAGAATGACATCAGTCAGTCTACAAAATATATAATCCTTGATGTGAGATTACCTAGAATAATCGCATCGTACTTCGTTGGTGGCACACTGGCTATCAGTGGTGTTGCTTATCAAGGACTTCTAAAAAACCCCATGGCAGATCCCTATATACTCGGGATCTCCTCAGGGGCTGCTTTTGGTGCTACTATCAGCATTGTCTTTTTTGGAGGTATCAAAATCTTAGGCATTGCTTCTATCAATCTGACAGCTTTTATAGGCGCTGTCCTAGTCGTCTTTATTGTCTATAATATTGCCAAGATAGGCAATGATGTTCCTATTACGACTCTGTTACTGAGTGGGATTGCAATGTCACAGTTTCTGGCAGCATTGATGGCTGTCATGATGCTATTGTTTGGAGAGAGTTTGCATATTATTATCCATTGGACCATGGGTAGTTTGTCCGGTAAAGGATGGGATAAGGTTATTTCGTTGATTCCATACAGTCTTGCTGGTCTTGCGGTGTTACTATATCTATCTAGAGATATGGACCTGATGCTTTTAGGAGATGAAAATGCAAATAATCTTGGTGTCAATTCAGAGCGTGTGAAGAAAACAATACTGTTTACCACATCCATTATAACTGGTGCGGCTGTAGCCATTTCGGGCATTATTGGATTTGTTGGTCTTATAGTGCCGCATGCAGTCAGAATATTCACTGGTCCTAGACATAAGATTTTACTACCGGTTTCTTTCAATGCCGGTGGAATTCTACTGATGTTTTGCGATACTCTTGCACGGAGTATCATCACCCAAGAAATCCCTGTTGGTATTGTTACAGCAATTCTAGGGGGACCATTCTTTATATTTTTACTTTACAAGAAGAAAAGGGAGGTGTTTTGATTGGATAAGTTGATTGAAGTCAAAGACCTTTCATTTAAGATAAACGACAAGAATATTGTTGACAATCTTTCTTTCACAATAAATAAGGGAGAGTTCATAAGCATAATCGGTCCAAACGGAGCTGGGAAGACCAGTTTGATGAGATGTCTTTCAAACAATCTAAAGTTTGATGGGGAAGTCAGGTTGAAGGGCAAGAGCATCAAAGATTATGGGATGAAGGAAAAGGCAAGAATAATTGGTGTTGTCCCACAAGAATACAGCCTTCCATTCAATTTCAAGGTACATGACATAGTGAAGATGGGAAGAAACCCTTATCTGAAAAAAAATCAAAGCATAGATAAAGCAGACAGTAACATTATCATCAAAGCAATGCAACAAACCAATACCTATGAATACAAAGACCGTTTTTACAATAGCCTTAGCGGTGGTGAAAAGCAGAGAGTCATTACAGCTCGGGCATTAACACAAGAACCCGAGATACTATATTTGGATGAGTTCACCTCTAATCTGGATATACATAACCAATTGGAAATTATTGAGCTGATTTATGAAATGAACAGGCTAAAAGGTATTACTGTATTGTCAATCATGCATGACCTCAATATGGCATCACGCTTCAGTGATAGGATTTTGTTGATGATAGATGGTAAAATGGAAATATTTGATACCCCAGAAAATGTCATGAAAGAAGAAATTCTATCCAAAGCATATAAGATGGAGATGATTATTAGAGAAAATAAGGTTCTAAATTGCAGCGAGATTGTGCCACTAAGAGTCAAGAATAAGGAACCACGAAAAAATCAAAGGATACATGTGGTATCAGGTGGTGGTACGGGCGAGTATATAATAGAAAAACTCTATGCAATGGGGTATGATTTGAGCTGTGGTATTTTAGCGGATGGCGATTCAGACTTGGCTATTTGTAGGAGTCTCGATATAGACTGTGTTATTGAAAGTCCTTTCAGTGACTTCACTGCAGACACTATTAGAGAAAATGAAACCAGAATAAAAGAGGCTGATATTATTTTGATGACAGATGTGCCTTTCGGTCACAACAATCTGGTCAATCTCAAAAGCATTGAGAGAATAAATGACAAAAAAATCATCATACTTCATGGCGTCAATCGAGACCACGTTCGTGGTGAGGCAGACCGAATCATTGCTGAGATGAAGAAAAAGGATAATGTTTTCGAAGCCATGAATTTAGGTGAGTTGTTCAAATGCTTCTAGCGTTTTCTTCAGTCCATTCAGAGACAGCTATTATATCTTCAAGAGATCGAATATCGACGGCTGAATGTTTTGCCATAATTTCACTGATTAGTTCAGGTATCTCATGGAAACTGAGTTGACTTTTCAGATAAAGGTCAACTGCTAATTCATTAGCTCTATTTAAGACAACAGGCATTGATTTCCCGATTGACATTGCTTCATAAGCCAGTCCTAAGCATGGGAATGTCTCCCAATCCGGTTTCTCAAAGGTTAGACTTCCTATAGCTGTCAAATCAAGGCTGGGATTATGATTTGATATTCTTTCTGGATAAAATAGGGCGTATTGTATTGGTAATGTCATATCTGGATAACCCATTTGAGCTACAACAGAATGATCTATAAATTCAACAGCGGAGTGCACTACACTCTGAGGGTGCACGACGACCTCTATCTGATTCATTGTCAAATCAAACAGCCATCTTGCCTCGATGGCCTCAAGTCCTTTATTCATCAATGTGGCAGAATTAACGGTTATCTTTTCTCCCATAGACCAATTCGGGTGGTTTAAAACCTCGTTACGCGAGACCTGAAGCAGGTCTTGTCTTTTTTTGCCTCTGAAGGGTCCACCTGAAGCGGTCAATATAATTTTCCTGACATCAGTCGCCTGATTGCCCTGCATTGCCTGGAAGATAGCACTATGCTCACTATCTACCGGTAAAATTGAGACGCCATGTCTCTTAGCCATATCTATCACTAAGCGGCCACCTGCAACTAAAGTCTCCTTGTTGGCGAGCGCAATATTTTTTTTATGTTTAATAGCTTCTAGTGTCGGCTGTAGTCCAATCATACCTGAAATAGCTGTGACGACAATGTCAACATCCTGAAGACAAACCGATTCCAGTAACCCCTGCATACCAGAGACTATCTTTGTGCTTGTGGATATGCGAGATTTCAGTCTTGCTGCGTTTTCAGCATTCATGACAGCACAAATTTTTGGACTGAATTCTAGGATTTGTTTTTCAAGTAAATCGATGTTCGAGTTACCACTGATAGCAAGTACTTTGAGTTTATCTGGATTGAGTCTGACAATATTTAGTGTTTGGGTACCTATAGATCCTGTAGATCCGATGATTGATATATTTTTCAATTCTAAACCTCTATCATGTAATATTTTTCTTGATTATTATAGCATATTAAGACTGAGTTGTGATAATGAGTAATAATAAAGAGTCTAAATGTTTGAATTAAGTATGTTCATAATGTATAATATATCTTATCACAATGGGAGGATTTATAAAATTGAAAAAATATGGAATTATGGGGGGGACCTTTGACCCGATACATTATGGACATCTGGTGATCGCCAATGAAGTGTTGAATTTGTTCGACTTGGACAGGATTATTTTTGTGCCAACAGGCACACCGCCACATAAATTAATAAAGGGGTTGACAAGCTCTTATCACCGATATATGATGACACAGTTCGCTACGATGACACATCCTTTCTTTGATGTCTCAGATTTTGAGATAGGTAAAGATGAGATTTCCTACACCATAGACACACTACAGCATTTTTATGACAGTGATCCGGACAGCAAGTTTTATTTCATAACAGGAACCGATGCGGTACTGGATCTAGCCACATGGAAGGATCCAGAAGGGATGCTTAAAATCTTTAAATTTATTGCTGTCAACAGACCTGGATATGTCATAGAAAACTTGGATGAAAAACTCAGAGAGCTTGCCGATACATATAATGGGGAAATATACGCGGTCAATGCACCACAGCTGCAAATATCCTCCACAGATATCAGAAAAAGGATAGCTTCTGGCAAACCGATTAAGTATCTTCTACCGGAAACAGTGGAGCAGTACATAATAAAAAACAAATTATACAAAAGTGTGAAAGATGAAAGAGAATGATTTAAGATACCAGCTGATTAGTTCTATCGGCGCCAAAAGATTCAACCACTCCATAAGAGTTGTTGATACGGCTATGTCATTATCGCGCAAATTCAATGTCTCTTTGAAAAAGACACACATGGCTGCACTTCTACATGATTGTGGCAGATTGAAAGATGACAATAAGTTGTTAGAAAAGATGAAGTATTATGGTATAATACTTGATAATGACACATCTAGCAATTTGAATCTTCAACACGCCATTCTAGGCAGATATATCGCTTCAGAAGAATTTGGAATAGAAGATTATGAGATTTTGAATGCAATAAGATTTCACACAACTGGAAGAAGTCATATGACTGACATCGAAAAAATCATCTATTTGGCTGATGCCATAGAACCTGATAGGGATTATGAAGGAGTAGAACTTATAAGAGAGATGTCAAAGGTGGACTTGGATAGGGCTTTGTTGTCATCGCTTGAACAGACTCTAGAGTTTTTGAAGGAAAAGAATGCTTCAATAAACAAAAATACAATTGAAGCCATTGAATGGTTGAAAAATACAAATAATATTCAGGAGGTAGTATTTGAATAAAACTGAAATGCAAATCAAAGCGCCATCCAAGTCCACCAGTGACATCTCTCTTATGAGCCCGACACCCTCATATACCCTGTCAGGTT